>DATATR010000055.1:0-4596 GCA_036268695.1 Polyangiaceae bacterium | reverse complement strand
CATTTCGCGCCATGCACTCAATCGACTTTCACGCTCATCACTCCCCGCTCGGCGCGTACGCGACTTTTACTTGCGGCCGGTTCGCAGCCGGCGGCGGTCCGACGATCGAAGGCGCTGCGCCGGCGAGTCACGATCTGATCGTCGGCTACGTCGATGAATCCGACGAGGTGCACGCGCTGCCATTTTTTCGCAACGCCGACGCGCCGGAGCCGACCGAGTTCACGACCGCGCCCGGCGAACCACGACGAAAACAGCGTCACGCGCTGAAAGACGTAACGCGCCGTTACGAACGCGCCACCGACACCTGGTCGAGCTCGAACTTCAGCTTCTCGATTTTCACTCCAGTCGCGCCGCTGCCCGATCCCGAATCCGCGAGCGACAGCGAGCTCGCTGCGGCGCTCTTGCCCGCGATTTGCGCGCGCCTCACGCTGGACAATCGCGACGGAAAGGCCACGAAACGCCTGCTCTTCGCGATCGACCCGGGCCGGCCTTGCCGCTTGATCGAAGGGGTCTCGCACGCCGTCGGTTGGGGCCGAGAAATCGGGCTTGCCGCCCGCGCCGCCGCAGGGCTCGTCGGGTGGGTGCAATGGAGCGACCTCGAGTTCGTCGCAAGTGGGCGCTCGCATCTACTCGGTCGGAGCTGCGGCTTCACGCTCGAAGTGCCGGCGGGCGAACGCCGCGAGCTCGAGTTCGTGATCGGTTTTTGTCGCACGGGCACGGTGACGACCGGGCTCGAGTGTCGCTACCTGTACACGCGCTTTTACTCGAACATCGAACAGGTATTGAGCGCCGCGCTCACGCGCTATGAAGAACTCGCGGCGCGCTCGGTCGCGCTCGATCGGAGCCTTGGCGCGAGCGCGCTCGACGAACATCAGCGCTTTCTGTTGGCACACGCCGAGCGCAGCTATTGGGGCAACACGCAGCTGCTCGAGCACGAAGGAAAGCCGTTCTGGGTCGTGCTCGAAGGCGAATACGCGATGATGAACACCTTCGATCTCACGGTCGATCTTTGTTTCTATGAGCTTTACTCGAACCCATGGACGGTAAAAAACGTGCTCGACTGGTTCGTCGCGCGTTATTCGTACACGGACGAGCTCGCGCGACCGGTTGACGGCGCGAAGCGCGCGGACGCCACGCACGGCTTCGACGCTCATGATTTGGCCCGCTCGGTGCCGGCGCCGGCGGCGCGCGGGCTTGCCGGAGGTTTGAGCTTCACGCACGACATGGGCATCGCCGGAAGCTTCACCCCTCAGGGTTATTCAAGCTACGAACAGCCCGGCTTGATCGGCTGCTTCAGCTACATGACGGCCGAGCAGCTGATGAATTGGGTGCTCAGCGCGGTCAGCTACGTCACGCGCTCGAACGACGAAAGCTGGCTCGGCGCGCGCGCGCCGATTTTCCGCGCTTGCCTCGGCTCGCTCGAACAGCGCGACGATCCGGATCCGGCGCGGCGCAACGGCCTCGTGAACCTCGATTCGAGTCGCTGCGCGGGCGGCTGGGAAATCACCACCTACGACAGCCTCGATCCGAGCCTCGGCCAAGCGCGCCAAAACCTGTATTTGGCGACCAAGGGCTTTGCCGCGTGGCTCGGGCTCGAACGCGTGTTCGCGCGGCTCGGCGAAAGCGAGCTCGCGAAACGCTCGCGCGCGGGCGCAGAACGCGTCGCGAAAAGCATCACTTCTGCTTGGCGCGACGAGCTCGGATTCATCCCGGCGCTGCTGGGCGGCGAGAGCACGAGCGCGATTTTGCCGGCGATCGAGGGCTTGGTGTTTCTTTTATTTTGGGGTGAGCTCGAGTCGACACGGAGCGATCCCGCGTTCGCGCCTTTGTTCGAGGGACTCGAGCGTCACTTGCGGCGCGCGCTGAGCCCCGACTTGTGCCTCTTCGCCGACGGCGGCTGGAAACTGTCGAGCAGCGCGGACAACAGCTGGCTGAGCAAGATTTTCTTGTGCCAAGCCGTGGCCGAACGAGTGTTCGGCGTGCGACCGAGCGCGGAGAGCCACTCGGCGCACGCGCGCTGGCAACAAATCGGCTCGCGCGACACGGCCATGAGCGACCAGTGCGTCGCTGGCGTCGCGCAAGGTTCGAAATATTACCCGCGCGGCGTGACCGCGATTCTGTGGCTGCTTTGAGCCGTCCGCGCGAGCTTTGCGCGGCGCCCGCTGAGCTTTTTTGCCTGCTCACCCGGCGTGACTCCGACTGGTCCGAAAAGCTACGGGCGCCAGCGCGGCGCCCACCACCATGAATTACTTTTGATCGACTACGGTACGTTGCACTGCGTGCCGGTGAACAGCATCGTCGGACTGACCTCGAGGTTCGAGGGCGGATCGACGATGATCGTGTCGGTCGGGTCGTCTGCGCTGCTGTCGGTCGAGTTGTCTTCGCAGTCGATCAAGGGTTGCCCGAACATGGTTTGCCCAGCTGGCGGCATCGACGGGCCCATCCACAAATCGACGTGCAAGAGCTTCATCGCGTCCCATTGCTGGGTGCACTCGAGACACGAGTCCTCCATCATGAAGTACTTTTTTACCTTCGGGTAATAGATGATCGTGCCCGGGTTGATCGTCGCGCCGCCGAAGGTTTCCGCGTCCCCCTGCTGCGAAGCGGCGAACGTGATCGGATCGTCGTAGCTGCCTTTGCCCTCGGTCGCGCTGTCGTGCTTCGTCGGGAAGCCGTCGCTCATGGCGTAGGCGATGTTGGCGCAGGTGTGCTGCGCTTCGGTTTGGCACGAGTTGTCGTCGTAGCCGTACCAAGTGACGAACACTTTGTTCCAAGTCACGCCCACGCCGCCAGTGTTCGCGCCACCGCCCGAACCCGCGCTGCTCGAACCCGCGCTGCCCGATGTGCCGCTGCCACCGTTCGCGCTGCCCGCCGTAGTCGCGCCGCCGCTCGAGGTTCCTGCGCTGCTCGCGCCGCCCGCGGACGTGCCCGCGCTGTTGGTCGCGCCGCCACTCGACGTGCCCGCGCTGTTCGTCGCGCCGCCACTCGAGGTGCCCGCGTTGTTCGAGCTCGTCCCGGCGCTCGCGCCGGTGTCATCACTCGACGAGGAAGAGCAGGCCAAAGTGCCGGCCAGGCACAGCGCACAAGAGAGCGTGACCGAGATAGAATAAGAGCCGAAGCGATGCATGGCTGAGCGATCTCCTTGAGCCTTCGAGGCTCGCATTGCAGGTCGGACAAGCTTTCGGTGAAGCGAGTGCGGGTGCCATCCGGAAAACGCGATCGGCCATGAACTCTGCAAAAAATCGCCATTTTGCCGCTGCTTGCAGGCGAACTTGATGGGCTCCGTGGATTTCACGGAACCCCGGTGTAGGTTTCGAACGTTCTTCGGGTCATGAATCGACGCTCTCTCGTGTTCGCGCTGCTCGCCCTGCTCGGCTCGTCGAGCGCGTGCAAGAAGCCGGGCGCGAAGCAAACCGCGCGCACTTTAGCCGCGCCAGCGCAAAGCGCGGCGAGCGCGCGGCGCGCCGCGTCCGTCGGCAGCCGTCAAGGCGTGGGCGACGGCGCGTTCGATTTGGTGGTGACCGACAGCGGCGCGGCGTTGATTTGGGCAAACGCGCACGAGCGCGGCTTGTCGCTCAGTTTGTTCGACGAGCTCGGCGCGGAGCGCCGCAGCGAGCCGGCCTTCGACGAAGGCGCCGGCGCCGGCGACAACGCGACGGACGCGCGCATCGCGGAAGTCTCGGCCGTCACGCGCGGCAGTGAGCTCGCGATCGCCTGGCTCGAGCAGCGCGGCAGCGACGCGCGCACCCGCGCCGTGATTCGCTCGACGACCGACAGCGGCAGCGCGCCACGCGTGCTGGAAATTGGCCCGGTTTTCCCGCCGATCTCGCGTCCGCGCGGCAACATCGCGCTGACCCGCGCGAACGATCGTTTCCTGCTGCTCGCGCGCGGCGAAAAAGAAGATTGCGTGGATCCGACCGAGCGTGATTGCGTCGGCTTTGGTTTTCATCGCCTCGAGGGGACGAGCGCCGCGAGGCAAAACCTACCGCTCAGCGTGCCTTTGCCCTGCGAGCAAAATTCCGTCAGCTTCGCGGTCGCTGGCAGCCGCTGGTATTACGGCGTGTGCTCGCGCGCGACGGGCAAACCCATCACCACGCTCTTCACGATTCAAACCGATCCCGAGTACGCGCGCGCCGATCGCATCCTCGAAGGCTGTTTGCCGCTCGGCGCGCTGGCGCAAGGTAGCGACCTGCTCGTCGTTGGCGACTGCAGCGGTGAACGGCGCGGCGCGCGCATGCACAGCGGCAACGCGGAAGCGAGCGAGCTCGGCGTCAATCGCATCGACGCGATCTGTGACGCGGGTCGCCCGATTTTGCATCAACTCGGCCAAAACGGCCTCGAGTTGCCACTCGACGGCCCGCGCGATCGGCTCGAAGCCTTCCTACCGCAAAACCTGGCGCCGCCAAACGCACGCGCGGTCTGGACCGGCCAACGCCTGCTGGTCGCGAGCCCCGCGCACGGAAAAATAATCCTCAAGAGTTATCAATGCGACTCGACCATGTTACGTGAAGCGCCGCTCGCGGCGAAACCATGAGCGAGTCGAGACGAGTCGAGATTGGAGCGCCGACACCCGAGACCACATGAATGGACCCTTTG
>DATATR010000054.1:0-4500 GCA_036268695.1 Polyangiaceae bacterium | reverse complement strand
GAAGCTCAGCTGATTGACGACCGAGCTCGCTGGCAGCCAATTGTTCGTGACCGCGTACTTGAACAGCTCGAGCAGATCGATCGTGCCGGAGCTGATCGTTTGGTTGGCGTAGAACGCGAGGTAGCCGCCGGTGCCGCTGCCCGGCGAATACCAAACGTCGTACGAATGGCCGCCGAGCATGACCGCGGTCGCCACTTTTTTACCGCCCGGCACCTGCTTGTACGTGTCGACCCAGATCATGAGCTCGTTGTCGTTGTCGTTGAACCAGCAATCCCAGGCGACTTCGTAGTCACCGATCTGCGGACTGGTCTCCGAGAACGTCGCGCTGATGCTGTTGAACGAGCTCAGTTTCGGCTTGCTATCGAAGTTCGATTGAATCGCCGGATAGGTGAGGACGGCGGTGTTGCCGGTCGGTTGATTGGAGGTCGCTACCCAGCTCACGCTGCCGTCCGAGTTCAAGCAACCGTAAGCCGACTCCGGCCCGCAGTGATTGCCCGCGCAGTTCCATTGATTGTCGTAGAGGTAGTAGTCGCCGACGTTGCAGCCGGTGTTCGAACCCGAACACGTCGCGTTCGATTTCATGCACGCGTCGCCCGAAGCCGCGCCGGCTTGTCCGGAACCTCCGCTTCCACTCGCACCGGCGTTCGCGCCGCCGCTGCTCGCTCCCGCGTTGCTCGTGGTGCCGCCAATGCCGGTCGCACCACCGCTCGTTCCGGTCGAGCCCGCGTTGCTCGCTCCCGCGCTGCTCGTCGCGCCCCCATTGCTCGAAGCCGTGCCACCGCTGTTCGCTCCTGCGTTACTCGACGCAGTGCCGCCGCTCGTGCTGCTCGTCCCAGCGTGACCGCCGGAGCTCGTCGTTCCTGCGCCGGAGCTATCGTCGCTCGCGCCGTTCGAGCTCGAGCAGCCGGCTGAAAGGAGTAAGGCAGCCGGGAGCATCGAAACGGCGGAAAGCACGCGGGACAGACGCAGGCGAGGGAAGGAGTTCATGACCTGACTAGGCGCAATGAGCTCGGTTCGCGGCTCATATTTCGCATCCTTTCGAACCCCCAAAAAAAACTGAGCCGCGGCCCGCGCCTCGTGCGCCTACATTACCAAGCCATGGCAGGTTCCGCTGGCATCGCGGAGAGCAAGCCGCACCTACGCATTGTCTCGGCCGCCGAGCGACCTGAAGAGGACGACGCTCTGCTCGTGGCGCGCGTGCGTGCGAAAGAACCTGCCGCCGCGGGTCGAATCTGGGACCGCTATGCGTTCTTGGTGCGGCGCTTGCTGCGGCGCATGCTCGGTCCGGTCGACGTCGAGGATTGCGTTCAGGATGCCTTCTTGCGTCTGTTCCGCGACTTGGGCTCGTTGCGTGAGCCTGCTGCGCTGCGCGGCTTTTTGCTCGGGATCACGATCCACGTTGCGCACAGCGAGCTCAGAAAACGCCGCGCCAAGCGCTGGCTCTTGCTCTCGGACGACGGCGCGCTACTCGAGCCCGAAAGCGCGGTCAGCGTGGATTGGCACGAGCCGCGCGCCGCAGTGCTGCGCCTGTACCAAATCCTCGATCGCGTGAGCGACAAGCTGCGCACGGTGTTCGTGCTGCGCTACATCGAGGGGCTCGAGCTGAGCGAGCTCGCGACGCTGCTCGGTTGTTCGCTCGCGACCGTCAAGCGCCGCGTCGCCGACGCGTCGAGTCGCGTCTGTTTGCTCGCGGCATCCGACCCGCTCTTGGCTCCGTACTTGGAGGGTCGCTCATGAGCGAGCTCGAACATGCCGAGCTCGACGCGAGCGCGCTCGCGCTCTGCCGCATCGCGCGGGTGTTGGATGAGCGCATCGATGCGCCGCGCCACGCCGCCGGTCGCGAACGTTTGATCGCGCAAGCGACGCGGCGCTGGCGCTCGACCTCGCCGCTTCGCTCGCTGTTGCTTGCGGCCGCGCTGACGCTCCCGCTCGCGCTGTTCGTGTTTCTGCGTCAGCCGGCGCGGCTTGAATATCGAGTGACTGGGCCGGTCGTGAGGGATGGCGCGTGGCTCGGCGTAGCGGCCGCGGGCGCGCCGCTCGGCGTTCATTTTTCGGATGGCACTGAGCTCGGGCTCGCGCCGGGCAGCAAAGGCCGCGTCGCGGAGCTCACGAGTGACGGCGCGCGCGTCGTGCTCGGCGCGGGACATTTGCAGGCGCGCGTGGTGCATCGCAAGCTCACGCATTGGGTCGTGGCGGCGGGACCCTACGAGATCGAAGTCACTGGCACGGCCTTCGACGTCGATTGGTCGGACGCGAACTCACGGCTCGATCTCATCTTGCACGACGGCAGCGTGATCGTGCGCGGACCATCCTTGCCCGATGGCTTGCGCGTCTCCGCCGGGCAACGACTGGTCGCGCGCGCGAACACGGGCGAAGCCGAGCTCGCTTCTGCGCTCGCGACACCGGCGGATGCGGCTCTGCCGAAGGCTGCGAGCGCGGCCGCGTCGAGCAACGCGACGAAGCCGAGTGCCGGGGACGCGAGCGAGCCCGAGCCCTCGTCGAACGCGAGTGGGCCGTCTTCAGCAACGTCCGCGCTGGCTCACCCGCAGCCGACTTGGTCGGAAATGCTGGCAGACGGCAATTTCCGGGGTGTTCGCGACGCGGCCGAGGCGCGCGGCGTGGACGGCGTGCTGAGCCGCGGTTCGCTTTCGGATTTGGTCGCACTAGCAGACGCTGCTCGCTACTTGCACGAACGCGGGCTTGCCGAGCGCGGGCTACTCGCGGAGCGCGCGCGTTTCGCAGGCTCGGCCGAAGCGCGTGCTGCGGCGTTCGTGCTCGGCAGAATGGCGGACGACGCCGGCTCGCGCGCGGATGCAATTCGTTGGTACGACACCTATCTCGGCGAATCGCCGCGCGGCGCGTTCATCGCAGAGGCGCTCGGTCGAAAACTCGTCGCGCTCGTGGAATCGGGTCAGACGGCGCGCGCAGAAGCCGCCGCCGCCGAATACCTGCGGCGTTTCCCGCGCGGACCGCACGCGGCCTATGCGCGCGATCACGCGGGAACATGAGCCTGCGGGGCGCCCTCGCGTTGCTCTGCGCCGGCATCGGCTCGACGCTCAGCACGCCACTGCAAGCGCGAGAAACGCGCTCGAAGGTGGCACTGGTGCGCGAAGCTTCCGACGATCGATTGTTGCGCGAGGTCAGCATCCGCCTGCGCGCCGAGCTGTTCGACGCGGGGTTCGAGGTGATCGACGTCGATCGTGCGCCGGGCGATCCGCGCGCCGACGTCGAAACCGCTGCCAACGGCGACTCGAGCTTCGCCACGGTAGCGATGAACCGAGCGCCGAACGGCGCGTTCGCGGATATTTGGATCAACGATCGCGTGACCGGCAAAACCGTCGTGCGCCGGCTCCAAGTCGGCGACGGCGCGAACGCGACCAACGTGCTCGCGATCCGTGCGCTCGAGCTCTTGCGCGCGAGCCTGCTCGAAGTCGGCGCAAAAGCCGTCCGCGCGGAGCCGCAACGATCGGCGCCAAAGGACGTGATCGCATGGATCGCGCCGGCGCTGCCGCCGCCAGAATCGCCGGTGCTGCGCGGTAACGCGCTCGGAGTCGGCGTGTTCGCGCTCGACGGGCTCGGCAAAATCGGGTTGGCACTCGGTCCGACGCTCGAGTTCTCGCATGGATTGGGTGCTTGGTTCGGGCGCGTGATGTTCGCGGCGCCGCTGGTCGGACCCGAGCTTCGTACTTCGGCTGGCAGCGCGACCATTCGCCAGGAGCTCGCCGCGCTCGCCTTCGGTGTTGCGACGGAGCCGAAGCCATTCGGCGTGGAGGCCTGGCTCGGTGTCGGCGGCTTCGATTTGCATACGAGCGGTTCCGCCGCGCCGCCCTATCGCGGCACGAGCGGAGACGTCGTCTCATTTTCATCGAGCGCGGGCATTGGCGGCCTGTTGCGTCTCGCGCCGCGCGTGGCACTGAACGCGGAATTTGCCGAGATCATGCTCGAGCCGCGACCAATCGTGGTGATCGCCGGCGCGGATGCTGGCAAAGTCGGCGCGCCGTCGCTCGCGGTCGCGCTCGGGATCTTGGTGGGATTATGAAGCGTGCGTGCGTGCTGTCGCTTGCTTTCACGTTGATTTGCTGCTCGGGCTGCGCGGGCAAGCGCGTTACTGCGGTCGAGTTGATTCCGAGTACGAATGACTCGGATGCAGCGCCGGACGCGCAAACCGATGCAGCCGCAAATCAAGCTTCTTCATGCACGGATCCCGTGTTCGTCACTTCGAGCGCGGACGGCATTTGGAACAACGACGGTTATTTCGTGTTCAACAATGTTTGGAATACCGCTGCAGGACCCGGCCCACAAACCCTCTATGCCTGCTCCTTTCACGACTTTTACGTCGTCTCCGAGCAAAGTGACGACGGCGGCGGCGCGGTCAAGAGTTACCCGAACGTGCAGCTGAACTACAGCGATCTGCCGCTGAGCTCGTTTCATCACATCATGAGTCGGTTCGCCGAAGCGGGCCCGGTCACTGGCAGCTATGAATATGCATTCGATGTTTGG
>DATATR010000053.1:0-10702 GCA_036268695.1 Polyangiaceae bacterium | reverse complement strand
CGAGCGGCTCGGCTTCGTTTGGCACGCCGCGAATTTCGGTCTGAGTGCGCTCGCCGGCGGCATCATCGCGATCGGCTTTCATCATCCGGTGAGCGGCGTCACGCAAGGCGTCAGCAGTTTCGCGCTCGGCGAAGCGCAGCTCTTCACTCAACCGACGCGGCTCGAAACGCTGGCGACGACGCCGAACTCGGCCATGCGCTATTTGCCTCAGTTATCGCTAGAGAGTCGCTGTTTGCGGCTCGGCCTGCGCGGCACTTTTTGAAACCTGCGCGCACTGAGAAGCGCAGGAGCACCCCAAACAAAAAATCAACGACGACACTGCGCCGTGACCGAGACGCGACGATCGTTTACTTGGAAATCGAGCGTGAGCCCGACTTCGTGCGTGACGCGCGCGAGCCCGAGCATGGGCCGCGGAATGCCGCCGGTCACCGAGCGACGCAGCTCTTCCATGAACGTTTGCTCGGCGTTGTTGCGGAGCTTCAGCAAGTGTTCGGTGAGCATCGAGATGCGCGCTTGAATCGCTTCGTTCGAGACGCGCACGCCGACCAGTTGATCGGCCTCGAGCAACTCGAGCACGATGTCGCTCGAGACCGAACCGAAGTTGAGCGCGTTCGACAAGAGCTCGTACGCGCCGACGCTGAGTCGCTGCGCGACCGCGCCGCGAAAGTGATCGGCCGCGTACGCGCTGATGAACGCATGCGTGTATTCGAGCGCGCCGGAGCCCGCGTTGCAGACCACGCGCACGAGCGAGCGTTCGCCCGCGAGCGAACCGCCGTCACGCGAACTCGACGCGCCGCTGCTGCCGCTGCCCGCGACCTGCATTTTGCTGCTGCTGCCCGCCGGGACGCCCATTTTGCCGCTGCTGCGCGGCGTTTCCGGCGGCGTCGCCGAGCGAAACTCCGGGCGCGCTGCGCTGATCCTCGACTGGCCTCCGCTCGGGGGCGGCTGCGGTTGCTTGCGGTCGAAGGGGGCCACGGCTTCTTTGGCAGCTGGGCCGGAGCTCAGCTCACTTGCTCGATGGCGAGGACTTCCTTGGCCAGCGACATCAACGCCATGAAGCTGGTCTTCTGCCAGGTGACGTTGCGGCTCGTGATGAAGCGCAAGGTGTAGCGCTGGCCGCGCTCGTTCTTGACCCAGGTCGCCCAGTCGACGAACAAGCGAATGGCCGATGAATTCACGAACGTGAGCCCGGACACGTCCGCGCGCACTTCGCCGAGTTTGTCGGCGAGCGCGGCGTTGTGCAGGGCCTTGAAGAAACCAGCCAAGTCGCTCGACGGATCTTTTTGCGTGATCGTGCCGGAGAGTTTGACTTGGTTCGGCGCCATCACTTGGATCGCGACGGCGTCTGCCTTGGGCACGGGAACGGACGTGAATTGACTCATAGGTTGCCTTTTGCAGTGATGCGGATGCGGCCGCCCGACTCTTCGTTCATCGATAGTTCGACGCCGCCTTCGTAGCGAATGCGCGCGAGGCCGAGCCGCGCCGAGGCTTCCGGTTCGTTCGAGGCGCGGATGAAGGCGGCGAGGTAAGCTTGCTCCGGGTCGAGCGTTTGCAAGCCGTTCAGCTCTTGGCGCAAGCTCGCGAGGTGTTGCGCGTCTGGCAAGCTCGAGACGGAGAATTCGATACTCAATCCGTCGCTCGAGATCGAAAGTTCGAGTTCGCTGTCCGCGGTGTTGCTCGAATATTTGACCGCGTTTTCCAGGGTTTCCTGGATCACGACGCAAGCGCGATCCGCGAGCTCCTGAGTTCCGAACGTGGTCTGGCAGAAGAATCGGCCGAACTCGCGAATGCCGTCGATGTACGCCCAAGCGGGGCGAAATCGCATGAATACGAGCGGGTAGGGGGCCGGATGTCTCTTCGACTGGGGGGGATTCGTATCCAACGAACTTGTCTCCACGGCTGAGGCCAGGATTTTGGGATTACTCGGGCCTATCGCCACTACGGCCGGTACGTTCGCGAAATTCAGATTACGGCAGATGCCTGTGTCCGTCCCGCAAGAATTTGCTCGAAAGACTCCGCCGGCCCGAAAGCCAAACACAATTTGTCACGAAAAAGACCGACTTGGTAGACCATCGTGGCCTTACGGGTTTAGTGGCGCAGCGTGGTAATCGTTATGGTTGAGTAGCGTTGAACCTGTCGATTCGACATAAACTCGCCCTGCTCGCGGGCATTCCAATGGTCGGCGCGCTCTTGCTCGCGCTGCAGATCATCGGTGGAGCGCGCGAGCAGGCGCGCAAAGCCGAGGCGCTCGGCTCGATCGAGAGCTTGGCCGATCTGTCCGCGCAAATGACGAACGCGGTGCACGCGCTGCAGCTCGAACGCGCCTCCGAAGCGCTCGCGCTCGGCCTACACGAGCGCCAAATCAAAGATCAGGCGGACGGCTCGATCGACGCCGAGCTCGCGGCCTCGGCCGAAGCAGCCGCGAGCGCAGCCGAAAAACAGGTTCGGCAGAGCGATCGCGCGCTCGCTGAGCTGAACGCGTTCCTGACCGGTCGCGATGTGTCGCGCTTGCCGCAGCGCTTGGCCGGTCCGCTCGGGCAAGCCCAAGAGCTGCTCAAAATGCTGCCCGCCGTGCGCGCGAAGGCGGAGAGCGGCGAAGCCAGCCTGAACGAAGTCTTCGATCTGTACAAAGGTGCGAGCCAAGCCTTCATCCGCGCGATCGCCGGCCTCACCGATTTGAGCGACGACGGCGAGCTCTTGCGCAGCATCACCTCACTCGTTTCTTTGCTGCAGCTGGAAGAGCGCGTGAGTGAAGAGCACGCCTTGCTCTCGCACGTGTTCGCGCTCGGGGAGTTTCCGCCGGGCAGCTACCGCGACTTGGTCTCGATCATTTCGGAGCAAGACATTTACGCAGACGTCTTTCGCACCGCGGCTTCGGTCGAACACCAAGCGATTTACGGCCGCAGCATGGCGACGGAAGAAAACAAGCAGCTGCTCGTGCTGCGCCGTACCGCGCTCGAGACGACCGAAGACGATCTCACGGTGAATCCGCACGAGTGGTTCGAGCTCGGCAAGAAAAAGCTCAGCGCCTTTGCCGGCATCGAACACACCCTGAACGACGAAGTGCGCTCCGCGGCGCTCGACAAATTCCGGCGGACGCAGCGCGCGGTCAATTTGAGCTTCGCGCTGGTTGGTGGCGTCGTGCTGTTCAGCCTGGCTTGGGCCTGGATTTTGGCGAGCGGAGTCACGCGCAGCGTCGAGATTTTGCGCGACGCATCTCGCCGGATCGCGACCGGAGATTTGGACGTGCGCGTCCAAATCCAAGAAAAAGACGAGCTCGGTCAGCTCGGCGGCGCCTTCAACGACATGATCGGCGAGCTCGGGCGCGCGCGCGCCGCGCTCAGCAATCAAGCGCGCATGGCGCGCGAGCTCGAAATCGCGGCGCAGATTCAGCGCGCGATGTTGCCGCCCACCCCGAAGCATTCAGACTTCGAGTTTGCCGGGCGCATGCTGCCCGCCGACGAAGTGGGCGGCGATTTCTACGACGTGCTGACCAAGCCGGACAGCAACGCGCTCTGGATCAGCATCGGCGACGTTTCCGGGCACGGTGTCGGCGCGGGGCTCGTGATGCTGATGGCGCAAGCCGCGATCGCGTCGCACTTTTTGAATGATCCGAATGCGGAGCCGACGCGCGTGCTCCGCGAAGTGAACGCGCTCTTGTGCGAGAACATCGCGCACCGCTTGCGCGACAACAAGTACGTCACGGCGCAAGTATTGACGTACACTGGCGGCGGCCGCTTCGTGTGCGTCGGCGCGCACGAATGGCCGCTCGTCTATCGCGCAAAAACCGGGCGCTGCGAGACGATCGAAGCGCCTGGGCCGTGGCTCGGCATCGTGCCGGATTTGCCGGATGTGCCGGTCACGGTCGTGCAAGTCGAACCGGGGGACGTGCTCTGCCTCTACTCGGACGGCGTGACCGAAGCACAAAACGCGCAGGGCGAGCTGTTCGACGTCGAGCGCCTCGGTGAAGTGATCGCCAAAGCGATCGCCGAAGGCAAATCGCTCGACGAAGTGACGGCCGCGGTGTTCGCCGAAGTCGAAGTCTTCTCCGGCCGTCACGACGACGACTGGACGCTCTTGCTGGCGAAACGCGGCTGATCAGCCGTCGTATTTGGCGACGAGCTTTTGCACGAACTCGACGTACGCGCTCTTCGCTGCGTCTTTGCTCATGCCTTTTCGCGCGCTCCAGGCGTCGAACTTGGCGCGGCCCTTGAAGTCGAGCATGCCGGGACGACTGCCCGTCGCGTCGCCCACGGTGGCTTGCTTGAAGTAGGCGTAGAGCTCGAGCAGCTCGTCACTCGCGGGGGTACTTTTGAGCTGCCTAACGCGAGTCTGCGCGGCCGTGAATTCTTCTTCGGTTGCCATGGTCAGAACGCAATCTCTGCGCCCGAATAATGCAGGAATTTCCCGCTCGAGGCCATGGTCAAACTCAAGATTAAATCCGCGCACGGCCGCGCGGATTCTTCGGGTGCGAGGTGCGCGTTCGGGCCGCCAAGATCGGTGCGCACCCAGCCTGGATCGAGCGCGATCACGCATACGTTCTCGTCTCGCAAGTCGAACGACTCGGTCAGCGAAAGCATGTTCAGCGCGGTCTTCGACACGCCATAGGCATAAAAAATGCCGTTGTCCTTGCCCTTCATCGAAGCGACTCCCGAGCTCACGTTGACGAGTCGCGCGGGCCGTTCCGGCGTCGCGGCTGCGCGGAGCAGCGGCGCGAACGCTTGTGCCACGCGTAGCGGCCCGATCACGTTGGTCAAAAACGTGTTCGTGACCGTGTCGAGGTCGACGGTGTCGAGCCGCGCGTCGTGCGGATGCGGCGAAACGCCGGCCATGTTCACGACCACGTCGAGCTCTGGCGTGCGGCTTCGAACTTCGCCGAGCGCGCTCTGCACCGATTGATTCGAGTTCAGCTCCAGGCCGACTACTTCGAGCCGCGCGAGCTCGGCGCTCGGCAAGTCGCGGAGCGCGTTCGCCTTCGCCGGCTCCCGCACGCCTGCAAACACGCGATGCCCGAGCTCGAGCAAACGCCGCGTGAGAGCCAGGCCGATGCCGCGATTGGCGCCCGTGACCAAAATGTTTTGCATGCGCCGAGTCTAGCCGCAGGCGCCGGCAAAATCCGAGCATTTCGCGCCCCCATTGCGGTTGGGTTCGAGCGCTGAGCGGTGCTAAAAGCAAGCGCGGATGGCGGGCAGTGTCGACAAACACGAAATCGTGCGCCTGCTACGCGAGCGCGTGAGCGCCGATTTGGCAGTGATGAGCGCCGCACAAAAAACCGTCGTGGACGGCGCGACGCACGAAGAAAATCGCCCCGAGAGCGACAAAGATACGCGCGCGCTCGAGCAAAGTTATCTTGCGCGAGGTCAAGCGCAACGCGTGGTCGAATTGCAAGACGCAATCAACAAACTGAAGGCGCTCGAGCTCCGCGCCTTCGGCAAAGAATCGTCGATCGGCCTCGGCGCGCTCGTCACCGTGGACGACGGAACCGACGCCGTGCACTACTTCATCGCGCCGGCGGGCGGCGGCCTACGCCTCACGCTCGAACAGCTGGAAGTGCGCGTGGTCACGCCGCAAGCGCCCATCGCACAAGCCTTGCTCGGTAAACGCGAGGGTGATGATTTGGACTTGCGCACCCCGCAAGGCGTGAGCGAGTGCAGCATCGTGTCGGTGAGCTGAGGCATTTGCGTCGGGCCCGAGCCGGAAAAGTCGCGCTTTCGTGCCGGCTTTACAAGCTCTGTCAGGAGCGCCACGTTTGTAAAGCATGGAAGCTTCGTCGCTCTTGCCGCGCGAGTTCGCGCGTTACGCTTATCGCGCGCAGCAAGCGGCGATTCGCCTGCCGCTCGCGGCCGCGCACCTCGGCTTGCGCCCGTTCGCGCGTCGGCGCAGCGTGCGACCCGAAGCCAAAGACATGAAAGCGCTGCAGCGAGAGCTCAACGCGCTGCTCGAGCGTGACTGCGCGAACGCGGAGCAAGGCCTTTACCCGACCAAGCTCTTGTTCGAGCTGCCGGTCGCGACGTACCTCCGGCAATTGCCCGAGCTCGCGAGCGAAGTGGTGCGCTCGATCCGTCGCTCGAGACAACGCCGCGTGCGCGACCTGCCGCCCGAGGTCGATCTCGGCAGATACCCCGATTATTTCCGGCGCAATTTTCACTGGCAGACGGACGGCTATTTGAGCCAGCGCTCTGCCGCCGTCTATGACATCGGAGTCGAGTTTTTATTTTTGGGGACCGCGGACGTCATGCGCCGTCAAATCGTGCCACCGGTGACGCGCTATTTGCGTACCCGGCCAAAAGACGGCGCTGCGGCGCGCATTTTGGATGTCGCGTGCGGCACCGGCAGCGCGCTCAATCAGCTCGCGCTGGCGCACCCGAACGAAAAATACTGGGGCTTGGATTTGAGTCCGTTTTATCTGCAGCACGCGCAAAGGCGGCTCGCACACGTCAAGGATTTGTCCTTGGTCGTCGAAAATGCCGAACGCATGCCGCTCGCAGAAGCATCCTTCGACGTTGCCTGCAGCGTCTTTCTCTTTCACGAGTTGCCCGAGCGCGCGCGCAAGAATGTGCTCGCCGAAATGCGCCGCGTGCTCAAACCGGGCGGCTTACTCGTGATCGAAGACGCTGCGCAGCTGATCGAAGCCGCGGATTTGCGCGTCTTCCTCGAGAACTTCGCGAGCAGCATGAACGAGCCGTTCTTCGCCGATTACATCGCGACCGATCTCGCGTCGCTCGTGATCGAAGCCGGCTTCGAGCTCGTCTCGGTCGAGCGCTGTTTTCTGTCCAAGGTCGTGACCGCGCGCGCGATTTGAGGCAAAACGCCCGAATAATTCCCGACCGCGCAGGCGCGTCCGCGGTGTACACTTTGCGCATGTCCTGCGACTCGCGAGCCGTGCTGATCGTGACCCGACAAATGGAAGGCACCTCGACGAACGTCGCGAGGCAGCGCTTTCAACTGCACTGCGCGCTCGAAAACGGCCACAGCGGGCCGCACCGCGACAACGAACACGAGCAGGAATGGGAGATGGTCGAAGGCCGCCCCACACTGCTCTTGCGCGATGAAGAAGATGCCCTGCCCGTGCCGAGCAGCGGCAAATCCTGAGCCTCGCTCTCAGCGCGCGATCGATTTCAGCGCTTGCCACATCGCGCGGACGCGCGTGAAGCGCTCCGCGGGTTCGATCGCGAGCGCTTGCTTGACCCAATCGTCGACTTCGGGGCGCATGTCCGGGCGGAGCGCGTGCAGGCTCGGGCGTTCGCCGCGGGTTGCCTGCAAGAGCACGTCTCGCACGTCGTCCGCCGCGAAGGGCGGCGAGCCGGTGAGCGCGCGGAAGATCACCGCCGCGAGCCCGTACACGTCGATGCGCTGATCGAGGATTTGGGTTTTGCCCTTCCAACCTTCGGGCGCGATGTAATTCGGTGAACCGGCGACGAAGCCGTTGGCGGTCAGGCTGCGCATGCGCTGGAATTTCGCCAAACCGAAGTCGAGCAAGCGGACGCTGCCGTCGTGTTGCACGTAGATGTTCGCGGGCTTGAGGTCGCGGTGCAAAATGCCGACGTCATGCGCGGCTTCGAGTGTGTCGACGATGGGCTCGAGCAGCGGCGCGAGATCACGAATCCGCGGCTTCAGGCCGCGTGACTCGCGCTCCCTCAAAAAGTCCTCGAAATCCGAGCCGTGGAGCAGTTCCATGATCAAGCAGAGCGCGCCGTCCGCGCTCCACACTTGATGATAGACGCGCACGGCCGCGGTGCCGGAGAGCACGGTCAGCGCGTGCGCTTCGCGGAACATGCGCTCGCGCCATTCGGCGCCCTCCATTTTCGGCGCGGCGAGGATTTTGACGGCGACCTCGTCGCCATCGCGCAGATCTTGCGCGCGGTAGACCGCGCCTTGCCCGCCGCGGTCGAGCAAGTTGAGCAAGCGGTAACGTTCACCGATGACCTCGTCAGTGCGATCGGTGAAGTGAGCTTTCGATGCGTTCATGGCGCGCGAACGAACGAGTATAACTCAGCCGCGCGGCGCGCCCCGGACGAGTTTCGAGCGTTTATGCTCGGACTCTCGAGATCCATGAAAAATTGCCGTAGCTTGCCCACATTGGGCTCGGGCTCTGGCTCGGGCTCGGGCTCGCTCTGTCTCTGTCTCTGCCTCTGTCTCTGCCCGAGCAACTCGACGCGGGGCGCCGCGGGCTACCAGTGCGCGCGGCGACGTCCGCGTTGAGCCAAAAAATCAGGGCACAGGCGGAAGCGACGACCAGAATTTCCAGAAGCCTTCGCCGGAGTAGCTGTGCGTGGCGCCCGCGGGATTGCCAGTGCCGTGTCCGTCGTCGTAGGTGCACCAGACGACCGGGAATTCGGGCGGACAGCCCGTGTATTTCACGCAGCCCGGGTAGTCCGGATCCCACGGCGTGTTGTCGCTGCCAGTGCAGCCGTTGCGCATCAGGATGTCGTCGCGCGCGGGGGCGGTGCCGTAGCTGTCGTTCTTCGGCGTGGTGAGCGGCCCGATTGGGTTCTCCATGTCTTGGAGACCGTTCAGCATCATGGCGGCGACGGGCACGTCCGTGCACGGCGGACGTTGAATGCGCTCGCCGCCCGCGGCGGTGCCGATGCCGCGGATCACGCCGGCGCGCGCGCAGCCGAGCATGTAGGTTTCGAACGCGCCGCTACTGTAGCCGTCCATGAAGACTTTGCCCTTGTCGACGCAATAATGCGCTTCGAGATCGGCCAAGACTGCGTCGAAGTAAGCTGGATCGGGCGTGTTCGTGTAGTCGTCGGCAAAGCAGGCGCCGCCGTTCCAGACGTAGCTCAAGCCGACTTGAATCGCGTCGGTTTCGCCTTTGGCTAGCGCGGTGAGCCCGCCGCCGTTGCCGCTCTTGCCGTCGGCGCTGCCGCAGCCGCCGCCGCCCATGCTGATCGCATAAGGTTTGGTCGGGTCGTAGTTGGTCGGCAAGCGCACGAAGTAGTTGCGATGCGTCCACGTCCACGGCGCGGGCGAATTGGGTGGATTGGCGCTGATGAACGCCGGATCGACGCCGGTCACGTCGATGTCGTGCTCGACGAAGGTGTTCGCGTTGTCGCTCGCGGGCGCGCCCATGCCGCAGCCAGCGCTGTTGCCGCGCGGCGTGTCGTAGTGGCTGCTGCCCGTGTTACCCGCGCTGCCGGTGCTGCCCGCGCTGCTCGTGCCCGCCGTGCCGGCGATGCTCGTGCTGCCCGCGATTCCAGAGCTGCCAGAGCTCCCACCCCCAAAAGAAGACGAACTCCCGGCCACGCTTGTCGATCCCGCCGCGCTGCTGCCCGCGCTGCTCGAGCTGCTGCCGCTCGTGCCCTGCGAGTTCGAACCCGCGATCGAGTTGAAGCTCGGCGATGGAGCTTGATCGCTCGAGCACGCGTTGAACGACGCGAGCGCAAAAAACACCGAGAAAAGCGGGGCAATCCTCGCGGCGAGCCGTCGAGTTCTCATGAAATATTCTCCTGTTGCGGCACGAAAGCAGCGACCAGCTCGTTAGTGTCCGGCACGCTCGGCAGTCAGTGACTGCGCCGCGCGATTGAGCGATCGAGCGGCGTCGCCGGCGCGAACGCGCGTGGCTCGAGCGGGCGCTCGTGCGTGCAGGCGCCATCAGAACGATAAGAAGTGGTCAACCTACACCTCGCGCTCGGAGCTACACCGAACAGGCGAGCGCGAAGGCCATTCGGGCACTTCGGCCTCGCGTATTCCGGAGGCCCGATATGCGATCACACACCTTAGTTTCCGCGCTCGTCCTGTCCGTTTCGGCACTCGCCGCTTGCAGTGCTTCGTCCGAGGGCACGCCGCCGCGCGGTGGTGGCGACAGCGGGAGCACGTCGACCGCTTCGGGTGGCTCGCTCAGCGCGGGCGGTTCGAGCTCGAGCTTCTCCGGCTCGAGCAGCAGCTTTTCAGGCAGCACCGGCACGGGCTTCAGTGGCGCTTCGTCTTCGGGCGGTACGAGCAGCGGCTTCAGCGGTTCGACGGGCTTCAGCGGCGCGCCGTCGGGCACGGCCGGCACCTCGACGGGCAGCGCGGGCACCGGCACGACTACTGGTCCTTCCGGAACTTGCGCGATGACCGCGGTCGCCACGGGCGCGAGCGGCTTGATCGACAATTTCGATTCCCACGTCGCCGGCAGCACGCTGCTTCCGGGCGGCACGATGTCGGACGGCCGCGTTGGTGGCTGGAACATCGACAAGAGCCCGACCGCGGTGTCGACTTCGACCGCCGTGCCCATGATGGGCGGCGACGGCGGCGGCTTGGCGCTCAACTTCAAGGGCACCGACAACATCACCGCGACTCCGCCCGGCTGGGGCGCGGACGCGGCGGTCGCGCTCGCGGCCACGGGCAACTGTTACAACGCGATGGCCTACACGAACGGCATCAAAATTTCGTTGATGATGGGCTCGGGCATTCAGAACGGCAGCGTCGTCGTCTCGGTGCAAACCGCGGAAGACCTGGCGACGAACTACGCCTCGGGCCCGCAAGGCAAGCAGATCGCGATCACCAACTCTTGGGCGGACTACACGATCGCTTGGGGCGACCTGATGACGACTTACGGCACGCCGATCCCGCTCGATCTCAAAGAGGTCCACGCCGTCGTGATCGCGACTTCGGCAACGACTGCCGCCAACTTCGACGTCTGGGTCGACAACCTGAGCTTCTACTGATTTCGCGCTAAAGCTCGCCGTTTCTGGGCGAGCTGACGTGGGCTGTG
>DATATR010000052.1:0-5688 GCA_036268695.1 Polyangiaceae bacterium | reverse complement strand
TGCCGCCGGACGCGGGCGACAGCATCGGCAGTGACGCCGCGTACAATCGCGCGATCGCGCTGCGCCGGATCGAAGACAAAGAAAAAGACGCGACGCCTCCCGACGCGCAACCCGACGGCCCGAGCGACGGCAGCACCGGCGACTCCGGCGAGTCGGGCGACTCTGGCCAAAATCAAAACCAGAACGACAAGAACAAAGACAAAGACAAGGACAAGGACAAGAACCAGGATCAGAAGGACGCAGGCTCCGACGGCGCAGCGCCAAAACCCGAGCCGCAACAGCAACCGGACGCCGGCGCGGACCAAAAGAAACCCGAGCAACAACAGTCGAACCAAGACGAGCGCATGCTCGACATGCTCGAGCACGCACCGACTTTGCAGGAGCAAGACGCCAAAAATCGGGCGCTCCAGCGCCAGCACCGCCGCGACATGGAGGACAAGTGAGATTCTCCGCGCTCGGCCTGGCTGCGGCGGTCATTGCCGCGAGTCCCGCCGCAATCGCTGCGGTCGAAGTGCAGACGGGCGTGAGCACGCGCCAAGTCGGCGTGGGCGACAGCTTCGTGGTGCAGCTCACCGCGATGTCGAACGGCCCGAACGGCGCGACCGCGACGAGCGCAAGCTTGCCGCTGCCGCCGGGCATGACGTCGTCCGGCGCGAACGTGAGCCCGCAATCGCAAGTCAGCATCGTCAACGGGCAGATGAGTCAGCGCACCGGCGTGACCGTCACTTGGCAAGTCACCGCGACGAAAGTTGGGTCGTACCGAGTCGGTCCGCCGAGCGTGACCGTGGGCGGCGAGCGCGCGCAAGGCAATGTGATCCCGATCGAAGTCGTGGCCGCCGGCAGCGCGCCGCGTAGCGGACAGCAGCGCGGCTTCGATCCGTTCAACTTCTTCAACCCATTCGGCAATGGCTCGCCATTCGGCAACGGCTCGCCGTTCCCACCGGGTTTCAACGTGAAGAGCCCGTTCGACGACGATCAGAACGAGCAGCAAGAGCAGAGCTACCCAGACGAATTTCGCCTCGATAAAGCGCCCGATCCGCTCGCATTTCTGCGCGCGACGGTGACGCCGGATCACGTCGTCGTGGGCCAGCAAGTCACGCTCCGCATTTATGCGTACGGCGGGCGCGGCATGTTCAGTCCGATCAATCCGAACGAACCGTCGCACGCCGACTTCATGGCTTTCGATCTGAAATCCGATCAGCACTCGGCGTACAGCGTGCCGATCGGCGGCGTGAATTACATCGCGGCCAAGCTCGAGGAGTTGCCGCTGTTTCCGCTTCATGCGGGCACGCTCCGCGCGGGCGACATGAAAATGGGCTTCGGCGGCCGCAGCTATCCACAAACCGGACCGGGCCTCGGGCTCGTCCGCGAGAGCAATTGGCTCAACGTGATCGTGACTGAGCCGCCACTGCGCGGCCGCCCCGCGGGTTACAAAGTCGGGGACGTGGGCGACTACAAACTGAGCGCCACCGTCGAGCCGCGCGAGATCATCGCGGGCGATTCGATCGGCGTCGTCGCGACGCTCTCGGGCACCGGTATGGTGCCGTTCAAGATTCAAACGCCCGAGCAAAAAGGCGTAGAATGGCTCGATCCAGCGCTGACCGAGAAGCTTGAGGCGCCGAACGGCGTCGTGCAAGGCTCGCGCACGTTCAACTACGTCGTGAAGCTCACCGAGCCCGGTGAGATCGATCTCGGCGAAGTCACGCTGCCGTATTGGGATCCGAGGCGACAGCGCTACTTCACCGCAAGCGCTGCGCTCGGCAGGATTGTCGTCAAACCAAACCCGAACGCGAAAGCCGCGCCGCCCGAGAACAAACCGATCGATCGCTTGGCCGGCGTGCTCAAGCCGCGCGAGCATTTGGCACCGTTCGTGGAACCAGCGAAGCCGCTCAGTGACCGCCCTGGTTTTTTTGGGTTGCTCTTGCTCGCGCCGCTCGGCGTAGTGGTAGCCGGTAGTACGCTCAGTTTCGCCGGCCGCACGCGTGAGAAACTGCGCCAGCGCGGCAGCTCGCCACAAGCGCAGCTGGAAGCCGCGCTGCGCGAAGCAAAAGCCAAAGCCGGATCGGATTCCGGCGCCACGGTGGCCGCGACCGAGCGCGCGGTGTTTCTCGCGATCGAGCTGAAATTAGGGATCAAAGCGCGCGCGGTGTTGAAGACGGAGCTCGCCGCCACCTTGACCGAGCGCGGCGTCTCGAAGGAACGCGCAGCGGCCCTGACCGCAATCTTGGAAGACTGCGACGCGCTGCGCTTCGTCGGTGCCGCGAGCAGCGTCGATCCGAAAGAGCTCGTGAAGCGCGCCGAAGCTCAAACCTCCGCCCTGCGCGGCGACAAGCTCGGGTCCGCGAGCTGAGGATCCAGTGCGGCTCGCGCGGCTCACTTGGATTTTGTTGTTCGCGCTGGCGGCGCTGTGCGCTCGCGCGCGTCCCGCGGCCGCCGAAGCAAACCCCGACGCCGCACACGATTTCAGCGCCGCGAACGCCGCGATCCAGCGCGGCGCTTACACCGAAGCCATCGACATCCTCGAGCTGCTCGCCGATCGCGGCTTCGTGCATCCCGACGCGAGCTTCAATCGCGCCGTCGCCTACGTCGAACGCGCGCGCACGAGCTCGGCCGCGCCCGGCGATCTCGGTCGCGCTGCCGCGGCGCTCTCCGAAGTCCTGATTTTGCGCCCGAACGACAGCGACGCGGAGAACGCGCTCGGTCGCATTCGCGCGGAAATTTCGCGGCGCCACGCGCGTGAAGGCAGCGCCCCGGTGATGGCGCGACCTTCGCTCGGTCGCGCGGTGACTTCGCTATTTTCGGAAAACACCTGGGCCATCCTGGCGTGCTCGGGCTCGCTCTTGCTCGCGCTCGGCATCGCGCTGAATCGCTTTATCAAACGCACGAGCGCGGAGCTCGCCGGCGCAATCGGGATCGGCCTCGGCGCGCTGCTGCTCGTGCTCGGCGCGGCGCTCAGCGCGGGCGCCCGGCATTTCCGGCTCACCTCGTCGCCCGCGGTGGTGGTCACCGAAGAAGCGCGCTTGCTCGATGAGAACGGCAAACCCTTGCCGCAAAAGCTCGGCTCGAATGCCGACTCGATGACGATCCCCGAAGGCGCGAGCGTCTACGTGCTCGAACGCCGGCCCACGCTCGATCGCGTGGAATGGGGCTCGACGCGCGGCTGGGTCACGCCGGGGCAGATTCAGATTCTCGCCACGCGCTGACATCTTCGCCCCGGACAAACCTGGCGCGAAACTGGGGAATGAGCGCGCGCGCGGGAACTTTTCGGGCCGCGCGTGTACGATCCGAAGCATGAGCCTGACGCGAGCTTCGTGCGCGGCGTTCGCGATTTCGCTCGCGAGCTGCGCGCCCGCGCCGAGTGCGAACCGCGGTTTGAACGCGGCGTCACCCGCCAAGCCGCTGCCGGCGCCGAGCGCGGGAAGCGCGCCGCCCCATGCCGTACCGAGTGCGTCGAGCTCAGCGCCGCTCGAGCCCGTGACCGGTCCGCCCGCGCAGCTGAACACGAGCCAGCCGCTGCACGCGTGCGGCGCGTTCGATTGTTTGGCTTTCGCCTCACCGAGCGCGGCCCTCGAATACGTGCTGCAAACGAATCCGCGCGTGCTCGCAGTCGGTGAAGCGCACGCCCAAGACGATCGGCCCGGTATTTTTTCGAGCACCCGGCGCTTCGCCGAACAACTTTTGCCGATGTTGCGCGGTAAATCGAAGCACATCGTGATCGAGCTGCTCTTGGCCAACTGCGAGAAGCGCACGGTGGAAGCGGTGAAGAAAGAGCAAGCGCCGGTCACCGAACATCAAGCGAAGAGCAATCAAAACGAGTTCGTCACGCTGGGCAAAGTCGCGCAGCAGCTCGGGTTCGAACCACAGGGGCTCACGCCCGAGTGCGCCGACTACGACGCGGCCGTCGCCGGCGGCGAAGATGGCGTGGCGCGCCTGCTCGCGCTCGTCGCGAATCAAACGGCCAAAGAAGTCGAAGCGCTGCTCGCCAAACCGGAGACGGCGAACGAAATCATCCTCACTTACGGCGGCGCGCTGCACAACGATCTCAAGCCCAAGCCGGGACAAGAAGCTTGGAGCTTCGGCCCCCGGCTCGCCGCGGTGACGCAGAATCGCTACGTCGAGCTCGACTTGATCGTGCCCGAGTTCGTCAAGGACACGGATGCTTGGCGCAACTTGCCTTGGTTTTCCGCGTTCGATCGCGAGCATCTCTCGAACGAGACGCTTTTGTATCGGCCTTCGCCAAACTCGTTCGCGCTGATTTTTCCGAAGACCGAGCGCGCCGCGCCTGCGAGGTTGTAAACTCGAGGTTCGGCCCATGTTGCGCCTCGAAAATCCGATTCAAAACTACGCCTGGGGTTCGCATTCGGCGATCTCGCGCTTGCTCGGCACGACCACGCCGTCGGAAAAGCCGGAAGCGGAGCTTTGGCTCGGCGCGCACCCGAAAGCGCCTTCGCTGGTGCTGCCGAGCGGGCAATCTCTCGCTACGTTGATCGAGGGCGATCCCGCGCAGATCTTGGGCGCGAACATTGCGCAGCGTTTCGGCGCGCGGTTGCCCTTTTTGCTCAAGCTGCTCGCCGCCGAAGCGCCGCTCTCGCTGCAAGCGCACCCGACATTGGAACAAGCGCGCGCAGGCTTCGACGCCGAAGAGGCGAAAGGGGTGCCGCTCGACGCGCCCGATCGCAACTACAAGGATCGCAGCCATAAGCCCGAGCTATTGTGTGCACTCACGCCGTTCGCGGCATTGTGCGGCTTTCGCGACATCGGCGAGACGCGCGAGCTCTTTGCCACGCTGCGCGCTCCGCGCACCGCGTTCGCGAGCGAGATCCTCGAACAGCTGAACGACGAACGCGATTTGCCGCGCGTCTTCTCACGGCTGATGACGGCAGAGCCCGCGCGCCGCGCCGAAATCGCAAATCAAACCCTGGATCGCTGCACCGATCTCGCCGCCTTCGCAGGGCCGTTTCAGCGCGAGTTTTCCTGGGCGGTGCGCGTCGGCATGCTCTACCCGGGCGATGTCGGCATCGTCACGATGCTGCTCTTGAATCTCGTGCGGCTCGCGCCCGGCGAAGCGATTTATCTGCCCGCGGGCAACCTGCACGCTTACCTGCAAGGCACGGGCATGGAAATCATGGCCAATTCGGACAACGTGCTGCGCGGTGGCTTGACGCCGAAGCACGTCGATGTGCCGGAGCTTTCGCGCGTGCTCGATTTTCGCGCGGGCCCAGTGCCAGTGCTGCAAGGTGAAATGGACGGCAGCGCGCGCGTGTACCGAACCTCGGCGCCCGAGTTCGAGCTCTCGAGCTTCGAAATTCGAGCGCAAGAAACGCCACGCGTGACGGATCGGCGCGGCCCGGAAATCGTCTTTTGCGAGCAAGGCAAGCTCGAGCTCGAGCTCGCGACGGGCGTCGAAAAGCTGACGCTCGCGCAGGGCGAATCGCTGTTCATCGCCGCAAGCGAACCAAGCTACGCGATCACCGGCGAAGGCCGACTATTTCGCGCTGCCGTCGGCCGCGACTGAGTCACTGTCTTTCGCTTCGTCCGGGTCGGGCTTGGGACACTTTTCGCCGGTGTGTCCCGGCTCGCCCGCGGGGATCTTGCACGGGTGCACCTCGACCCGCCGCGCGCGCGGCTTGTACGTCACTTTGCGCTTCTCTTCCTTGGTTTTGCCGTCGGCAAAAATCAGCGTGCGCT
>DATATR010000051.1:0-16105 GCA_036268695.1 Polyangiaceae bacterium | reverse complement strand
GAGCGCGATGAAATGCTCGTCACGCGCGTCGTCGACGGAGAGCCCGACCAAGTCGTGAAAGCGCCGCTGCCGACAATCATGCCAGTGGTAACCGCGGTTGCGACTTCCGCGCTGATCATCGCTTGCATCTTCACGCCCTGGGGCTTGCCGGTCGGCGCAATCGCGGTGAGCGTGGCTCTCGCGATTTGGTTTTGGCCGACTGACACCCAGCCCGGTTTCAAAACGAAGGAACGCGCGGCCGCGGAGAGCTTGCGCATCGAGGGAGCGCGATGAACGAACACAGCGCGCTCGAGCCGGCGCTCGATCTGTCGCAGCTGCCGCGCTTCGCACAGGGACCACGCGCGCCTTTGTGGTGGGGCACGATGCTGCTGATTTGCATCGAGTCCACCTGCTTCGGGATGCTGTTCGCTTGCTATTTGTACGTGCGCAACAACTTCGACGAATGGCCGCCTCAAGAGCGGCTTTCGCTCGCGCCCGGCGCGACGTCGCTCTTCGTCTTACTGCTCACGCTCTTTCCTACTTGGCTCTATCGTCGAGCTGCTCACGGCGAACGCTTCTTGGCGATGCGGCGCTGGCTGGTCATCGCGACCGCGCTATCGGTCGCTTCGGTCGCGGTGCGCGCTTGGGAAATCCGCGTTGTGCCGTTCGAGTGGACGGGCAGCGCCTACGCGTCGGTGGTTTGGATGAGCCTTGGTATGCACACCGTCGAGATCGTCACCGGCGCCGTCGAAAGCGTCTTCATGTGCCTGATCTTGTTTCGGCATCGCATCGAGCGCAAATCATTCGAAGACGTGGAGGAGAGCGCGTCGTTCTGGTTTTTCAGCGTCCTCGTTTGGCTGCCGTTCGCGCTGCTCTTCTATTTGGACGGGAGGATTCGATGAATCCGAAGCTGCGCGCGGCCCTGTCGATCGCGCTTGCGACCTTCGCGGTCCTGGGCACGCAGGTCTTGAGTTACGGGCTCGTGTATCCGGCGCGCTATGCGTCGAAGTGGCCGCTCGCGCTCGCGTTGCTCGCCGGCAGCGCGATCGCCCTCGGCGCGACCGGCTTGTCGCTGCAATCGCTCCGCGGGGCCGCGACCCGAGCAGAACGATTCGTGGCGCTCATCAGCCTGATCTTGAGCTCGTTTTTCCTGTTCGTGATCATCTTCGGGTTCGGTGTTCCGGATCTGCTGCTCGGAGCAACGGATTAACATGTGCATCGAAGCCAGAGAGGCGTTGACTTGGTGGACGCCGGACCCGCTCGTGTTCACGAGCGTCGGAGTGTCCGCGGCAATCTACACGCGCGGCTTGCTGCGACTGTGGCGCGCGGCCGGCACTGGCGCAGGTATCAGCCGGCCGCGCGCAGCGGCTTATTTCATCGGGCAATTCAGTCTTCTCGTCGCGTTGGTTTCGCCGCTCGACCGCTTGAGCGATCTGCTCTTTTCCGCGCACATGGCGCAGCATGAATTTCTGCTCGTGGTCGCGCCTCCCTTGATCGTGCTCGGTCGGCCGTTGGTCGCACTCGCGTGGGCGTTCGAGCCGGCGCAGCGACAACGAGTATTGCGCGCGCTCGACTCGACCTGGCTCCCGCGCATGTGGCGCGGGTTGAGCGCGCCGCTTGCGATCCTGCTGCTCCACGGGGTCGTACTCTGGCTCTGGCACATCCCGAGTTTTTTCGAGGCCGCGCTGCGCAGCGAGCCGATTCACGCCGTGCAGCACTTGAGCTTCTTCGCGACCGCGGTCCTATTTTGGTGGGCTATCTCGAACGGGCGCTATGGGCGCGCTGGTTATGGGCTCGCTGCGGCTTTCGTCTTTGCGACGGCGATGCACACGAGCGTACTCGGCGCTCTGCTCACCGTCGCTTCTCGCTTGTGGTATCCGCTCTATGCGAGCCGTGGCGCGCCCTGGGGTATCGATCCGCTCCGCGACCAAGCGCTCGCCGGGCTCATCATGTGGGTCCCTGCAGGCTTGCTGCTGAGCGTGCTGTCGCTCGGACTTTTCGCTGCGTGGCTCGGCGAAGCCGAGCGCCGCGTGAGCCACGCCGAACGGCGCCGCAGAATGCAGGCAAACGGGCCTGCGCGCGCCGCCGCTGAGTCGAGCACGCGCTGACGACGCGACCGCGGGTTTCGCCGCATCATCATGGTATTCGCTTCGCATGCGGCGTCGGCGATGTTGGACGAGTGGCTCGCGCCCGCGACCGCAGCAGAGTTCGAAGACCACACTCGCGGCAAAGCGGCCTGGGCTCGACCGGGCGTGGCGCGGCGCGCGGCGCGTGCATGCACCTGGCAAGCGATCGGCGCGATCCTCGAGCTCGAAGCGGCGGACACTTTGGTGGTTGCGCGCGGGCGCGTGTGGAACGAGCGCGCCCCGATCTCTCTTTCCGAGCTCGAGGCACTCATGCGGCGCGGCGCGGGCGTGTGCGTGCGTCGCGCGGAGCGGCACGACACGCAACTGCTCGAGCTCACCGCGAGCGTGGCGCGCGCGCTCGGCGGCGCCGGACACATGCAGCTCTTCGCGACACCCGGTAAGAGCTACGGCTTCGCTTGGCACTACGACGACGAAGACGTGTTCATCGTCCAAACCGCGGGGATCAAAGACTACTACTTCCGACAAAATACGGTTTGTGCGCGCGTGAGCGCGAGCACGGCGTTCGCATTTTCGTCATTTCGCTCCGAGGTTGCGCAAGGTGTCGGCGCGGGAGAAGGCGATACTGTCTTGCCGTTTCTCGGCGCAGACTTCGCGACTACAGACCGCGCGCTTGTTCGCGGGTGACGTGCTCTATATCCCGGCGCGGTGGTGGCACATGGCCCAATGTGTCGAAGACTCGCTTTCGATGTCGGTCGGCGTCTCACGGATCGAAGCGGCCCAACGCGCCGGTTGAATTGCCGCGCGACGGCTCGGCAGCATGGCGCGAAAATCCGTCGCGACCTGGCATGTCGGCTGCGACACGCGCTCGCATGACCGGCAGAAGGTTTCATTGACTCGCGTGGCGTCCTTCGTGAGCGGGCTCCAAGGCGCGTATTTCGTCGCGACCGGTCTTTGGCCGCTGTTGCATATGCGGAGTTTTCTGAGCGTGACTGGGCCCAAAACGGATCTTTGGCTGGTCCGGTCCTTTGGTCTGCTCGTCACGGCGGTGGGCTTAGCTTTGCTTCATGCTTGCGTGACTCGAGCTCCGCGCTCGGCACTTCCGTTCGGACTGAGCACTGCCGCCGCGCTGATTTTGGCGGATTTCCTGGCGAGCCACGCCGTGTCGCTCGCGTACTTGCTCGACGTCGTACCGGAAGTGTTTTTCATCGGGGCATGGCTGTTCGTGCTGCGTCGCTCGCGTCTTGCCAGCGTTCGCGCGCCTTCGAGCGGATCTCGTCATGTCCAATGAACGGGAGTGAGGCCACGAGCTCACCTCAGTCTTTGCCACTCCGCCACGAGGCATGAATCCGCCTGGTGCGGCGCGCTTCTTAGCCGCGCTTCGATCCTGCTGCTGCCTCGCAGCGTGCGCCTTGGCTACGCGATTGCGCGCACGTTCCCAGCGCTCAGGGCGATCGGGCTCAGGAGCTCGGTACGCCTGGTGCAATGCAGGCGCGCGTACGGAGATCCAGGAGAACCGAATGGCAATCGCAATCGAGACGGGCCGCGACGTGGTGACATTCCTCAAAGGCCAACACCAACAGATCAAGGAGCTCTTCAGCGAAGTCAGGGTAACCAATGGTGAGCAGCGCAAGCGAGCTTTTACGGAGCTCCGTCGCCTGCTCGCCATGCACGAGACAGCGGAAGAAGAAATCGTTCATCCGGCAGCTCGCAAACGATTGCCGCAAGGCGAATCACTAGTGAACGCTCGACTGCAGGAGGAAAATAAGGCCAAAAAGGAGCTCTCGGCGCTCGAGGAGCTGGACGCGGATTCGCCGGAATTCAATGCGCGGCTCGGCTCGCTCGCGATGGATGTCGTCGCTCACGCAGAAGCCGAGGAGCGGCAGGAATTCGAGCCGCTCGCCTTGAGCTTGGATGCCGAGCAACTAGTGAAGCTGCGCCGAGCCGTCGAGCTTGCTGAACGCTTCGCGCCGACTCGGCCGCATCCGGGCATCGAGGCGCAAGCCGCCAATCTGCTCGTCGGTCCATTCGCGGCCATGGTCGATCGCGCGCGAGACCTGCTCACCGGAAAAAGCACGAGTAACCCCTAACCAAGCGAGTCAGCCATGTTCATGCACAATAAGCGCCTACAGTACACCGTCCGAGTCTCCGATACCAATCCGGGGCTCGCGAATCTGATGCTCGAGCAATTCGGCGGGCCGCAAGGCGAGCTCGCGGCTGCGATGCGTTACTTCACGCAAGCACTGGGCGAGGATGATCCGGGCCGCAAGGACATGCTGCTCGACATTGCGACCGAGGAGCTGAGCCATTTGGAGGTGATCGGGTCCATCGTGAGCATGTTGCTGAAGGGCGCGAAGGGAAAGCTGGCCGAAGGCGCGCTCGAACAAGGAGAGATGTACCAAGCCATCAGCGGCGGAGGCAACGATAGCCATGTCACCCAGCTGCTTTATGGCGCGGGTCCGCCACTCGTGAATTCTGCCGGCGTGCCCTGGACGGCCGCTTATATCGATACGATCGGCGACCCAACCTCCGACTTGCGCTCGAACATTGCGGCCGAATCGCGCGCAAAGCTGATCTACGAACGACTGATCGGGCTCACTCCGGATCCAGGCGTGCGCGAAGCGCTCGGGTTTTTGATGACGCGCGAGATCGCGCATCAAAAATCATTCGAGAAGGCGCTCTACTCAATCGAGCCGAACTTCCCGCCAGGGAAGCTACCTGGTGATCCGCGCTTTACGGACAAGTACTACGACATGTCGCAAGGCGACGGGAACGCCCGCGGTCCGTGGAACGAAGGCCCGCAATGGGACTACGTGGATCAGCGTGCCGAGCAGTACGCAGTCGACGGTGGAGACGGCAGCGCTACGGTCAAGCTCAAGGCCGACGAACGGGATGCGCTCAAGGCTGCTGCGCGTCGCACCCGCTCGACTCTCAACGGAGATCCCATGACCGGTGCCGATCTTGGAGCGGGCCCCGGAGCTGGTAGCACGACGGATCACGTGGAACCGCGTTCGTGAACGAGGCGGGCTGCTCGCGACCCGCAAAATCCAGCCAGCCAAGCGTGATTCGAAACTGGTTTACCCGCGCTCGCCGATTCTTGGGTTTCGCCGGGCCGGCCATGTTGGTCAGCGTCGGGTACATCGATCCAGGCAATTGGGCGACTGATCTGGAGGGCGGCGCGCGCTTCGGTTACCGCCTAATCTGGGTGCTGGTCGCGAGCAGTCTGATCGCGGTGCTGTTACAAACGCTGAGCGCGCGCCTCGGCATCGTTACCGGAAAGAACCTGGCGGAGGCATGCCGCAGCGCCTATTCGCGGCGAGTGAACGTCGCGCTCTGGGCGCTCGCCGAAATTGGGATCATTGCGTGTGACAGCGCAGAAGTGGTCGGCAGCGCCATCGCTTTGAAGCTGCTATTCGGAGTGCCACTCTTACTCGGCGCCACGCTCACTGCGCTCGATGTGCTGATCGTGCTCGCGCTTCAGCACCGGCGCTTGGCCGTGCTGGAACTGATCATCGGCGGACTCTTGCTGGCGATCGCAGCATGCCTCGGCGTGGAGATCTGGTTCGCGCGGCCGCAGCTGAAGGCGTTGCTCGGCGGTCTTGTCCCGGTGCTGCCCGCGGGCTCGCTCTACGCCGCTGTCGGGATCTTGGGCGCCACCGTGATGCCGCACAATCTCTATTTGCAGTCCGCCTTCGTCGAACAGTCTCGCAGCGCGTCGCGTGATCGAGCGCTGCGCCGAAGCTGGGTCAGCACTGCAGTCGCGTTGAACCTGGCGCTGCTTTTGAACCTGAGCATTCTTTTGTTGTCCGCTGAGGCATTCGCGAGCCGTGGCATGGTCGTAGTCGACCTGCAGGATGCGCATCGGTTGCTCGCGCCGCTGCTCGGCTCGAGCGCCGCCGCGACCTGGTTCGCTATTGGGCTGCTCTGCTCGGGCCAGAGCGCGACGGTGACCGGAACGCTGGCAGGGCAAGTCGTGATTGAGGGATTCTTGCGCACGCGACTCTCACCCTTGCTGAGACGCGGTCTGACGCGCTGTGCTGCGGTGCTGCCGGCTGTCTTGATGTTTGCTTCCGTGGGTGAAAGCGGCGCGACGCTTCTCTTGGTCGGCAGCCAAGTCGTGTTGAGCCTGCAGCTCCCGTTCGCGATCGTGCCGCTCTTGCGCGTCACCGCGTCGACAAAGACGATGAAGGGTTTGGAAAATTCGCAGCTGCTTCGCTATCTCGGTGTTGTTTGCGCGGTCGCCGTGTGCATTGCGAACGGGCTGTTACTTTGGAAGACATTTGCTGATTTGCGTACGACGAGCCTGCTCGCCTCGGAAGCGTTCGCGGTCGTTTGCCTTGCTGGGATGGGATTCTTAGGCTGGATCTCGCTTTCGCCGCTGCGCACGACTCGGCCGCAGACGCGCCTGGTAAGCGCACCGGAATACGGGCCAGAGTTCCTCGACCAGCGGAGTTGATCTAAGGCCGAGCGGGATCGCTTTAGCGTGCGGCCAAAGCGCCGCGCACGTTCAGATACAGTAGCCGCGCGTCATACTCGTTCAATTCGAGGCCGCTGATCGAGCCGGTCGCGATTTCGAGGCGATGGGTGTGATCGAGGGCGAGTCCCAAGAAAAAAGCGAGCGCGAAGCGAATTGGATCGGCGTGGCTCACGACCGCGACAGCGCCGGTAGGGTGCGTGCTCGTGATCTCCGCAACTGCTTCGACCATCCGAGCTTGCACTGCGCCGACGCGTTCGCCCTCCGGTACGTGGGCGACGGCACGGTGCGCGTTGAAGCGTCGGAATTCGTCGACGCCTTCGAGCTCCGCGATGGATCGGCCGCTCCAGGCGCCGAAATCGATATCCGTGAGCGATTCGCGCACGCGCACGTTGAGCGGGCGCGCGGCGGCGATGCGCTCGGCGGTGCCGAGGGCGCGCTCGAGCGGGCTCGAATAAACTGCTTCGAGCTGCACGGTGCTGAGCATTTCACTCACCGCGCGCGCCTCGGCTTGTCCGAGCGCATTCAGCGGAAAGCCACCGAGGCGGCCACTCAAAACCTTGCCCGCGGCATCGGTCGCGCCGTGTCGAACGAAGAGGAGTAGCGTCATCTTGCGTCACGCGTAGCGCTTCGCGATCAGCGCGCAGAACTCGGCGAACTCCTCCGGCACCGAAGGGGGGCTCGTGTGGTGCTCGCGCAGCCCACGCGATGGTGGCGTGAAGCAGCACGTGACAGTCACCTCGAATGGTTCGAGTGCGCGCATTTGACGATCGAACCAGGCGAGCGCACCGGGCCGATGCGCGTCCGCCCAGCTGAGCCCGGTGCGCAATTGCCTGACGCCGAGCTGCTCGAGCCAGCGCACCGCCGAATCGAGCCGATGGTCTTCGAAGTGAAACCACTGACAGATGCCGAAGACCGAAGCATGTTCGGCGAACGTGGTCAGCGCTTTTTTGGGCGCGCCGTCTTCGCGCAAGAGTCCCATGTAGAAGTGACGGTAGTACGCCGAACCTTCGGCCTCGCGGTGGCGCGTGGTCGCAGGCCAGGATTTCGGCAGATCGAATAGCGAATACCAATGCATGCGCGGTGAGAGTCCATGCAAAAGCTCGGCGCTCCGGCGCAAGCCGAAGTCTTGCACTTCTTCCGCGCCGAAACTCGAAACTCCGATTTCCGAGATCCACACGGGCAACGCGGTGGCGCTCCGAATTTCGGCGAGCTTCGCCGGCCACTCGCTGAGTTGCCAGTGGTTCCAGTCGAGCGGAAAACCGTGCACGGCGACCGCTTGCATCAGCTCGAGTACGCCCTGACTTTCCATGTTGCGCATGAAGCTGGGATCGATCGGTGAAATGCCGCCGAGCACCTTCGGCAAAGCTGGCTTCTCTGCGGCGATCGCGCGCGCGGCGAGCTTCGTCATGTGGGAAAACCGAGACCAATCTGGATCGAGTTCGAAATCCCAGTGCGACAGGTTGTTGGGTTCGTTCCAGAGCATGATGGCTTCGATCATGGCGCCTCGTGATTGATGATGCGCGCGGGCATGGCGAACTCGCTCGACGTTTGTTCGACAGATACCGGACGAACGAGCGCGGCGTCGTCGAGCAACGCGAAGGCTTCGAGCAACCGCGTCGCTTCGCGATAACCGTGCAGCGTCCCGACATCGACATAAGCGCGGCCCACGGGCGAGCCCCAGGCCAAGCCGCCGCGCGCGACGTATTCGTTCACCAATGTGCCGAGGTATTCGTCGCCGCGACTGGGCTCGAGCCAGAGCGCGTGCAGCTGGCGAAGCAGAGCGCCGGTCGTGGAAAATGCCCCCCAAATCCAGGGGCTTTTCGCACCCGCAACTTTGACGTCGATGTGTTCGACGCGGCCGCCTTCATCGAACCGCACCGAATCGAACAGCTCCGGCCGAGCCACTGGGAAGAGCAGGAAGTGCAGCGGTGGCTTGGTGACCGCGCGCAGCGCGTCCTTCGGAAACCAGACGGTGTCCGGCAGACCCACGCAGACTCGCTCGTCGTCGGCGATGAATGGCAGCGCGCGAAACAGCGCGTCGCACAGGCCGCGCGGCTCGTCTTGCAGTACGTAGCAGGCGTCGGCGCCGCGCACGCGTCCGCCGTAATACTCGAGGATGTCGCTCTTGCCCGGCGAGATCACGAAGCAAAGCTTGGTTACGCCCGCCTCGAGCATGCGGTCGATCAAATATTCGCTCACCGCGACTGGCCGATCGCTCTCGCCGTCACGCCGGCTGCCTACCGGGAGCAGCTCCTTCGAAAAAGCGAGCGGCTGCATGCGGCTGCCGCGGCCCGCGGCCGGAACGATGCCCCACACTCAAGCCTCCGCGGTGGCCATGGTTCGGTACACCGTCCGCGCGGAGAGCTCCGTCGACCACACTAAATCTTCGAGCTCGCGAGCGCGATGGGCGGCGGTGTGCTGGTCGAGCACACGCTCTCGCGCCGACGCGGCGCGGAACGCGAGCTCCGCGTCGCTCAAGGACAGCGCGTCGAGTACGTCTTCGCTGCGTTGAACCACGATCAGCTCGCGCCAAGGATCGAAGAACGCGTCGAGTCCTTCGAACCAATCGCTGAGGATCGGAGTTCCGCAAGCTGCGGCCTCGAATAGTCGGCCGGATGGGCAATAGCCGAACTCTGCCATCGACGCGCGCGTGACGTTGAGCGTGAAGCGTGCCGCCGCGAAGAACGCCGGATGCTCTTGCGGCGCGACGTGCGATAGGTGCTCGATGTTGCTCGAATCGATCGCGCCGCTCGGGTACATGGCACCCGCCAAAAGAAAGCGTGAGCTCGGTCGAGCGCGCGCTGGCGCGAAGAACAATTCGCCGAGCGCACGCTGGCGATCGGCGGCGTAGGTTCCGAGATAAGAGAGCTCGGCGCGAGCCGCGAACGGCGGCTTCGGCGGCTGGTGCAAGCTCGGATCGACATGCCCATAGAGCGGCGCGACACGGCGCGCGCCCAGGCGCTCGCGCACGAGCTCGAGCGCGCGTCCGCCGGTGAAGCTCAGCACGAGATCGAAACCGCCGAGGCCATACAGCGGAAGATACGGCGGCGGCTCGCCGGCCTCGAGCGCCGTAAGAGTAACTGGCGTGTCGAGATCGTAAAACACACGTTTGCCGCGCGCGTGCTGCAAGACGAGATCGCAAGCTTCGCGACCGTCTGGACAATATGAAGTGACGATCGCGAGATCGGCATCGGCGAGCTCCGCCAGCGCGCGGCTCCTCACGGTCGCCCACGACTCGTAAATCACGAGTGAACCGCTTTCGAGCTGCGACAAGTCGCGCTCGGCACGATAGTAGGGCGCGTCTTGTTCGAAAAAGCTGACCTTGTGCCCGCGCGCGGCAAGCGCGCGACATAGGCCGCGCCAGAGCGTGGCGTGACCGTTGCCCCAAGAGGAGCTCACGGTGAGCCCAAAAATGACGATCTTCATTGAACTTCCGGCTCCGGCGAGAGTGATTTCGTCACAGCGTCACCGCACTGTCTCGGCGTGCGTAGAGCGCATCGAGCGCGCCGGCGACGGGCAAGAGCTGCTCGTCCTCCCGGAAGCGCGGCGATTCAGCGAGCCGAGCCGCGAACTCGACGATCGTTCGTCCGCTCCAGTCGTCGCCGCCTTCGTACAGGATCTCGCGCGCCGTGCCGCGGAAGCGTTCGCAACGAAAATCGAAGAACGAGCCGTTCACGTTGGAGAATAGCGCGCCGCCCTCGCTGCCGAACAGGGCAATGCGAATCGCAGCATGATCGCCGAACGAGGCTTGCCACGAGCAAGCGAGCGACAGCGCCGGCGCATCGCCGAGGACGAGCTCCGCGAGCGCGAAGTCTTCGACCTCGGTCGCTGCTTTCAGCGGACGACCGTGCGCGAACATCGCGGCATGTGCGCTCCGCACCGGCCCGACGGCGCCGAGTGTCCAGTAAACCGCGTCGAGCAAGTGCACGCCGAGATCGAGCAGACAGCCGCCGCCCGCGCGTTCGCGATCGCGGGCCCAGGCCTTGTCTGGGCCGTAAGCATTGTGGAAGGTGAGCTCGGCGGCGTAGACGCGGCCGATGCTGCCGGACTTGACCGCGTCGCGCAGTGCGACGAGCGCTTTACTTCCGCGGTAGCAAAAGTCGACGCCGAGCAGCCGATCGTGGCTTCGAGCCGCCGTAACGACGCGCTCGACCTCGCTGGCAGAGCGCGCGAGCGGCTTCTGGCAAAATACCGCGAGGCCCCGCTCGAATGCCTGCAAGCAGTGCTCGGCGTGCAGCCCACTCGGCGTCGCGATCACGATTGCGTCGAGATCGCACTCGAGTAGCTCGTCGAGAGTCGAGAACGCGCGCGCGCTTGGTGCGAGCGATCGGGCAGCTTCGAGCGTCGCGCCGTTCGGATCCGCGAGCGCCGCGACTTCGACGAGCTCCGTCGCGGTGAGCGCTTCGAGGCGCATCCGACCAATCCAACCGAGTCCGAGAAAGCCCAAACGCGGGCGCCGGCTCACGGCAGCACCAGCGCCTTGACGAAGCCGTGCGGTCGGTCGTGCGTCGCTGCGAGTGCATCACCCAGTCGATCGAGCGCGTAACGATGGGAGAGCAGCGGCTTCGGATCGAGTTTTTGCGCGCCGAGCGCGTCGACGGCCGCGCGCATTCCAGAGAGGTACGCTTGGGCCTCGCGCTCGTGTGCATTGATCACGTCGATGCCCTTCCAATTCCAGAGTTGCATGTTCACTTGACGCGGTCCGTCTTGGTGATAGCCGGCGATCACCAAGCGACCGCGCGTGGCGACGAGCTCCGCCGAAAGATCGAGTGGCCACTGTTTGCCGGTGGCTTCGATCACCACGTCGCACATGCCCCCGCTCGTGTATGCCGTCACGCTCGCGATCAGCGCTTGATGATCGTCGAGTGGAAGAGTTTGCTCTGCTCCCATCGCGCGAGCGAGATCGAGCGAGAACGGCCGGCGTGAGATGGCAATGACGCGCGCTCCCGCAGCAACCGCCAAACGCGTCAACACGGCGCCGAGAAATCCGACGCCGACGATCGCGACTAGGTCGCCCCGCTGGATTTGCGCGCGCGCGAAGATGTTGAATGCGCAGCCGAAGGGCTCGGCGGGCAGTGGCAAGTCGCCGAGGGAGGCAGGGATGCGCAAGGTCGAGTTGGCATCCGCGAGATCGAATTCGGCGTACGCGTTGTACGACAGTGCCGCGACGCGATCTCCGATTGCAAAGCCGCGCGCGCCGTCGCCCACTGCATCGACGACGCCCCACGCTTCGTGGCCGGACTCGCCTGGAGCGAGCGGATATTTCGTCCAAGGCAAACCAAACCAAGGTCCGAGATTCGAGGCGCATACGCCGCAACCTTCGACGCGGAAGCGGATCTGGTCGCTGGTCGGTTCGGGCTTACTCACGCTCTCTATCTCGAATTTCTCCGGCCCAACGATCCGCGCGGCGCGCATCTTCGTTTCGCTCATGGTCCGCTATTCCTAATGAATCGAAGCGTGCGGGCAAGCGCCTTTGTTGGGCGATTTCACGCGAGCAATCGGGCTTCTCGCGGCGCGCGTTCGCGAGCCGTTCGCGAGCGACGTCGACTCTGATCAAAGTTGCCTCTGGCAGTTTTGCCTGCGTGAAATCGCTGATTGACGATCACGCAACCGTTACGCAAATCACCCAGTGACAAACACTTGGACGAACATTTGCGGCTATCGGAGCGAGGTAGATGAGCAATCTGGTTTTGATCACGGGCGGCGCGGGCTTCATCGGTTCACACGTCGCGGATGAGTTGTTGAAGCAAGGTTATCATGTGCGCGCTCTCGACAATCTGAGCCCGCAAGTGCACGGCCCGGGAGCCACTCGGCCCGCGTATCTCGACTCGCGCGTCGAGTTGCAAGTTGGAGACGTGCGGCACCCGGCCGCGGTGGCGCGCGCGCTCGACGGCGTGGGTGCGGTGATCCATCTCGCTGCAGCCGTTGGCGTGGGTCAGAGCATGTACCGCATGCGCAGCTACATCGAAGTGAACGGCGTCGGCACGGCCACGTTGCTCGATCAGCTCGCGAAGCGCTCGGTCCGGCGTCTCGTCGTCGCTTCGAGCATGAGTATTTATGGTGAGGGCCGTTATCGCGCTGCGGACGGCACCGAATTCGATCGCGTCAGCCGCTCGGTTTCGGACTTGAAGGCGGGAATTTGGGATCCGCGAGGTGCGGACGGCGCGCCGCTCGAGCCGGTCCCTACCCCCGAGGACAAGTCGCCCCTGCTCAACTCGGTCTACGCGCTCTCGAAGTACGACCAAGAGCGGATGTGCTTGATGTTCGGTTCGGCTTATGGCGTTCCGACCGTCGCGCTTCGGTTGTTCAACACGTACGGTCCACGTCAATCGCTCTCCAATCCGTACACTGGAGTGCTCGCGATCTTCGCTGCGCGCTTGCTCAACGGACGCCCTCCGGTGGTGTTCGAAGACGGCCGGCAGCGGCGAGACTTCGTGAACGTGCGCGACGTCGCGCGCGCGTTCGCACTGGCACTCACTTCGGAAGCGGCGGTCGGGCATGCCATGAACATCGGCAGCGGAGCTTCGCTCACGATCCTGGACGTGGCGCGCCGGCTCGCGCAGGTGTTGCGCTTGCCGCAGACCAGCGCGGAAATCGCTGGCCAGTACCGCGTCGGCGACATCCGTCATTGCTTCGCAGACACGACTCTGGCGCGCGAGCTGCTCGGCTACGAACCATCCGTGTCGCTCGAGGCCGGGCTCGGCGAACTCGGCGAATGGCTACGCCGCGCCAAGGCAGAAGACAGCTACGACGTCGCGCGGCGCGAGCTCGAAATTCGGGGGCTCACGCTCGGTTGAGCGCGAGGGGGCACGCGATGAAGCGTAGTCAAGCTAGAGGCGGTCACGTGCTGGTCACGGGCGGCGCCGGATTCATCGGTACGAACTTGGTTTTCAGGCTGCTCTGCGCCGGCTTCGACGTCGTCGTACTCGACGACTTTTCGCGCAGCGGGGTCGAGCACAACGCTGACTGGCTTGCTCAGCTCGATTCACCGCGGCTGCGCATCGTGCGCGGTGACGTGCGCGATCCGCGCGCCGTGGAAGCATGCGTGCAGGGCAGCTCGCGCGTGTTTCACTTTGCGGCTCAAGTCGCGGTCACGACGAGCTTGAGCGATCCGCTGCTCGATTTCGAAACCAACGCGCGCGGCACGCTCAACGTACTCGAGGCGATCCGGCGCCAGCAGCGTGTGCCGTCGCTCGTTTTCACATCGACGAACAAAGTCTATGGTGCGCTGCCGGACGTTTCCTTGGAGAAACGTGTTACGCGTTACGCGCCGTCAGACCCCGCGTTCGCGGCCGGCGTTTCCGAGCGGCAGCCGCTCGATTTTCATAGCCCGTACGGCTGCTCGAAGGGCGCCGCCGATCAATATGTGCGCGACTACGCGCGCTGTTTCGATCTGCCAGCTGTCGTGTTCCGGATGAGTTGCATCTACGGGCCTCATCAGTGCGGCAACGAGGATCAAGGTTGGCTCGCGCACTTCGTGCTCGCTGCGTTGAAGCAAGCGCCGCTGAGCTTGTACGGCGACGGTCTCCAGGTGCGGGACGTGCTTTTCGTCGAAGATTTGTTGGACGCGCTGTGTTTGGCGAGCGAGCGCGCCGAAGCACTCGCGGGCCGCGCATTCAACATCGGCGGCGGTCCGGCCAATACCGTCAGTTTGCTGGAAGCGCTCGAACGAATTCGGTCGCTCGTCGGGCGTTCACCGGTCTTGTCTTGGCGGGCACCGCGCGTCGGCGATCAAAAATATTACGTGTCCAATACCGAAGCGTTCACCGAAGCGACCGGCTGGACCGCGAAGACATCACTCGACGCTGGCCTCGAACGGCTCGCGCGTTGGTTGCGCGAGGGAGCCCTGGACATCGGAGGTCGAACAGCGGTTCAGCCGCAAATCAGGAACGCCGTCGGTGCCTGAGCGCGGAAGCTTGCGGGGCCTTCGCGTGCTCATGACTGCGGATGCAGTCGGCGGTGTATTCAGCTACGTGAGCACGCTGGCACAGGAGCTCACGCGGTATGGCGCGACGGTCTGCATTGCTTGCATGGGTCCCGCACCGACTGCGGAGCAGCAGCGCGCGCTGGCGGGGTCCGGCGATTTGCGCCTGGTAAACGGGCCGTTTTCCCTCGAATGGATGGATGAACCTTGGGAAGACGTGAATCGCGCGGGCGAGTGGCTGAGCGACATGGAGCGCGAGCTTCGACCGGACATCGTGCATTTGAACGGCTTCGTGCACGCTGCGCTGCCTTGGTCTGCGCCCTGCGTCGTGGTGGCGCACTCTTGTGTCGTGAGTTGGTGGAGCGCGGTGTTCGGCGAACGAGCGCCCGAGCGCTACGACCAATACCGCGAACGGGTGGCAGAAGGATTGAAGAGCGCCGACCGAGTCGTGGCGCCGACGCGCGCGATGCTCGATTGCTTGCGCGCCGCGCACGGCTACGAGGGTCGCGGCGAGGTCATCTTCAACGGCGTCGATCCATCCCAGTACTTTCGCCGGCCGAAGCAGCCGTTCTTGCTCGCCGCGGGCAGGCTGTGGGACCGCGCGAAAAATTTGGAGCTCGTGCTCGCGGCTGCCCCGAATTTGCCTTGGCCAGTGCGCATCGCCGGGCCTCGCTCGCTCGATGGCACGAAAGACAGCCAGTGCGAAGCCGTGGGTTACTTGGGCCAACTCTCGCGTTCGGCGCTCGCGCGAGTGATGGGCGAAGCGTCGATCTTCGTGCACCCGGCGCGCTACGAGCCATTCGGCTTGGCTCCGCTCGAGGCGGCCTGCTCGGGTGCGGCGCTCGTGCTCGGTCGCATCGACAGTTTGCGCGAGATTTGGGGCGAAGACGCGCTTTACGTTGAACCTGACGACGCGGCAGAGCTGTGCGCCGCGGTCACCCGCTTGGTCGAGGATCCGATCCTGCGCCACCGCAGCGCGGCGCGCGCGGAAGCGAGAGCTCGGGGCATGTCCAGCCGGCGCATGGCGGACGCGTACACCGCGCTCTACTTGGAGCTGGCGAGTGCCGGCGACGCGCATAGAAGCAGCGCTGCACGCGCCGGAGCACTTTCGTGAACGTCGCTTTCTTCTGTCACTCTCTGCTTTCGGATTGGAACAACGGCAACGCGCATTTTCTGCGCGGGCTCGTGAGCGAGCTCGCTCGAATGGGGCACCGCGTGCACGCATTCGAGCCGCACGACGCGTGGAGCCTCAAAAATCTGCTGGAAGAGCGGCCCGATTTCGAGGTCGCGGAACTCAGTCGCTATTATCCAGAACTCGAGATCGAGCACACCGACGCGGATCTCGGCGCCTGTCGCGCGACCATCAAACGTTACGACCTCGAACGATTCGAGCTCGAACGCGCGCTCGATGGTGTCGAGCTCGTGATCGTTCACGAGTGGAACGAACCCGAGCTGATCCGGCGCCTCAGCGCGCTGCGCCGCCGCGCCGGCTGCCGTTTTCGCGTGCTATTCCACGACACGCACCACCGCAGCTCGAGTGATTCGGACGCGATCGCGCGCATGGGCATCGAGGAATTCGACGGCGTGCTCGCGTTCGGCGAAGCGGTTCGACAACGCTACCTGAAGGCCGGCTGGGCGAAG
>DATATR010000050.1:0-1961 GCA_036268695.1 Polyangiaceae bacterium | reverse complement strand
TGGCCCCATAGCTTTTCGGCCATCCAAGCGTTCGGGTTGGAGTTCTCGCACAACGAAGTACGTCCCGACTCGCAGGCCGCGCAATTGCCACAAGCAATCGGGAACGGAACGACGACGCGATCGCCGACGCGCAGATTCGTCACGCCAGGCCCCACTTCGACGACTTCGCCCATGAACTCGTGCCCGAGCACATCGCCTTTTTCGAGTGTGGGAATGAAGCCGCTATAGAGGTGCAAGTCTGAGCCGCAAATCGCGGTGCTCGTCACGCGCACAATCGCGTCGCGCGAATTCAAGATTTGAGGATCAGGCACCGTCTCGACGCGAACCTTCTTTTTCCCCATCCAGCAAGTTGCTTTCATTGTCGTGCTGCCTTTCCGAGTGTGAACGGCTTTTCAGATGGACACGCCGGGTGCATGCCGCGGTGGATGCTCGCGTCCGAGCGCATCACTTCCCCGGTTTCGAGGATTTGCTTGAGGCGCCGCAGATCGCTTTCGATTTCTTGGCCGGGTTCGGCGCCGAACAGTTTCGCGATCGCCGCGGCATATTTGCCTCCCGGCACATCGTATTTGAGCTCGACCGTGAGTTGCGTGCCGCGTCCACCCGGCGCTTGGACGAAGCGCACGATGCCGCGATTCGAAATGGTCGAGTTCGGCAGCGAGCGCCAAGCAATGCTTTCATCGAGGCAATCTTGAGTGATCTCGGCTTGCCATTCGATCGTGCTCCCCGCGATCGATCTTGCCTGCCAAGTGGAGCGATCGCCGTCGGTGCGCACGGACTCGAGGTGCGCCATGAAGCGCGGCAAATTCTCCAGGTTGCGCCAAAACGCGTACAGTTCGCTCGGCGGGCGATTGATCGTGATCGCTTTGACCACGTGAACCGGCGAGCGCAGCTTCGGCGCGCGTGTGTGCGTGAGCCGTTTGGCCACGACCGCATCGACTGCCGTGACGCCGGCGATGGCCAAGAGCGAAGCGAGCGTGCGATTGCGCCGAGTCGAGCGCGACGCGAACACTGCGCCGAGCAGCGCCAGATCGAGCACATCGCCTACGACGCGCGCCCAAACTCGGCTGGCCGCGTGCGGACGAGCGAGTAGCCCGACGCCACTCGCGATCTCACGCACCCCGAACGCGCGGACGATCGCGCGTGATTGCGCGGTATCGCGCGCGCCGACCCAGCGTGCGACCTCGGCCGGCGCGACGAGCTCCGCCACGCCGAGGCCAATGCCGAAGAGGCCCAGGGCCGCGCCGGGCGACTTCCCGTCGCGTGCCAAGTGTCCGGTTGAGAGCGGCCGATCAACTGCATCCATATTGGTTCTCCTAGTTCGAGGTGGAGCCGATGAACTCGCCGCGTGTTGCAAAACGTGTGACAGGTGGTTGCGGCACGGAAGGGCCGCTCGCACCCGAGTCCAGATCTGATCAAGCAGCAGCGCGCCGTCGAGCATTGTCTCGAACGGCCACTGACGCGGCCAGCGCTGCTGCCGCGATGCTGCGGATCGCCTCGGCTGTGTCGAAGCGTCTCAGCCGTCCAGAGGTCCTTGCGCGAAGCGGAGCGCAATCGCCACAAAAATGCTGGCATGACATTTGAAGTGCATCGGGCCGATGGCTGGTGCGCACGTAACGGGGCCGCGAAAGACAGACTCGGTCGCGCGTCGCACCACGGTGTTCGTGTTCGGGCTGATCGCGGGTGGCGCGTTGCTCGTGTTGCTCGCGAAAGAGCTACTCTTGATCTTCGCGGGCGTGCTCTTCGCGATCGTGCTGCGTACGATTGCGGATTTTGCCGCGCGACACACGCGCATTCCATACAAGATCGCGCTTGCCATTTGCGTCGTGACCATGCTCGCCGCGACCGCGACCGCAATCGTCTTTTCTGGTTCGACGATTGTCGACGAATTCCGCGAATTCCAAAAGACTCTGCCGCGAGCAATCGCCTCGCTCCAAGCGACCTCGCGCTTACCAATCCAAGCG
>DATATR010000049.1:0-5083 GCA_036268695.1 Polyangiaceae bacterium | reverse complement strand
CGCTCGGCTTGCTCGCGTGTCGCTCGCAGACTCCGGAGCCAGCGCCTCCGCCCGCGACTTACGAGCTCGTCGTAGCAGCGCCGGGAGCGCGCGGGGCGCGTGCCGCAGGCACCGACGCCGCGCCACCAGCGCCGAGCGAGCTCGGAGCGGCCGCGCCGGAAGACGGCGAGGATTCGGACGAAGACGATGCGGACGCTGGCGCCGAGCCGGACGCGGGCACGGTGGCTCCGCTAGCCGAGCCAGAAGCTGGAGTTCCACTATGAAGTATGGATTCGCGCTGCTCACCTTGGCCTGTGAGCTCGCGGCGTGTTCGGCACGCCGGTTACCGCCGGGCACTCCTCCGCCGGAGTACGAGCCGCCGATCGTGGCGCCATGGCCAGCGAGCGCACAGCCAGATGCGAGCGCTCCGCCAAGTGCCGGCGCATCGACTCCGCGCGGCGCAGCTTCGGCAGCTGCACTTTCGCCGGACGCGGGCGTGAGGTAAGCTGCTTTCTGCGAGGATTCGCGTACGTGAAGAAAAAGGCCAGCAAGATCGTCAAAAAATCCGTTCGTTCGCCGAGCCCGCCCAAGAGCGCGCAACTCGGCCCGTCGCAAGACGCGCAGAAAATGGCGCTCGCTGCGGCCGGCGCGGGCCTCGACAAGAAAGCGATCGACGTCGAGATCATCGATGTCACCGGTAAGGTCGACTACGCGGATTTTTTGATCTTGATGACCGGCCAGAGCGATCGTCACGTCGCGAGCATCGCCGAGGGCGTCGACAGCGCGCTCGGCAAGCTCGGGTGGCAGGCGATTTCGGTCGAGGGTTTGCCGCGCGGGCAATGGGTGTTGATCGATTTCGTCGACATCGTCGTCCACGTATTTTCGGCCGAGACCCGCTCACTTTATGACATCGACGGCTTGTGGATGGACGCGCGGCGGCTGCGCGTGCCGGACTCCGCGCCGGGCGCCGGGTGAAGCTCGTCGTCGTCGCGGCAGGCAAGATCAAAGAGCGTGAGCTGCGCGCCGTCGCGGACGACTATCTAGGTCGACTCAAGCGCTACGCGCGTTGCGACGAAATCGAGACGCGTGACGCATCGAGCCTCGCTAAATCGGTTCCTGATGCTGCGTTCGTCGTCGCGCTCGAAGTCGACGGCGATCGGCTGACCAGCAGCGAATTTGCCGCGCGGCTCGAGCGCTGGGGTTCACGTGGCAAGGGTATCGTCGCCTTTGTGATCGGGGCCGCCGAAGGCATTCCGAAAGAGCTTTCGTCGCGCGCGGACGTGCGGCTCAGCCTGTCGAGCTTCACGCTGCCACACCGGCTCGCGCGCGTCGTGCTGCTCGAACAAATCTATCGCGCGATGACGCTTCAGCGCGGCGAGCCGTACGCGCGCGAAGAATAGCTAGGCGCTGGGTTCGCTCGATTCGGGCGGCTTGCGCGAGAAGATCCAAGCCACGATGATCGACACGCCGTACAGACCGCACAGCGGAATCGCGAGCAAGAGCTGACTCATCGGGTCGGGCGGTGTGAGGATCGCCGAAATGATGAACGCGACCACGACGAAATACCTGAAAAATTTGATCAGGTGTTTGTGCGTGATCAGGCCCGCGACCGCGAGGAAGAACGCGAGCACCGGCAGCTCGAACGCGACGCCGAACGCGACCAGCATGTGGGTCACGAAATCGATGTAGTCCTGCACCATCACGGTCGGCTTCACGTCGAGATCGGGGCTGATCTGCCCGCCGAAATGCAGCAAATAGCGGAACGCGACCGGAAACGCGAAGCGCCACCCGAAGTAGCCGCCGAGCGCGAAGAGGCTGCACGAAGAGAACACGAACGGCACCGCGAAGCGCTTCTCGCGCGAATACAGACCCGGCGCGATGAACGCCCAGATTTGATAGAGGATGATCGGTAGCGCGAAGACTGCGCCGCCAATCGCCGCCAGCCGCACGTAGCAAATGAAGAGCGACGCTGGCGTAGGGAAGTGCAGCGCCGCGCCGCCTTCGTGCGGCCCGGAATTCCAAGCCGTGACGAACGGCGTGGTCAGCCAGATGAGGAGCTTCTCCTTGAAATACCAGGCAATCCCGGCGCCGACGACGAAGGCCAGGATCATGCGCACGAGACGTGAACGGAGCTCTTCGAGGTGCTCCCAAAACGTCATCACGTTTTCTTCTGGATTGTCACTCATGCGGGTTGCACGGTCGCCGGGGTCTTGCTCTCACTCTCCGTCTTCGGCGGTTCATCGTCGAGCAAGTCGTCGGGCAAGGCGCCGTATGAATCGGCGCCTTCGAGCGGATATTCCCGTGACACGTCGATGTCGAGATTCGCATACGGATCTTCGATTGGCGCGCGCACCGGTTGCGGCTCGACGCGCGGGACGTCGAATGGGTGGGGCTGTGCGCCGCGCAACAAGCCGCGTAGCTCGCTCAGCCCACCGTGAAAGCCCTCCGATCGAAGCAGATCGTCGATGCCCGTCTGCGTGCGCACCTCGCTGGTCAGATTGCGCAATTTACGCAGCCATTGTCCGAGCGTGTGCAGCATGCTCGGCAACTTCTTCGGCCCCACCGCGATCAGCGCGACCACGCAGATGACGAGCAATTCGCCGAACGAAAATCCGAACACGCGCGAGAACCTAGCGCATCAACCCGAAAGCTCAAATCTCGGCCGTGCGCGGGACGCGCTTTCTTTTTCTGACCCGGCTCGCGCGCAAGGCTTGCGGCGTGAGCGAGCTGCCGGCGACAGGCCCGGCGAATCGAGCCGAATCGAGGCCGTGATACGCTGCCTCCGTGCTCGTCCTGTGGTTCCTCGCGTTCCTGGTCATCGCGCCGACGGTGTTCGTCTATTTCCTGATCATCAAAGGCATGGATCGCTACGAGCCGGAGCCGTTTTGGCTGCTCACGCTGGCGTTTTTCTGGGGCGCGGTGGTCGCGACGCTGATGGCGATCGTGATCAACTCGTTCGGCGAGGACGTGATGAGCGCCGCGCTCGGCGCGCCGCAATCGAGCTCGATCGTTCAATCTTCGACTGCCTCGTTCATTGCGCCGTTGGTCGAGGAGTCGTGCAAAGGGTCCGGACTTTTGGTTTTGTGGTTCCTCTCGGCGACGTGGCTGCACGAGGTGGACGGCGCGCTCGACGGCGCGATTTACGGCGGAGTCATCGGCCTCGGCTTCACCCTGACCGAGGACGTGCTGTACGTCGGCAGTGCGGCCGCGCAAGGTGGCGCCGCTGCGTTCACCGCGCTCTACCTAGTTCGCACCGTCGCCGCCGGTTTGAGCCATGCGTCGTTTACGGCAATGACCGGGCTCGGCGTGGGCGTCGCGTCCGAAACTTCGAGCCCGCTGCTCAAGCTGCTCGCACCGATCGCAGGTTGGACCTGCGCGGCCGGACTGCATTTCGTGCACAATTTTTTGGTCACGTTCCTGTACGACGGCGGCCTCGGTTTGGGCCTGAAATTCCTGGTCTTCTGGACCTTCGATCTTTTGTTCTTCGTGCTCGTGATAGCGCTCGCGGTGCGCGATCGCTCGATCGTCATCCGCGGCTTGATCGACGAAGTCGGTCGGCTACTCCATCCGAAGGAGCTCGCGCGCACGGCGAGCCACTGGATGCTCGTCCCGTTTTGGAATTTCACGAGCCTGATGGGCAGCCCAGGCGGCTATTCGGCGAGCCGAAAGAAACAACTCGCGCTGATCGAGCTCGCGTTCCTCAAAAGGCGTCGCGCGCGCGGCGAACGCGGCACAGACATCGATCGCAGCGAACACGAGCTCCGAACACGAGTTGCGCGCGCCAACGCCGCGGGTGTGTTCATCGGCGCGCGCTGACTTCGGTTCACTTGACCAGCGAGCGCGCGATCACGAGTCGCTGGATCTGACTCGTGCCTTCGTAGATTTGTAGCACCTTGGCATCGCGCATCAGTTTTTCGGCGGGGTAGTCCTTGACGTAGCCGTTACCGCCGAAAACCTGCACGCAGTCGATCGCCGACTGCATCGCGCGATCGGCTCCGAATGCCTTCGCATAGCTCGAGACAATCGGATCGCGCACCCCGTTATCGAGATTCCAGGCGGCCTTTTGATACAACAGCCGCGTGGCCTCGGTGCCGATCGCCATTTCCGCGAGCATGGCCTGCACGAGCTGGTGTTCCGAAATCGGTGAGCCGAAGGTCTTCCGTTCCTTGGCGTAAGCCACGGATTCGTCCACACAGCGTTGCATCAAGCCAGTCGCCATCGCGCCGATGTCTGGCCGCGTTTGATTGAAGGTTTCCATGGCGAGCTTGAAGCCTTCGCCCTCGGGCGCGAGCAAGTTCGCTTTCGGGACCTTCACGTCTTCGAAGTGCACGGCCGCGGTGTCGCTCGCGCGTTGCCCGAGTTTGTCCTCGTGCTTGCCGACGCGAAGCCCCGCCGAATCTCGATCGACGATGAACGCGGCGATGCCTTTGTGCCGCTTCGCAGGATCCGATGTCGCGAATACAATGTAAAAGCTCGCGAAGCTCGCGTTCGTGATCCAGCATTTTTCGCCGTTCAAGACGTAATCGTCCCCGTGGGCTTTGAACGTCGTTTTGAGGCCGGCTACGTCGCTGCCGCCGCTCGGTTCGGTCGTGCAGTAGCTCGCGAACAGCGGCGAGGCCGTGAGCATGCCGAGATATTTCTTTTTCTGCTCCTCGTTGCCGCCGAGTTTGATCGGCGTGAGCGCGAGTGTGTTCGCGAGCAGGCTCGTTTGAATGCCCGTGCAGCCGTACGCCAGTTGCTCGGCGATCAGCGCATTTTCGAGCTCGCCGAGCCCCGGCCCGCCGTAGTCTCCCGAAACGGTCGCGTTGACCAGTCCGAGCTCGTGCGCCGCTTCGAACACGTCCTTTGGGAACCGACTTTCGCGATCGCAGGCCGCAGCGACCGGAATGATGCGCTCGCGCGTAAAGCGCTTGGCGACGTCGATCAACGCGCGTTGGTCGTCCGAAAGTCCGAAATTCAACATGGGTCTACTCCTTCGTGCGCCGCCGCATCCGAGTCATTTCGGCGCGCACGGCGCGCGCGCCGAGTGAATAGCCGAGCGCAATGCCGACCAACAGCACGCCGGGAATGAAGATGATGTGCGCGGCAGTCATTGGGCGGACTC
>DATATR010000048.1:0-2248 GCA_036268695.1 Polyangiaceae bacterium | reverse complement strand
CGATTTTTGTGGGTGTTGCTCAATTCCGGCTCGTGCGGCGCGTATGCGTTCAATCACGATCCGGACAGCTTGAGCGGCGCGCATTCGTACCGGCAACCGTCGCTCTACTTCCCTACCCCCGGCGGCACCCTGGCCGGCGAGAGCTTACCCGGCAAAATGACCTGGGCGCGCGCCTACATCAAAGCCGACGAGCTATGGATGGACATCGGCCGCGGTGAGGTCGTCAAATTGCCGGAGCCCGTGCGCGACCAGTGGTGGGAAGGCACGACGCGCCAATGGCCGTTCATGGCCGCCGACATGGGCATCTCGCGCGACACGCTGATGGCTCACTATTTGTCGAACCACGTGGCCGTCGCTTACGGCGATATTTTCGAGGAGATGGTCGCGCTCTCGCAAGAGCTCGGCTTCAAGGTGCGCATCCTCGGGAAGGCGAGCTGAACGTGAGCACGCCGTCCGCGGCTTATTTTCTCGGTGTCGACGTGGGCACGGGTAGCGCGCGGGCCGGCGTGTTCGACGACCGAGGCGCAATGCTGGGCGCAGCCACGCATGCGATTCAACTGTTTCGCCCGGCCGAAGATTTCGTCGAGCACTCCTCGGAGGATATTTGGCGCGCTTGCGGGACTGCTATCCGCGGAGCGCTCGCGCAGGCCGGTTTACGCGCGGAGCAAATCGCGGGCCTCGCGTTCGATGCGACGTGCTCGCTCGTCGCCTTGGATGCGAGCGACGCGCCCGTGACCGTGAGCCCCACGGGCCGCGCCGAGCAAAACGTGATCGTCTGGATGGACCATCGCGCGCTCGCCGAAACGGCGGCTATCAATGCAACCGGCCACGAGGTACTGCGCTACGTCGGCGGCAGCATCTCACCGGAGATGGAGACCCCGAAGCTCGCCTGGCTGAAACGGCATTTGCCCGCTTCGTTCGAGAAGACCGCGCGCTTCTTGGATTTGCCGGATTTTCTGAGCTATCGCGCGACCGGCGTCGATTCGCGTTCGCACTGCACCACCGTGTGCAAATGGACGTATCTGGGCCACGAGAACGCGGGGCGCGGCGCGTGGTCGAATTCGTTCTTCGAGCAGATAGGGCTGGCTGAGCTGCTCCTTGACGGCGCGCGCCGTATCGGCAGCGATGTACGGCCCGTCGGTGAATGCGTGGGGCGCCTGCGTGAGCAATCTGCGCGAGAGCTGGGCTTGGTCGGTGGCATTCCGGTCGCGGTGTCCGTGATCGACGCGCACGCGGGCGGCATCGGGCTCTTGGGCAGCAAGCTCGAAGGCGAGACACTCGACGCGAGCCTGCTCGACACGCGCCTGGCGTTGATCGGCGGCACGTCGAGCTGCCACATGGCGGTCTCGAAGGAAGCGCGCTTCGTCAAAGGCGTCTGGGGCCCGTACTACTCGGCGATGATCCCCGGCATGTGGCTCACCGAAGGCGGACAGTCTGCAACCGGCGCATTGATCGATCACGTGTTGCAATCGCACGCGCGTCACGCAGAGCTGAGCCTAGCCGCCACGTCGGCAAAAACGAGCGTTTATGCGCTGCTAAACGAGCGCCTTGCCGAGCTAGCCGGGACGAGCGCAGTGCCCGGCGCGCTCACTGCAGATCTGCACGTGCTGCCCGATCATCACGGCAATCGCTCCCCGCGCGCCGACTCGACCCTGCGCGGCATGATCTCCGGCCTCAAGCTCAGCGCTAGTGTCGAAGCGCTAGCGCTCGAGTACTTGGCCACGATCCAAGCCATCGCCCACGGCACGCGGCACATCATCGATACCATGAACGCAAACGGCTATCGCATCGGGACCGTGATCGCGACCGGCGGAGACTCGAAAAATCCGGTCTTTCTACGCGAGCACGCGGACGCAACCGGGGCGCGCATCCTTCTGCCCAGGGAGCCCGAAGCCGTGCTGCTCGGCTCGGCAATCCTAGCCGCGGTCGCCGCACAGCGCTTTCCGACTGTGGTCGAAGCAATGACCCAGATGTCCGGCATTTCCCGAGTCATCGAGCCGAACCCCGCGGCCCGCGCGTTTCACGACGCCAAACAGCGCGTCTTCCTTCGCATGCACGACGATCAACTCGAGTATCGCCGCGAGATGAGAGAAACTGCACGCCCCGATTGACGGTAGCAACACGCTCTGATGAGTAGAGAACGAGCACCAACGCGGAACGGAGCGCGAAGGGCGGTCCAGCGCCTTTTTCAAGCGCACTTCGGATGTAAGAATTTTACATCGGACGCGCTCTTGGGGCGTCTCGGATC
>DATATR010000047.1:0-2169 GCA_036268695.1 Polyangiaceae bacterium | reverse complement strand
GCTGCGTCGCAGTGCGCTGTAGTCGGCGAGGTGAGCGATGCGGGTGAGACCATAGCCACCCCGTGCAGCGACGATCGCGCCGACATCTGGATCCTGCAACGCGCGGTCGAGCTCTTCGAGTCGTCGCGCGTCGCTCCCGGCCAAAAAACCGGTGCGTTCGAAGATCGACCAGTCGAATTCGACGCGGTAACGCTCACCCAACCAGCCAATCCCACGCAAGACCAAGGTGCGATCGAACGGACTCGATGGCGCGATCACGCGCACTCGCGAACCGCGCTGTAGCGGGGCTGGAATGACGTTCGCGCGCTTCACCGCGGCATCCTATCGCGCGCACTCGGTGGATGGTCTCCAATTTGCGTCGCGCGGCCGGCGCGCTCACCGAAGCGAGAAACCGAAAAGCGATTGCGGCTCGGGCGGCGGGCGACGAGACTCCGGCGAGCGATGGATTCCCGCAACGCACTAGCCCGGCTGAGCGATGTGGCCGGCTACGCCCTGCCGCTGGCGGAGCGACTGCGTGCCGCAGCGCGCAAAGCCGCGGATGAGTTGAAAGAGCGGCTACTCGGCCGCGACTTCGAGCGTCGGATCGCGATCCTGAAACAGCGTTATGTGGAGCTCGGCGGCGATCCTTTCGGCTTCGATGTCGACACCGCGCGGCACGCAGCGATGGTGATCGCGTTTTTTCATCGGCTCTATTTCCGGACCGAAGTTTTCGGCATTGGAAACGTGCCCGAAGGTCGCGTGCTGCTGGTCGCCAACCACTCCGGGCAAGTACCGATCGATGCAGCGATCGTCGGCTCCACCATGTTCTTCGACGCCAATCCGCCGCGCGTGACGCGCGCGATGGTCGAGAAGTGGACCATGACCTTGCCGTTCGTGTCCGCTTTCTTCAACCGCGTCGGGCAAGTGGTCGGAGTGCCGGAGAACGCGCACCGCTTGCTCGAGATGGGCGAGTTGCTGCTCGCGTTCCCCGAGGGAATTCGCGGCGTATCGAAGCCGTTCGATCGAAGGTATCAGCTCGAGCCATTCGGGCTCGGCTTCATGCGCTTGGCGATCGAAACGAATACGCCAATCGTGCCCGTGGCCGTGATCGGCGCCGAGGAACAATACGTGAGCCTCGGCAACGTGAAATGGGCGGCCCGCGTGCTCAATATCCCGGTTTTCCCGCTGATCCCGCAAATGATGCTGCCGGGTGCACAAATGCCGCTGCCGACCAAGTATCGAGTTCATTTCGGTGAACCGATGCACTTCAGCGGCGGTCCGGACGACGACGACAGCGTCGTCTCGGACAAGGTTTGGCTGGTGCGACAGCAGATTTCGGACATGCTGCGACGCGGGCTTTCGATGCGCCGGAGCGTGTTTCTTTGAACGAAGAAACGGAACGAGACGAACGTTCGGTGGTCGTGACCGGGATTTGTGGGCGGCTCGGACGGCGGCTCACGCGTGCGCTGCATCGTCGCGAGCGCGTGATCGGGCTAGACCGCCGTGCGTTTCCCGATCGGCCGCGCGACGTCGAACATCACGAGATCGATCTGCGCAGTAAGCGCGCGCAAGACATCTTTCGTCACGGCAACGTGCGCGCGCTCGTGCACCTCGGTGTGATGCACAACCCGCGCGGAAGCGCGGAAGAACACCACTCTTGGAACGTCGTCGCTTTCCAACGTTTGCTCGAGTACGCGGAGCGCTATAGCGTGCCCAAGGTCGTGCTGCTATCGAGCGCGAACGTCTACGGACCGCGACCGGACAACCCCCAATTCTTGAACGAAGAAGCGCCGCTGCTCGGCGCAGGTCCGTTCAGTGACATTCGCGATTTGGTCGGACTCGATCAAGCGGCGCAATCTTATCTGTGGCGTTATCCCAATACCGAAGCAGTGATTTTGCGGCCGTCGCACATCCTCGGCACGGTGAAAAACGCGCCCAGTAACTACCTGCGGCTCAAAGTCGTCCCGACATTGCTCGGCTTCGATCCGATGATGCAAGTCGTGCATCAGGAGGACGTCGTGCGTGCGCTCTGCTCCGCGCTTGCACCGGGCGTACGCGGCATTTTCAATATCGGCGGGCCGGCGCCGGTGTCGCTCTCGCGAGCGTTGAATCTGCTCGGGCGCAACACGGTCGGCGTTCCGCACGCCGTCGCGCGCGCGACGGTCGACCGCTTGTTCAAGTGGCGCGTAA
>DATATR010000046.1:0-10182 GCA_036268695.1 Polyangiaceae bacterium | reverse complement strand
GTACTTGATCTCTTTCGCTAGGCCCTTCTTCGACTGCACCTTCACCAACGCGGCAGTCAAAGTCGTCTTCCCATGGTCGATGTGACCGATCGTTCCCACGTTCACGTGCGGTTTCGTTCGTACGAACTTTTCCTTGGCCATCAGTCCCGAGCTCCTTGATTTCCGCTACTCAATTAGTGCCGCGAACTCTCGCGACGATTTCTTCTTGCACCGCCGAAGGTGTCGGCTCGTAGTGCGAAAACTGCATGGTGTACGTCGCGCGGCCCTGCGTCTTGCTACGCAAATCCGTGGAGTAACCGAACATCGTCGCGAGCGGCACTTCCGCCGTCACGACCTGCGTATTCTTACCGCGCTGGGTCATGCCTTGGATCTTGCCGCGGCGCGAATTCAAATCGCCGATCACGTCGCCCATGTTGGTCTCGGGCGTGACGACTTCGACGGACATCACCGGTTCGAGGATTTGTAGACCTGCGTGCTTCGCAGCTTCCTGAAACGCCATCGACGCGGCCACCTCGAAGGCGGGACCGGACGAATCCACCTCGTGATAGCTGCCGTCGAACAAGCGCGCTTTCACGTCCGTCATCGGAAAACCGGCGAGCACGCCACGACCGAGCGCATCTTTGATGCCCTTTTCGATCGACGGAATGAATTCCTTTGGGATGATGCCGCCGACGATCGCATTGTCGAACACGAACCCCGTGCCGCGCTCGCCCGGCTCGATGTCGATCTTGACGTGCCCATACTGGCCGTGACCGCCGGACTGGCGCACGAAGCGGCCTTCCGCGCTCGCCTTTTTGCTGATTGCTTCGCGGTACGACACTTCGGGCTTGCCGACGTTGGCCTCGACCTTGAACTCACGTCGCAAGCGATCGACGATGATTTCGAGGTGCAGTTCGCCCATGCCGGCGATGATCGTTTGCCCGGTTTCTTCGTTCGTGTACGTGCGGAACGACGGATCTTCGTAGGCGAGTTTACCCAGGCTGATCCCGAGCTTGTCGAGATCGGCTTGGGTTTTCGGCTCGATCGCGATCGAGATCACCGGCTCCGGGAAGATCATGCGCTCGAGGATGATCGGCGCTTTTTCGTCGCACAGCGTGTCCCCGGTGCGCGTGTCGCGCATGCCGACCGCCGCGTAGATGTTGCCCGAGTGGCACTCTTTGAGCTCTTCACGCTTGTTCGCGTGCATGCGCAAAATGCGCCCGATGCGCTCGCGCTTACCGCGCGTCGAATTGAGCACGCTGGTGCCGCTCGAAAGCTCACCCGAATAAACGCGGAAGAACGTCAGATTGCCGACGAACGGATCGTTCGCGATCTTGAACGCGAGCGCGGCGAACGGCGCTTTGTCGTCCGCCGGACGCTCGATGAGCTTGCCTTCTTTGTTCGGGTCGTGACCCTTGACCGGCGGAATGTCGACCGGCGACGGCAGGAAATTCACCACCGCGTCGAGCAGCATCTGCACGCCTTTGTTCTTGAAGGCCGAACCGCAGAACACGGGCACGAACTGGAAGCCGACCACCGCTTTGCGTACGGCGCCGTAAATCTCGTCGTTCGTGACGTCCGCCGCACGACCGTCCAAGAACTTCGCCATGATCGCGTCGTCGATGTCGGCGCAAGCTTCGATCAAGGCGTCGCGGAGCTCGGCGCATTTGTCCTTCAAATCAGCTGGAATCGCTTGCCACGTGTATTTCGCGCCGAGCGAATCGTCGTCGAAGATCGCAGCTTCCATCCGGATCAAATCGACGACGCCGCGGTGATCCTCTTCTTGACCGACCGGCCACTGCATCGCGATCGGATTCGCGCCGAGGCGATCCTTGATCGAGTCCAGATTCATCTGGAAATCGGCGCCCGTCTTGTCGAGCTTGTTCACGAACGCGATGCGCGGAACGTTGTACTTATCGGCTTGACGCCAGACCGTCTCGCTTTGCGGCTCGACGCCGTTGCCGCCGTCGAACACCGCGACCGCGCCGTCGAGCACGCGCAGGCTGCGCTCGACTTCGATCGTGAAGTCGACGTGGCCCGGCGTGTCGATGATGTTGATGCGATGCTTCTTGGCTTCGTTCGGGCCGAAGATCGGCGTCCAGAAGCAGTTCGTCGCGGCGCTCGTGATCGTGATGCCGCGCTCTTGCTCCTGCTCCATCCAGTCCATCGTCGCGGCGCCTTCGTGCACCTCGCCGATTTTGTGGTTGATGCCGGTATAATAGAGGATGCGCTCGGTGACGGTCGTCTTGCCGGCATCGATGTGCGCCATGATGCCGATGTTGCGCGTGCGCTCGAGGCTGTATTCGCGGGCCATGGCTCACGTGTGCTCTCAAATGCGAATTGAGTCGGAACATAGACGAAACCCCCTCCAGCCTTCGGTTTCCCTTGTTCGGGAAACGCTATGTCGGTTGGAAGGGGTTCGAGGTGTTGCGTTGAGCAGGTGCTTCGAAACGAACAACTCGATCCTATGTCGTCTTCTTCATATCGCTCGGAGCGACTCCTTTGCCAATCTTGCCCAGGCCCAGATCAAAAAACCGAACTCACCAGCGGTAGTGAGCGAACGCCTTGTTCGCGTCCGCCATCTTGTGCGTGTCGTCCTTCTTCTTCACGGCGTTGCCGCGAAGTTGCGACGCATCCACGAGCTCGGCGGCGAGGCGCTCTCGCATCGTCTTCTCGCCGCGATCGCGCGAGTACAAAACCAACCAGCGCATGCCGAGCGCGACGCGACGCTCCGGGCGAACTTCGACCGGCACCTGGTACGTCGCACCACCGACGCGGCGGCTCTTCACTTCGAGGCGCGGCTTCACGTTGTCGAGCGCCTTACGAAAGACCTCGAGCGGATCTTCCTTGAAGCGCGCGCTAATCACGTCGAAAGCGCCGTAAAGGATGCCTTCGGCGGTCGATTTTTTGCCGCCGAGCATGATCGAGTTCGTGAACTTGGCGACGAGCTTGTCTTTGTATTTCGGGTCGGGCGTGATCTTGCGCTTCGGTACGTCTCTGCGGCGGGGCATCGCGATATCCTCTTAGTACGGGGCTTATTGCTTGGGGCGCTTCACGCCGTACTTCGACCGGCTGCGGTTGCGCGTGGCTTTGTTGGTGCTGCTCGGACCCGCGGCGCCGGACGCATCGAGCGTGCCGCGCACGACGTGATAACGAACGCCCGGCAGATCCTTCACGCGGCCACCGCGAATGAGCACGACGCTGTGCTCCTGCAAGTTGTGACCCTCGCCCGGGATGTAGCTGATCACTTCCATGCTGTTCGTCAGGCGCACGCGGCACACCTTGCGCAGCGCCGAGTTCGGCTTCTTCGGCGTCGTGGTGTAGACGCGCAGGCAGACGCCGCGCTTTTGCGGGCACGAACGGAGCGCAGGAGACGCCGTGCGCGTCTTGATCACTTCCCTGCCATGGCGGATGAGCTGTTGTACTGTCGGCATCGAAAAAAGAGCCCTTTTACGGCCGGCTAAATCAGGGGCCGGATTTGGGGGAACGGGAGGGTAGCCGCGGCGCTTCGCATGTCAAGCACGCTTTCGCGAGCTTGGCCGCGACGGAGCCGAGCGACTCGGGAGCGGCCTCATACACTGATTCGACGAAGCATCCCAGAGTTCGTCTGTTCAGGTTGGGGAGCTCAGTTCGGCGCGAGTCGGGGCGCCTGCGGCCGTTTGGCCGAAATTGGATTTCCAGCCAAATTCTCGGGTGCAACCCGGTGCGTCGACGGCGCGTCGAGCCACGGCCAGACTGTTTTCAGCTGAGCCACGCCGGCCGCGTCCAGCGACGGCGGGCTCTCGCTCAAGAAAATCGCGCGCGCGTCGGCGCCGGCGCGTCGCGTGAACACCGCTTTGAACTCGGTCGCCGTGCGCGCGCCCGTGCCGCACGCGAACAGGACGCGCTCGCCGCCTTCACGCCCGAACAACGACGACTGCGCCGGAGGCCAGGTGTTCGGCGCGGGATTCACCAGCGCCACGCGGGAAAAAAAGGTCGGTTCCTGCTGCGCGATTTCAGCGGCGCGATCCGCGCCGATCTCGAAGCCCGCAATCACGACCGGCCCCGCCGCGACATGCGCGCCAAACCTAGCCTTCAGCGCCGCGAGCCCGGCGCGGAGCTCGCTCGCCGTCGCGGCCGTGGTGCCGAACGTGTAGCGAAGATCGGGCGCCTTGAAGTCCGCGCGCTCGACGCCGCGCGGACACAGCACGAACGGCTGCGGTCCCGCGACGCTACGCCAGGCACCGCACGCCCACTCCGGTCGATCCGCCGCGCCGTGCAACGCGATCACGATCGGTCGCGGCTCGGTCGCGCCCAGCGGCACCGCGAGCTCGGCCTTTGCAAAGCCCGGCACGTCGAGCTCGACCAACCAAGCCTCGGCGCGCAGCGGCGGAAGCTTCGGCGTGTGCTGCTTCGCCTTGCAAGCACTGAAGAGCGGCAGCGCTGCGATCACGAGCGCGCAACAGGCGAGGTCAAAGCCTTTTTTCGCCACGACACAGATCGTCCCACAACTTCGAGTCGAGCACCACATAGCTCTCGCCTTGCTTGACCCAAATCGATTCGCGACCCGCCCCAACCAAGCTCGCCAGATCCAGCGCGCGCTTTTTGATTTTGAACGAGCTCGTGAGCTCGATCTCCGCGACTTTTCGCACGAAGCACGGTCGCGCGTGCGCGGGTAATTCGCGCGTCGCCCGCGCGAATCGCTGCGCGTCGAACGCGCCGTCGCACTCGACTTCGGCGAAGCCCGCGCGCCCCGGATGACCCGGCACCGTGACGCCGAAGACCGCGACCTGGGCTGGCTCGAGCGCGCGCGACAGCACTCGTTCGACTTCGAGCGCCGACACGTTTTCACCCTTCCAGCGATAGCCGTCACCCAAACGATCGACGAAATAGAAGTAGCCATCGGCATCGCGGCGGAGCACGTCGCCGGAGCGAAAGTAGGCGTCGCCGAGCTCGAACGCATCGCGCACGATGCGCGCACGCGATGCGGCTTCGTCCTGATAACCGGCGAACTCGCCGTGCGGTTCATTTTGGGTTGGGTGCACGCGGAGCAAAAGTTCACCCGCTTCGTTCGGCGCGCACGGCACAGCGCGTCCGCCTGCGTCGCGCACGAGCTCGTGTCGTGCTTCGTCGAGACGCGCGAGGCGAAAGCCGCGACGGCGCTCGAACGGCACGTGACCGAGCGAGCCGACCTTGCCCGTCAAATTCAAGATCGCGCTCGGCGCCTCGGTGGACGCGTAAAATTCACGGATTTTTGCGCGCGGAAAACGCTCGGCAAAGGCGAGCCAGGTGCCATCGTCCATGCCATTGCCCACAGCGACGCGCAGCGACGGCAAAGGCTCGAACCGCGGCGCACGCACCACGGCGCGGCACACTTCGCCGATGTAGAGCGTGGCGGTCGCGCCGTAACGCGCGATGTCCGGCGCGAACTCGCGCGCGCTGAACTTGCGGCGCAACGCGATCGGCACGCCTGCCACGAGCGCCGCGCCGACGCCGACCAACAGCGCGCTCGAATGATGAAGCGGCAGCGCGCAGTAGAGTTTGTCGCTGGCGCGGAACTCGAACGCGACGCTGCCGAAGATCGTCGCCGCCGAGCGCGCGCGCGCATGGCGCACGCGGCACGGCTTCGGCAAACCCGTCGTGCCCGAGGTGAAGATGAACACGAAATCGCCGTTCGGATCGGCGCGCGGGGTCGCGAGCGGCTCGGCTCCTTCGGCGAGTGCTTCGAGCTCGCCGCGCGCGAACGTCAGTGTCGCGCCGCGCGCTTTGGCCGAGAGCGCCGAAATGCCGTCGCGCTCCGACGCTTCGACCAAGCTGAGCCGGGGTTTTACCGAAGAAAGTGCGTGCGCGAGCGGTTCGCCCTGAAGCTCCGGGTGGATCAGCGCGGCGGCTCCGCCGGCATACGCGATCGCCAGCACGAGCACGAGATAGCTCGGCGAATTGCCGGCGATCAGCGCGACGATATCAGCCGGTCGCACACCTTGCTCGACCAGCACGGCGGCATAGGCTCGCACGCGCGACCAAGCTTCGCCGTAGCTCAGCCGTTCCGCGTCGAGCTCGCAGCATAAACCTTCTGGGTTATTCAAGGCGTGAGCCTCGAGCCAAGCCAGCCACGGCGCGGTACCCGAAGCCTTGGCACTCCGAATCGCGGGCGCGACGCGGCGAAGCAAGACCGGAATACGCGCGAGCTCGGCAGTGCGCTGCTTTAGCCAGTTCTGCACCGACCCGCTCGTTCTAGGCAAACCCCAAAAGAAAATCGCGCAGGGCGTTCACTGCATGCACATGTTCGGCTTGCCATGCGCGTCGCAGCTTTGGGCATTGCAACAGATGCCGCTGGCGCAGGAATTGTCACCGCAGTCCACGCCGCAAGAGGCGCCGCTGCAGGTCACTGGCGCCGGGCACGCGCCCATGCCGGCGCAACTGACCGTGGTTTTTCCCGAGGCATCGCTCTCGACGCCGCTGCCGCAAGCGCTATCCGCATTGCACTCGATGTCGCAATCTCCGGAGCCTTGGGCGCACAACACTTTGCCCGAGCAGGCGCCCTTGGTGTTGCAGTGAATCTGACAAGTGGCGGCGCTGCAGCTGATTTGGCTGTTGCACGAACCTTGGCCGGCGCAGTCGACGCTGCAGCTCGTGCCAGCGCAGGTCAGGCCGTTCGGGCAGCTCGACACGCCGCTGCAATGCACGTCGCAACTCGCGGCCGAGTTGCAATCGACGCCGGTCGAACAGCCCGACTCGGCGCCGCACTCGATGCGACAAGCGGCACCCGCGGGGCACTTCACTTCGGTGTTGCACGAGCCGGGCGTGGTGCAATCGATCACGCACACGTCGCCTTGACACGTGCCCACGCCGGCGCACGCGCTGGCGCAATTCGCCGTTGGAGCGCCACCTTGTGCGGAGCTCCCGGCTTGCGCCGTACTTCCACCTTGAGCGAAGCCGCCCACCGCCGCGGCTCCAGCTTGGCTCGCGGGCGAGCCTTCGAACAAGTTTTGCCCGGCGGGTGAACCGCAGCTCAAGGCAATCAACGCGAACCCAATCGATAAAAGCGCCTGCCGCAAACCTCGCATCGAAGCCTCAATTTCTGCACTCGAAAGCAAGCGTGAATGAAAGCATACTTTTCGAAGTCGGCATGCGCGAATACAACTTCGATGGCCTCGTGGGTCCGACGCATCACTACGCTGGACTCAGCTACGGCAACGTCGCGAGCTCGCAGAGTCGCGGGGAACCGGGCAATCCGCGCGCCGCGGCGCTCGAAGGACTCGAAAAGGCGCGCTTCGTCGCGAGCCTCGGCGTGGGCCAAGCCGTGTTGCCGCCACCGTTGCGTCCGAATTTGCGCGCGCTGCATCGGCTCGGTTTCTCGGGTTCGAGTCGAGACGTGCTCCCACGCGTGCTCCGCGTCGCGCCCGAGTTACTCGCGCTGACCGGCAGCTCGTCCGCGATGTGGACGGCGAATGCCGCGACGGTCGCGCCCTCGAGCGACACGGCCGATGGCCGCGTGCACCTCACGCCGGCCAATCTCACATCGATGTTCCATCGCAGTTTGGAGGCCGAAACCACGACTTCTACGCTGCGCGCGATCTTCTCGCACACTGAGCACTTCGCCGTGCACGACGCGCTGCCCGCGAGTGAATTCTTCGCTGACGAAGGCGCCGCCAACCACACGCGGCTCTCGACTTCGCGCGGCGTGGTGCATTTATTTGGTTGGGGGCGCGCGGCCGAGTCGGGTTCGCGGCCCAGCATCTACCCAGCGCGGCAAACGCGCGAAGCGAGCGCAGCCTGCGCGCGGCTTCACGGTTTGCGCGAAGATCAACTGATGCTGCTGCAACAAGCGCCGGAAGGAATCGACGCGGGCGCGTTTCACAGTGACGTGCTCGCCGTCGGCAGCGAGCGCTTGCTCTTGCTGCACGAGTTCGCGTTCGTGCGCGGGGCGGCCATGCTGAGCGAACTGCGAGCCAAACTGGGCGACGAATTCGTGTTCGAGCTCGCGACGAACGAGGAGCTTCCAGTGGCGGACGCGGTGCGCGCTTATCCGTTCAATTCCGAGCTCGTCACTTTGCCGAACGGTTCGCTCGCGATCATCGCGCCGGAAGAGAGCCGCGCCACGCCGAGCGCGCGCAGATTTCTCGAGCGCGTGCTGAGCGGGGACAACGCCGTCAGTGCGCTGCATTACGTGGACGTGAACGGATCGATGAAGAACGGCGGAGGGCCGGCGTGCTTGCGGCTACGCATCCCGCTCACCGACGTCGAGCGCGACGCCATGACCGGCCGCGTGCTGCTCGACGATTCGCTCTACGACGACCTGCGCGCTTGGATCGGCCGCAGCTATCGTGACCGCGTGACCCCCCAAGAGCTCGGTGATCCGGATTTTTTTGACGAAAACCGGGCTGCACTCGAGGAACTTTCACGGCTGCTCGATCTGCCGATCGATTTGTACGAATGAGACACGACGGCAGCCCGCGCGCTCGGGCTCGATTCGAGTCTAGTGAGCGAACCAGATCGAATAGAGCTGGCCGCGCGTGCCGCTCGGGCGAGTCCGCGTGACGATCTCGGAAAAGCCGAGGCGCTCGAGTTCGGCACTCTCGTGAAAGCAGCGAGTCTCGGTAACGGCGATATTGGCGAACTGAGTCAAACTCGCGCTCCAATTGGCGGGAAGAGGCCGCGGCGCGCGGGCGGGAAAGTCGCCACTTCGTGGACCGTAAACGGGCACTCGCAGCTGCGACACGGAGTAGAGCCCCTCGGGGTACGAGCCGGCACACGAGAACACCGCGACGGTGTCGTTGAACGGCTGGTTCGGCGGCGTGCCGGGCATTTTCGACAGGTGCATTCCGCCGAACATGCCGAGATCCGGCGCGCGACGCGTCACGAAGTCAAAGAACATGATGTCACCGGCAAGAGAGTCCGTGCCTTTGCTCTTCCCGCTCCACAAGATGTGAGTCGCGCCGAGCGAACGGTAGAGGTCGTACAGCGCGCGCGGCGTCGGCTGAAGTCCATAGCTGATGCCATACTCGAACGGAAAACGATCCATGATCGATTCCGCTTCGAGCCCGAGATGACTGTTCTCGTCGTGCACGACGACGCGCGCGTGTTTCGGCAAAGCACGCGCTACCGCCTGAAACTGCTGCTGCACGTCGAATCGCTTTTCGTAGTTGTGCTCGAAGCCGGCAGAGAGCAAATCGATGCTCTTCTTCAGCGCCGACTTCGCCATGGCGTGGGTCTGCAGAAAATAGACGTCGCCACCCCAGACGACCTGCAACGCGACGAGCAAGCCGAGCGTCGCGCTGGCGATCGGTCCGAGCCGCCACACCGCGATCAGAGCCGCGACGGTCGCGGCGGTCATCAACGGCAAAATTCCCTGCAAATAGCGATCTTGGTGATGAACCCAAAACCAAAGAAAGATCGCCGCGTGTACCCAGCCGATCAAGGCCCAGAGCCGAAGCCGCGCGCGACAGAAGAGCAAACACGGGAGCAGCAACGTGAAGAGCGAACCGAACACAGGCGTGCTGCCGTGGAAGCGGGCCCAATCGTTCGGTACGAAGGAAAAGGTAACGAGTGCCTTGAGCGACACGAGCAAGCCGGAGAAATCGTGCGGCGGCTGCCACATGTTGGCCTCTTCGTAGGCCCACTTGAGTCGATAGGCAGATTCGCTCGTCCACGGCCGCTCGTGTAAATACTTGTTCAAGATCGGATAGACCGGATCGCCGTGCCAGACCCAGTTGGTGAGCCAGAGCGGTGCGCTGCACACCAAACCAACTCCGAGTGCCAAGAGCGGACCCCGCCAAAAATCATTGGACGACGAGCGCGAGCGAGAGAAATACCGCTTCGCCGTCAGCCAAACGAGGCGCGCGCCGATCGCGAAGACCGGAATCGGAATCAGCAATAATGCCGCGGTTTCCTTGACCAGCGCCGCCGCGGCGAGCAGCGCGGCAAGCAGCCCGCACCAACGCGGAGCGAGCGTGCGCCAAGCGAACAGCGTGGCCAAACAGATCGGCACGCCGTACATTGCTCCGAAATGATCTGCGCCCGTTGCGAGGCTGCTGTCATACAGCATGACGCCGGGAAACAGAAAGCGTGCGGCCCAGACCACGCGCGGATCGGCTCGTGGTACGAGTCGGCGAACTAGCGCGGGAACGCCAATCAACGTCGTAATCAGGAACGTGACGAACTCGAGGTGCGCTGAAAGCACCATGCGATCGAACAAACGGCTCTTCGGCGCGAGGAACGCCC
>DATATR010000045.1:0-2183 GCA_036268695.1 Polyangiaceae bacterium | reverse complement strand
GCCTCGACGATGGTCGCGAGATCGAGCGGACCTTCATCCACGTGCAGGTTGCCGGAAACGACGCGCGACACGTCGAGCAGATCCGCGACCAGCTGTGCCAGGGCCCGACCGTTGCGCTCGATCGTGTCGACCGCGCGCTGCTCGGTTTCTTGAGTCAGTCCGCCGCTGCGCAGCATCTGCCCCCAGCCGACGATCGCATTCAGCGGTGTACGCAGCTCGTGCGACACGGTGGCTAGGAACATGTCTTTCGCGCGGTTCGCTTCCTGCAGTTTCGCGCGATCGCTCTGCGCCAGTTCGTACAAGCCGACGTTGTCGAGCGCGGTCGCCATGCGACCCGCGACGTCACGCGCGAGCTCGATGTCCGAGGCCGAGTAGGTTCGCTCGGGATCGCGATTCAAAAACACCAAGCTCCCGAACACGCGATCGCGGATCAAAAGTGGCAAGCACATGTACGAAGACACACCGAGCTCGTGCAAAAACCAGATGTGTTCACCCGCGCTCTGTGGTCCAGACTGGGCCAAGATCCCCTCGACGTTCTCGTAGATTTCGGGCACGCCGTCGAAGCACACGGTGGATGGGCCGAGATCGAAGCGCGGATCGTCGAGCTTGAAGTCGGCCAATAGGCTCGCGCTCGCACGCTTCGAGATTTTTTCGTCCACGCGCAGATCGAGCAGCGCCGCGTCCCCGAGTACGGGCAGCGTCGCGGCCAGTACTTCGTCGAGACCGTGGCTGCGATCGGTGAGCTCGCCGAGCCGACGCGTCAACCCGGCCAACATTTGCAGCGCGCGGCCCGCGCGCTTGTTCGCGTCGATGTCGGTGCTGGTGCCGACCCAAGCGGTGATGGCGCCGGACGCGTCTCGCTCGGGCAGCATGCGCACGAGGTGCCAGCGAAATCGGTGCTCCTTCACGTTGCCGAAGCGGAACTCGGCTTCCCAGCCGCGCTCTTCGGCGATCGAGCGCGAGAAATCACGGCGGAATTCGCCGTACTCGCTCGGGTGCACAATCGTCTTCCAATCGAGTGCTTCACTTTCGGCGAGGCCCGCGCACTCGAACCAGCGGCGATTGCCGTAGCGGAGGTCGCCCTTTTCGTCGAGCGTCCACACGATTTGCGGCATCGACTCGGCCAGCATCGTGTAGCGGTGCTCGCTGAAGCGTTTATAGTCGGCAAGCTCGCGTTCGGTCGCGCGCCGCAGCTCTTCGGCCTGACGGCGAATGATTTGCGTCTTCTGGTGCAGCTCGATGAAGACCGCGACCTTGCTGCGCAAAATCTCGGGCTCGATCGGCTTCAAAATGTAGTCGACCGCGCCGACGGTGTACGCGCGAGCAATCAGCCGCTGGTCCCGGTGAATCGCGGTCAGGAAAATGATCGGCACGGCGCGCGATTTTTCGCGCGATCGGATTAGCTCGGCGACCTCATAGCCGTCGAGCACCGGCATCTGCACATCCAACAAAACTAGCGCAAATTCCTCGCGCAAGAGGTGACGCAAGGCTTCTTTGCCGGAGCTCGCTTGCACGACTTCTTGACCCAAGGGTTCGAGCATCGCGCTCAGGGCCAGCAAATTCTTCGGCTGATCGTCGACCAGCAAGATCTTCGACGGCGGCACGGCCGGCATCGTGAGCAGCGGGGCGGGCGCGAGACTCTGGCTCTCCTCGTTCATGCCGCCCCCGCTTCACTCGCGCGTACGACGAGCTCGACCGCAATCTGCTCGAGCCCAAGCACGCGATCGGCGAGCACGTTCTTCATCGCGTGCTTGGGCATGAAGCCGCTCTCCGCCGAATCCGGATCTTGCACGATCACGTAGCCACCACGCTGCTTTATTTGCTGCAGCCCGCGCGTGCCATCTTGGTTCGCGCCGGTGAGCAGCACGCCGATCACTTCGCTGCCGTAGGAATATGCCGCGGACTCGAACAGCACGTCGATCGACGGGCGGCTGTGCGCCACCGGTTCCTCGGTCGAGAGCGCGATCGAATTTTGCTCGACCAACAAATGGTAGTCCGGCGGCCCGAGGTAGACTCCAGGGCTCACGAGCGGCTCCTTGTCTTCGGCTTCGTGGACCGGAATCTGAGAAGCGACGCGCAACAGCCCGCTCAGCCGCTCGTCGGAATCCTTCGACCGATGTTGCACGATCAGGATCGGCAAGCGGTAGTTCGACGGCAAAGCCGAGAGCAAACGCGTGAGCGCG
>DATATR010000044.1:0-3451 GCA_036268695.1 Polyangiaceae bacterium | reverse complement strand
GTTCCGTTCGCGTTGGCTGGTCTGTGCCACCATTTTTTGCTGCCGAGCCCGCTCGAGGCCACGGGTCCCGTGTCGAGCATTTTGCTTCGGCTCGGGAGCGAGCAGCCGGTGGCCGTGTTCGTCGTGCTGTTCTTGGCGTTCGCGGCGCTGCTTCGCTATTGGCAGTTTTATCTGCCCGGCGTGCGCTGGCTCACCGCAGCGAGCTGGGGAGTTCCAACTCGTCTCTCCAGAGCTCGGCTGCGCGCGTACGAACGGCACGCCGAGCTCTTGGGGTCGGTCGCGCGCACACGGCGCGGTCGTCTGACGGCGCAGCAACGCGCCGAGCTCGACGCACAGATTCAGGATTTGCGCAGTGCCTTCGGCGCGGACGATCTCGGTCGAGCCGCGTCGAGCGCAAAAGCCATCGCCGCACTGACTGCCCAAGCGCGCTCGCCCAACAGCGACACCTTGAAATCGCTGTTGAGCTTGGCTGTCGCGGCGTTGCTCACGCTCTTCGTGCGCAGCAGCATCGTGCAACCGTTTCGGGTGCTCACCGAGTCGATGTTGCCCACGCTCGAACCGGGAGATTGGATTGCCGCGAATCGACTCGCGTACGGCTTTCGCGTGCCCTTGACGCGTTGGCGCTTGGGTGCGCGCGCGCCGCGTCGCGGCGACGTGATCGCATTCGAGACGCCGCCGGGCGCGCTCCACGGACAGCCGGAGCAATTGGTCAAGCGCGTAATCGGCTTGCCTGGCGATCGAATCTTGATGCGTCACGGTCGACCCAACATCAACGGCTGGCCCGTGCCGAGCTGCGAGGCGGGCGTGTTCGCGTACCTTTCGGCGGACAGCGCAGTGCGCGGTCGCTTGATGGTCGAATTTCTCGAGGACGCGACGTACCTGACCGTCTACTTTCAGGGCAGCGAGGCATTCAGCGGCTACGTCGTGAAGCCCGGCGAAGTGTTCGTGCTCGGCGACAATCGCGACAACAGCAGCGACTCGCGAGCTTGGAACAACAACGCCGGCGGTGGCTTGCCCTTCGCCGCGATCGACGGGCGCGTCAGCACGATTTTGCTCGGGACGGCTCGCGACGGCAGCGCGGACTGGAAGCGATTGCTGCAGCCGCTCGGGCTTCGGCTTCGCTTCGACGGAATGGACTTGAGCCAAGTCCAGGCCGGCATCGAGCGTTGTTTGCGCGATCCGCCGCACGAGTCGGTGCCGAAGCCGTGAAGCTCTGGACAGCGGCGGCGACGAGCCTCCGCGCGCCGCTACTCATTTCGAGTTTGGTTTTTTTTGCCCAGTGCCGCTCAGCGAGCATTGAACATAGCGCGGAACCAAAGCCTGCCTCGAGCGCCGTCGCTAAAACTTCGGGCGCGGCGTCCGAGCCGTCTGCACGTGCGCCTTCTGCGTCGGCTCTGCAGCCCAGCTTGCGCCTGCTCGTCGCGACCGATCTCGACGGTGTGCTCGAGCCATGCGGCTGCACGCGGGATCAACTCGGCGGCATCGATCATCTCGCGGCAGCGATCGCCGAGGAACGCCAAGGCGGCGTTCCAACGCTATTCGTCAGCGCGGGCGACGTCTTTTTTGCGAGCGACCCGTCGGCGCCGGCCGAAGCACCACCCCAAGATCTGTGGCGAGCTCAAACTCTGGCGGAGATTTTGCGCAGCCTTCGCTTGGACGCGGCAGGCATGGGGCCACACGATGTTCTGCGCGGTCGCGCGCTGCTCGCGGGCCTCGCGGACAAGGCAGGTTTTTCGTGGGTGAATAGCGGGCTCTTGCTCGAGCGCGGCGCGGGCCAAAATTTGGCGACGGCAGAGGCCGTCGCGGATGCTTCGCGCGAACCGATCCAATCGAGTGAGCTCCGTTCGATCGGCGACTTGCGTGTCGGCATCGTGGGCATGCTGGTGCGACCGAAAGCCGGTTGGCCGCGCGGCGTTCGCGGGCCGAGCGATCCGCTCGCCGCGACGTTGAGCGAGATTCGCAAGCTGCGCGCGCAACATGCCGACTTGGTGCTGGCGCTCGCCGCAGTAAACGCCAGCGCGACGGTCGAGGCACTCGGAGCGCCGGGCGCGGCTGATTTCGTCGTGGTGAGTGGTGCCGGCGCTGTGCCGGGCGCGAACGCGATCGGCGCAGCCTGGGCTTTGAGTAGTCGGCGCGCGACTCAATCGTTGCTCGTCGTCGATGTCTGGTCTCGCTCGCAAGTTGGCGCATTTCAGTCGAGCAGTCGCGAGCGAACGTTTCGGAGCGACGCAGCGCGGGACGAGACTGCGCGCGCCGCCCTCGACGGGCTCGCCAGGCGCGTCAGCGCGTACAACCAGCGAGCGTATCGCGACGTTGAGCCGCCGCCGGTCGCGCCCGACCAAGCAGGCTATGTGGGCTCGAGACCGTGCGCTGCGTGTCACACCGCGGAATATCTGTGGTGGAGTGCGTCGCCGCATGCTCGCGCTTACGCTTCCTTGAGCGCGCGGGACAAGCAGTTCGATCTCGAGTGCGTGAGTTGCCACGTGACCGGCTATGGTAGGCCCGGCGGCTCGACGGTCACGCACGTGGATTCGTTACAGAGTGTCGGTTGCGAGAGCTGTCACGGACCCGGCAGTACGCACATCGCCGATGCACGGCCACCGCATCGCTTCATCCACCGCAGCGTGCGCGAGAGCATTTGCACGCAGTGTCACGACAGCGAGCGTAGCCCCGGCTTCGAGTACGAAAAGTATCGCGCTCTGCTCATCGCTCGGGGACACGGCTTGCCGCTGGGGCAGTGAGCAGCTCCGCTTGCTTCCGGCGCGCGGCGTGTAAGGCGCTCGCTAGACCGGCGCAAAGCAGGAACAGCCACGCAAAGGCCTTCGGTCGCCACTTGTCGGCGCGGTCGACGAGCAGCACTGCCGCCTTGGTTTCGAAGTGATTCGGCGCGACGCGCCGCAGTTGTTCGACGCTGCGCGCCCACAGCACCGGATCGCCGATGCGTCGGCCGATCTGCGCAAACGCGGCATAACCCCAGGGCTCGCCGGGCAGCGAGCTACTTGCCAAACGCGCGAGCCAGTAGGCCTCGCTCGCCTCGGTGGGAGTCGGCGCGTCGGGTCCCGTCATCAACGCGCCGACCTTCGCGCGTAGATCGAGCGCGGCTTGACCGCCCGCGTTGATCGCTGCTTCGCAAGCCGTGAGCGCGTCTGCTCGACGGCCCAGGCCGAGCAATGCTTGGCAGCGCTTGCGCTCGACGATCGCAGTGACGGGCGCGTTCGCCGACGCGTCGTCGAACAACGCCAACGCGGTCGCGAACTGCCCGGCATTCAACGCTGCATCGCCATCTCGGAGTGGCCCGAGCGCAGCGGGATGCGCCGCAGCGAGCTGAGCGAGGCCGCGCGGATCCTCTTCGGAAAGCGGCACAGCCAACGCGGCTCGAGACAACAACGCGAGCCCGAGAACGATTGCGCTCAGAGCCCGCACGGGGTTTGGCAGTTGTTGACGCGGCAAT
>DATATR010000043.1:0-6527 GCA_036268695.1 Polyangiaceae bacterium | reverse complement strand
GCTGAAATTGTCGTAGTCAGCGACGGCGTGCTCGGCGATCTGAGCGAAGTCGCCAAACACGTCGATCTCGGTAGCGCCACGCTGCGCTTCATTCCGATCGGGAAATCCGGCAAAAACGTGGCGATTTCCGAGTTCTCGGTGCGGCGTTACCCGCTCGACAAGTCACGCTCGGAGGTGATGCTCGAGATCGCGAACACGAACGACAAGCCGGTTCAAGTCGAACTCACGCTGCTCGGCGACGGCACGATCATCGACGTGAGCCGTCTCGCGCTCGGTCCGAACGAACGCTTGCCTCGCTTTTATCAAGATCTGGCGGGCGCGAATCACACGCTCGAAGCCAAGCTCAGATTGGCCGACGGCAGCGCCGACGATTTACCCGCCGACGATCACGCTTACGCTTTGATGCCGGAGCGTCGTCGCGCGCGCGTGCTTCTGGTCTCACGCGGCAATACCTACCTCGAAGCCGCGCTGCTGCTCGACGAATACCTGGACGTAACGACAGTCGCACCAGGCAAACCCATTCCAACCGAACATTTCGATGTCGCAATCTTGGACAGCGCCGCGGATGCGCTGCCGGATAGCGTCGCTGCCGCGTTGTATCTGAATCCACCGGAGCAGGGCTCGCCCTTGAAATTCGGGCGCGAGCTCAAGGATTTCGGCTTCGATACTTGGGACAAGAAGAGTCCGATTTTGCGCTTCTTGGCGCTCGGAGACGTTCAAGTCGCGACCGGACACGCGCTCGTGCCGACCCAAACCGACCACGTGCTCGGCGCGAGCGACCAAGGCCCGATTTTGGTTTCGGGTTCGCGCGCGGGGCACCAATTCGTCGTGCTCGGTTTCGACCCGCGCAATAGCGATCTGGTGTTGCGCGTCGCGTGGCCGCTGTTCGTGTTGAACTCGATCAATGCTTTCGTCGAAGAGGACACGAGCTACGTGTCTTCCTTTCGTACTGGCGATGTCTGGCGAATTCCGGTGCCGAGCTCGGCGGACTCCGCGATCGTGATCGACCCGCGTGGTCTGCACCACACGGTACCCGTGAAGGAAGGCCGGGCAATCTACTTGGGTGAAGAAGCGGGTTTCTACAAACTCGTCGCGGGTTCCGGGTCGGACGCGGTTACCAGCGAATTTGCGGCGAATCTGTCGGATTTGACCGAAAGCAGCATCACGCCGGTGACCGAGCTCGCACTCGGGAAGAGCCGCGCACAGGCCGTTCGGTTCGGCGCGCCGGGTTCGAAGCACGAGGTTTGGGTGTACTTGCTCGCGGCCGTGCTCGCGCTGTCCGTGATCGAGTGGATCACTTATCACCGTAGGGTGACAGTATGACTTCGCGCAGCGCGAAGATCGCGTGGGGCGCGTTGATCGTGGCCGTGGGCGTGCTGCTCTTCGCCGCGTACCGTCACTATTTCTTTGGCGCGGCCGGTGCGCTGCGCTGGGTGAAGGGCGGCATTCACTATGAGCTACTCGATCCGCGCGCGCTCGGCGTGGTGCTCGTCACGCCGCTGCTCTTGTTCGTGCTTGGGCGCTCGCTCGCTGATTTGCCGTGGCCACAGCGCGCGCTGTCCGTCTTACTGCGCGTGGCGTTTCTCACGCTCCTCGGGCTCGGTCTCTCGCGCCTGGTTCGGTCCGAAGAAACCCACAAAGTTTGCACGGTTTTGTTGGTCGACGTGAGCGATTCGGTGCCCGACGAAGCGGTCGCCGACGCGCGCCATAGTGTCGAGCAGTATGCCCAAGCAAAAACCGCGGACGATCAGCTCAAACTCGTCACGTTCGCGGAGCGCCCGCGCCTAATCGACATCTACCCAGGCGATCGTCTCGCGTTGCCGAACATCGCTGAGCTTCGTCATCGCGATGCGAACGGCAAGCCGCTCGGAGCGGGGACCGACATTCGCGCAGCGCTCGCGCTCTCGTATGGCTTGTTCCCGCCGGGTTATCTGAAGCGCGTGGTGCTGCTCAGCGATGGCCTCGAGACCGACGGCGATCTGCTTGCCGAGGCGAACCGCGCGCATGGCTTCGGCGTCACACTGTATGCGGTGCCGTACCGTCGGCCGCCGCCCGGCGAAGTCGCGGTCCGCTCACTGACGGTGCCGGACAAGGTCGATGTCGGTCAAAGCTTCGAAATCGTCGCGGACGTCTACGCGAGTCGCGCAGCTCACGCGAAAGCCAGGCTTTTTCAGGGCGAAGCGCTGAACGGCCTCGACGGCGTACGCGACCTCGAGCTCGAGCCCGGTCGCAACGAGCTGAAGTTTCAATCCGTCGTGCGGGTCGGCGGCGAAGTGACGTACGCGCTCAAGCTCGACGACATTAGCCAAGACACGTTTCATGACAACAACGCCTTCAGCGTCACGGTCGACGTGCCCGGTCGCCCGACGGTGCTCTATGTCGAAGGCCAGCCGCAACGCGCGAGCTATTTGATGAGCGCCTTGAACGCGCAGCAGTTCGATGTCGACGTGCGCGCGCCATCTGCGTTCCCGGCATCGCTGCGCGAGCTCGAGCGTTACGACTTCGTGATCGTGTCCGACGTGCCAGCAGAAGCGTTCCCGCTTCCGGCGCAGGAGCTGGTCGAGCACTACGTGCGCGATCTGGGCGGCGGCTTTTTGTTTGCAGGCGGCGAATCCGGCTACGGACTCGGTGGCTGGGCGCATTCCACGATCGAGCGACTTTTACCGGTGCGGATGGACGCGGAACACCGGAAGGAAATGCCGGGCGTCGCCATGGTGTTGGCGATCGATCGCTCGGGCTCGATGACCGGCTTGCCGATGGAGATGGCGAAGGCCGCATGCAAGGCCACCCTCTCGACGCTTCAAGGTGACGACCTGCTCGAGGTGATCGCGTTCGATTCGACGCCAGTCGTGTACGTGAAGATGCAGCCGGCCCGCTATCGCAGCCGCATTCAAAACGACATTCAGCGCATCCAGCCGGGCGGCGGCACCGAGATTTTTCCGAGCCTCGACATGGCGTATCGCGATCTGTCGGTGGTGCAGGCCCGGAAGAAGCACGTGATCCTGCTCACGGACGGCCAAGCTCCGAGCCAGGGCATCAAGGATTTGGTGCAGGCGATGCTGTCCGAGTCGATCACCGTAACGACGGTCGGGCTCGGCGAGGGCGCGAACCAAGATCTGCTCCGCATGATCGCGGATACGGGTGGCGGCCGTTTTCACGCCGTGCCCGATCCCAACAGTTTGCCGAAGATCTTCACGCGCGAAACCGAGCTCATCGCGCAGCAAGCCGCGGTCGAAGACTGGTTCCCAGTCGAGCAGGTCGCGCCGGCGGATTTCTTGAAGGGCATCGCGATCAACGCGGCGCCGCTGTTGCACGGCTACGTTGCGACCCAGCTCAAGCCGCCGCCGGCGCAATTGGTGTTGCAGAGCGAACGCGGCGATCCGATTTTAGCGCGCTGGCGGGCAGGGCTCGGTTGGGCGTTGGCGTGGACGAGCGACGTAAAAAACAACTGGTCGATCGATTGGCTGCGCTGGTCTGGCTTTTCGAAATTCTGGGGCCAGCTCGTGCGCGAGCACATGCGTGTGAAGCACCGGCGCGAGCTCGACATGAAAACCGAGATGCTCGGCTCCGACGTGCACGCGGTCGTCGACGCGTTCACGCCCGACGAGCGTTTCGACAACGGCATCGTCTCCAAGCTGATCGTGACGGGGCCGGGCGCTGCGGGCTCACGTCGCGAGGTCGCGCTGCAGCAAACTGCGCCCGGTCGCTACGAGGCCACGTTCCCGCTCGATCAATACGGCTCGTTTTTGCTCCGCGCGGAGCACGCAAAAGCGGGCGAGAACGGCGAGCTCAAACCGTTCGCGATGAGCTACGGCCACGTCACGAATCCGTATCCGCGCGAATACGCGAGCTTCGATCCCGACATCGATCGTTTGACGCGCGCAACGATCGCAGGCGGCGGAGCGATCGATCCCGAGCCGAAGCGCGTGTTCGATCCGGCGGGGCAAAAGATCGTTTCCTATAGCCCGCTGTGGAATCGCTTCGTGCTCGCCGCGATTGCGATTTTCTTATTGGATTTGTTGGTGCGCCGCGTGCGGCTCTTCGATCGCAAGTTCTTGCCGCGTCAGCGCTAGCGAGGTGAAATCAGGAGCCGGTGCTGGTGTCGATCTGGTCGCCGGTGCATTGGCCCCATTCGCCGTCCATCGTGCACGTTTGGTGGCCGGTCGCGCACCACACGTAATTTCCCTCGATGCGCTTGATCCGACCGCAGTCAACGACTTGCCCCGGCTCGTCGCACGGGCAGCCCGCTTCGTGATCTTGGCAGGTTTCATCGGTTGGCGTGGGCGAGGCCTTGGTCTCGGCGCTGGCTTCGACGCTCACCGGGGGCGGTGGCGCGTCCGCGCCGGAACAACCCGCAAGCGACGCCGTGCATAGACCCAACGCAGCCAACACGAAAATCCGAATCATGATGCGACGCTCCGATCCGGATAGACGGTCGCGAGTTAGTCGCGGTTAACGCAAGGCGCGGGAAAGATCGCCGATTTGTGAGCGAGCACCGGACGTTGTACGCCGCTGTCAGCGTCACTCCGCGGGTTGATCCTGGCTCTTCGCATCGCGCGCGCGTCGAACTCGCGCGAGTGATTTTCAGTCGTGCTCGACGATGACGTCGCCGGATGATTGAGAGTAGAGCTTGTCGCAAGCCGAATTCGGCTGCGCGCCGCGGCGCGTGCCCAAGTCGACCATGTCGTACAGCGGCGACGCGAGCGTTGCGGTGTCGCGCCAGCGCGCTTCTTCTTTCATTGTCTCTTCATTGAAGTAGAACAATGTGCGCGCGTCTGCCGAAACTCCAGTCGGCAAGCGGCGCATGCCAGTGGCTCCGTCGAGTGCTTCGCTCAACCTGGTGGGTGAAGTCCAGGTTTGGTCCGAAGCGCGCGTCGCTACCACGACGGTGGAAGCGCCGCCTGGCGCAGTCGAGCTCGAGAACAACTCTTGGTCATCTGGCGAAAGGGCGGGCGAGGCGAAAATATTGCCGGAATACGTGCTCGCCTGGTTCACGAGCGAAAACGCCGTTTGATCGACATCGCCACTGAACGCGACGTCCCGCGCCGAGCGCGTCATTTCGCCGAGCATCGTTTGATCGCTGCTCACGAGCACGAGCCGCTTGCCGTCGGCGCTCAGTGCAGCACCGTCAGTGGCGATCCATCCGCTCGGAATCGATACTGCGCTGCCAACGGCAAACGCGGCCGTCGCGTCCGCGCGATGCGCGACGTAGAGCGCGTCGTCGCGTAAGAACGCCAGATCCAACTCGTCCGCGGTGACGGAGAGCAGTGTTACGTCGGCTGCGCTCGAGATTGCGTCGAGCGGCATCGCACCGGACCACATCGTGAGCTCGCTACACTTTGGATCGCCAGGTGGCGGTCTGCCCGGACCTGCATCGCTTTCGAACACGGGACCCTCGCCCGCCTCGCCCGTCACTGTCGCGCCTGCTTCACCGTTCGCGCTGCCGCTCGTTTCGCCAGCGCCGCCGCCTTTCGCGCTCGACTTACCAGCGCTGCCGCTGCCGCCGCCATTGCCCGCGCCGAGCTCCGTGTCTCCGCCACTGCCAATCGCCGGCGGATGATCGTTCGAGCTCGACGAACATGCTGGCGCCGCTGCAAACGCAAGCGCGAGTAGCGCGAATCCGCACACTGCGCACTGCGATCGGGACGGCATGCGAGGCTCGCTCATTCCGCTGGTTCGCAGCTGTAGACTTGGCGCCAGTCGTTCAAAATCGGGCTCTGAGTGCGTTCGTCGTTCGGAATGAAGCGCACGGTGATCTTCAAAAACTCCTGCGACTTGACCAGCGGGTCGAGCATCGAAAATTTGTCGTCAACGTCCACGCCCGTCCAATCCACGACCGGCGCGCCGCTCACGATGGCGAGCCGCGCGACGCCATCGACGACGACCGCATTCGGCGCAGCGGGCAGCGTGTGAAAGTTGCCAGGATCAGCCGCTGTCTCGGCGTAAAATTCGAGCGAGGAGTTGGTCGGCGGAGTGGTCGTCTTCCAATCGAAGAAGCGCCACACGGGCTTGGTTCCGTCGGGGCAATCGGCTTGGTAGATGCGCTCATAGTTGGCGGGGCTCACCACCAAGACGGGCGGCGGCACCTCGCAAACTGCGCCGATGCAGACGAGGCCCGAACAACAATCCGAAGTGGATCCACACGAGGCGTTCGCGGCTTCGCATTGGCCTGCAGGCGGCAACGCCTGACAATGCCGCGTTGGTGGATTCGAGACGGGCGTATCTAGGCGGCAGGCGCCGGTCTTGTTTGGGCCAGTACCGCCGCAGCAATCTTCGTCGACGTCACACGTCGAGCCATTGCCTGTGCCCGCAGGGTGGCAAGCGTCGAGCACCCAGAAAGCTCGCTCGTTCACGATACCGTACGTCGAGTTCGAGCTCGACACGAAGTTCTGGCTCGGGAGCCAGAACGCTGGATGGCTGCGATCCAGCGTGGCGGACGGTGTGTCGTCGATCGCGGATACCCAGAGCTGGCTTTGAATGTCGCCCGAGTTGGTCATTGGCGTGTATGCGGCGGTCGCATACTGCGC
>DATATR010000042.1:0-3987 GCA_036268695.1 Polyangiaceae bacterium | reverse complement strand
CTTGTACCGAAAAGCCAAGCGATTGCCGATGAACCAAGGGGACGTGCTCGTGCGCACATCCAAGCTTTGGCACCGCGGCATGCCGAACAAGGCGAGCGTGCCGCGACCGATGCTGGCCTTCACCTTCGGCGAGAAGAACGTACAGGACGGCGCAGCTTTCACGGACAAGGGCGGCAAAATCGGCTTCGATCCGAATTGGTTCAACCCGAACTGGCTCGGCCGGGTGCGCGAGCGCACGTTCGTCACGGCGCCGCTCAGCTATTCGGCGTACCGCTTCGTCACTTCTTACTTCAACAACAAAGGCTACGCGCACTGAGCTCGGCTCAGCCGCGCGCGAGTATTGCTTCGTAGGCCTTTTCCACGTCGCGCGCCATGCGCGCCGAACTGAACTGCTCGACCACGCGCGCGCGCCCGCGCTCGCCCATGCGTGCGCAGAGCGCCGGATCGCGAAGCAACGTGAGTAGATTCGCGGCGAGGGTTGCAATATCCCAAGGCGGCGACAAAAAACCAGTTTCGCCGCGCTCGACCACCTCTGGCGTGCCGCCGTTGTCGATCGCAACGACCGGTCGCTTCATCGCCATTGCTTCGAGAAAGACCAAGCCGAACGGTTCCTCGAAGCTCGGCATGCTGAACACGTCGCACGCCGCCATCACGCGCGGCACGTCCGAGCGCGCACCGGTGAAAATCACCTTTTCGCGCACGCCGAGAGCCGATGCCAGCTGCTTCAGCTCGTCACTGAAACTGCCCCCCTCGACTTCGCTCGCGTCCGCGCCGACGATCAAGAGGCGCACGTTTTCGATCACCGCGTGGACCAGCGCGAAAGCGCGAATCAGCTCGCGTTGTCCCTTCCAAGAAAATAGTCGAGACACCGAGGCCAAAACCAAAGTATCCGCCGGAATGCCGAGCTCGCGTCGAAGCTCACTGCCGTCGATCGTCGGATCCCACTTGGATGGGTCGATGCCGTTCAGAATCGTATGAATGCTCGCAGCAGGCCGGCCCATCGCGAGTAGCGTGCTGGTCACATAACGCGAAATGCTGAACACCGCGTCCGCGCGCGCCACGCCGAGCCTCGCCGGCAAGCTGTAGCTTTTGGACCACTTGACGTGCACGTGCACCACGGAACGAGCGCCCGTCGCCTTCGACAGCGCGATGTTGTAGCTGGCGTCGCGCGGACGTTCGGTGCTGTGTACGATGCGAATGCCTTCGCGCGCGACGTACTTCCGTAACGCCAGAAAATCCGCGGAAAACGCCGCTCCCGCGCGCACGGCGCCGATCAGCGCCGCGATGTTCTTCGAACCGAGGCTCGGGGCAAATCGTGTCGGGCGCAGCTTCGTGTCGGGCAAGGTTCGCCAAATCGCGAGCGACGGGGGCTCGCGCCTGCCGTTGCCGCTGGTGCAAGCGACATGAATCTCGAACTTGTCGCGATCGAGCTGGCGCACGATATCGGCGTGCACGGCGGCGTCCGCGCCGAAGCCGTCTTGTGCATGCAAGAACAAGATCGGAGTCTTGTTAGCCATGGCGCGTCACAGATCGCCGGCGCTGAGCTCGCCCGCGAGCCGATCGGCTGCGCGCGCGGCCAGAGTCATCGCGGTCAAAACCGGATTTTTTTCGGGACCGGTGGTGAACGCGGACGAATCGGCGACGACCAAGTTGCGCACATCGTGGACGCGACTCCAAGCGTCGAGCACGCCGAAGCGCGGCGAGGCATGCATGCGACAAGTGCCAGCATAGTGATTGGCGTTACCAGCCGCTTCCACCTTCCAGACTCGGACGCGCGGCTCGAACCCGCCGCGCGTGAGCAGTGACACGATCTGATCGCGAGCCTGCTCGAGCACCTTGACGGATTCCGGCGGGTGCTGCACGCGGAGCGCGATGCCTGGCGTGCCATCTTCGCTGCTTTGGCTGGGCTCGAGCGCGACGTAGTTTTCGCGACTGGGTGCCATCGTACCGAATACGCTGAAGCCGGTCCACGTTAGCCTGCCGACTGGCGGCTTGAGCAAACTGCGCGCGAAGATATTGGCGCCACTCCATTGCATGCCGGCCGCTGCGTAGAGCGGCTCCGAGCGCGCGACGTCGAGCCGCGTGATGTACGTCGGTGGATGAACTGAAATCGGCGATTCGAGATCGAGCACGAGCTTGCCGACCGGGTGATCGTGCAAATACTTCCCGACCACGCCGTGCGCGTTGCCGAGCCCCTCCGGGAAATCAGCGCTCTTCGACTGCAACAGTATTTGTGGTGAATTGATCGAACCTGCGGCGAGCACGACGGCGCGGCAAGTGATGCGCTCTTCATCGCCCGTGGCCGCATCGCGAAAGACCACGCATTTCACCCGCCGCGTTCGAGCGTCCCACTCGAGCCGCTGCACGCGCGCGCCGAAGCGCACGGATAGGCCGGGCTCTTTCAGCGCCGGCTCGATCAAGCGCACGAACGAATTGAACGCGGTGCCGCTGAGCGTGAGCGAGGTATCCGCGCCATAAGCGTACGGCATCGGCACGATTCCGCGCCCGCTGCGATGCGCGTCGTCGACCATGCTTTGCCAATCCGGAGAAAGCTCCCAAGCATGGCGCACATTGCCGACCGGCAATTGTGGATCGGACACTTGCGAGCCCGCGATGTGAAGCAGCGGTTCGACTCGATCGTACCAAGGTGCGAGCTCGTCGTAACCGACGGGCCAGGTTTGCTCTTCACCGGCGCGCGCGGCGTCTGCGAAATCCTCGGGCGAAAAGCGCGGTACCGCGCAGCTCCAATGGTTACTGAGCCCGCCTGGCGCGAGCTGCTCGAAGAGCTGCGCCTTGGGATCGCCGGTTTTGGCAACACCCACACGCTGCTTCAATTCACCACGACGCTTCGCGACGGTCATGCCATGAAGCCGCAGCGTGAAGCCCGGCGCGGCGCGCTTGGCACCGGCCTCCAAGATCAGTACTTCGAAGCCCGCGCGACGCAAGAACACCGCTGCCGCTGCACCGGGTGGTCCACTGCCAATCACGACTACGCGATTGTCGTTTTTCACGCTGCGCCCCCTATACCACGACCGCAAGCGCGAGCGCATGGCGGCTCGGTCCAACGCGCGGACCTTTACTTTCATACGCGCTAGTGGGAAAGACGAAAACGCGAAGATGCGGAGACGTGCATTCGGCAATACGGATTTACAGGTCTCTCAGCTGGGTCTCGGCTGCGCACGAATTGGCGGCGTATTCCAAGGCGACACCACGAGCTTCGTGCGTTTGCTCGCCGTGGCGAAAGACGCCGGGATCAACTTCTTCGACACCGCTGACATGTACAGTCAGGGAGAAAGCGAAGCGCTGCTCGGTCGCGTGTTCGGCGGGCGCCGCGAGGGCGCGATCATCGCGACCAAAGCAGGTTACTGCTTACCCGGCCGTCGTAAGCTTGCAGGGCAGCTCAAGCCAATCTTGCGACCGGTGATCCAGGCACTCGGTCTGCGGCGGGATCGCTTGCCGGCTGCGGCGCGCGGCGAGATCGCGCAAAACTTCGACCCCAGCTATCTCAGCCGTGCACTCGAAGCGAGCCTGCGCCGCCTGCGTACCGACTACGTCGATCTGTTCCAGCTTCATAGCCCGCCGCTCGAAGTCATCGAGCGCGGCGAATGGGAAGCAACGATGGAGAAGCTCAAGCGCGACGGCAAGATCCGTTACTACGGCGTCGCGTGCGACTCGCTCGAGGTGGCGTTCGCCGCGCTGCGTTTCCAAGGCGTCTCGTCGCTGCAGTTCACGTTCAGCCTGCTCGAGCAAGCTCCGCTCGAACGCCTCTTGCCCGCGGCTCGCGCCCAAGGCGTCGGCTGCATCGCGCGCGAATGCTTGGGCAACGGCCTGCTCGTCAAGGCGGCGGGTGAAATCGACCTCGCAGCCTACACGCGATCGAAGGAAGAGCTCGAACGACGCACGCGCCAGTTGGCTGACCTTCGCGCAGACAACGATGGCCGCTCGCTCGCCGCGCGCGCCCTCGAGTTTGCGAGCCACGCAGACGGG
>DATATR010000041.1:0-15473 GCA_036268695.1 Polyangiaceae bacterium | reverse complement strand
AGCGCCGTACGGAGACGCCGGCTACGACACGCCGGACAGCACGCGCTTTTTGGTGAACCGCGGCGTGAACGGCGGCCAAGTCGGCGCGGGCACGAGCGACACGACCAATCCATTTCAATTGCCGTGTCACACGGCGCAGCCGAGCGAGTCCGCGGCCACCTTCAACGCGGCAACCGATTCGGCGCACACGGCCGGCAAGTGGCAGATCTTCTTGATCCACTCGCTCGGCGGTGACGGCGGCTACAACCCCGTTTCGATCACGGACGTGGTAGGCGCGCTCACGCACGCCAAATCCAACACCGACATTTGGGCCGACACGATGGTCGCGGTGGCCGCGTATTGGCGCGCGCAAAAGTTGCTCCAAGGGGTCACGTCGACCAAGGCGGGCAATAACCAAACGTGGAGTTGGACTTTGCCGGCGAACTTCCCGCCCGGACATTACCTTCGTGTCAAAGTCGATGGCGGCACGCTGAGCCAAGGTGGCACCGCGCTCGGCTGGAGCTCGCACGGTTACTACGAAGTGTCGCTCGACGCGGGTTCGCTCACGCTTTCTCCCTGACAGAATTTTGCAGCGGCTCTGAGAGCGGTTCCGCATTCGGAAAAGGTGCAGACGACAATTGCGCGCCTGCGCCTTATCTGCACTCCTTTCCTGCCTGGGCACGATCGAGCGCCACGACCAAACCTTGCGATGAGCAAGCAGGCGTTGTTTGGCGGGCCTCAGAAAACTTCGGCAGAGCGCGGCTTTCGGCGGCCACTGACGGCACGCGCGCTGCTCGGCGCGGCGGCGTTGCTGTCGGTGATTGCGCTCGAGAGACCGGCGCTCGCGGCGGGAACATGGACTGCGGCGCCGGTAAACCCGGGCGTCGGCCAAGCTTTCGGCTTGTGGATGCTGACCGATGGCCGCGTGATCTCGCACGGCACCGCGCTCAACCACTGGGTCGTGCTGACGCCGGACGCAAAGGGCAACTACGCGAACGGCAAGTGGTCGAACGTGGCGAGCAGCGTGTATGCACGCGGCGGCGCGCAAGAACACGTGCTGAAGGATGGCCGTTTCTTCGAGGCGGGCGGCGAATACATCTACGCTTTCCCGCCCGGCGGCTCGACCTCGGACTACAACACGGTCGAGATCTACGACCCGATCGCGAACACTTGGACATTGGAAGCGCCGGGCCTCTATGGAGACATCGGCGACACGGGCAGCGCGATGCTCGCGGACGGGCGCGTGTTCGACAGCACGCGCAATTCGTCGTCCACGCAGATTTACGATCCGACCACGAACAAGTGGACGGCGACAGCGAAGAGCCCGCTCGGTAGCGGCGATGAAAACGCCTGGGCTTCGCTGCAAAATGGCGGCATTTTAGCAGTCGGCTACGCGAAAGCCGGCGCCGCGGTTTACGACCCGGCAAAAGATCAATGGACCAAGACGACGGTGCCGGCGGGCTTCAACACGGGCGACACCGCGGGCATCTCGCAAATGTTCGACGGCCGCGTGCTCGTCTACGGCTTTGGTCAGAACTACATCTACACGCCGGGCGCCACGCCGGACGATCCGGGTAGCTGGGCGCTCGGACCGAAGATGTTGAACGGCGACGAAGCCGAAGACGAATTTTCCGACACGTTACCGAACGGCAAAGTCTGGGCGGGCCTCGTGACGGTGATGTTCGGGCCGGGCGTGATCTTGCAAGAGTTCGATCCAACGACGAACACGGTGTCTTCCGCGACGCCTCCGCCGGACACGGGTAACCCCTACCCAATCGGCTATTTGAATCTGCCCACCGGGCAAGTGATGGTCACTGCCGCGAATCGCGATTGGATCTACACGCCGGACACGCCGCCGGACGATTCCTGGCGCCCAGTCGTTTCGTCCGTCACTTACGACAGCGGCAGCAACACTTATACGCTGACCGGCACGCAAATCACCGGTCTGATCAACGGCGGCGATGAAGGCGACGACATGACGATGTCGGAGAATTATCCGATCGTCTGGCTCAAAGACACGTCGGGCAACGTGTACTACTGCCGCTCGTTCAACTTCAGCTCGATGATGCCGAGCAAAGGCGACACGCCGGAGACCGCCCAATTCACCACGCCCGCGAATCTGCCGATGGGCAGCTACGACCTCTATGTTTCCGCGGTCGGCGTGCAATCGAAGGATCCGGTCAAGTTCACGCCCGGGATGGGCGGAACTGGAACTGGTGCCGGTGGCACGGGCGCTGGCGGCGCGAGCGGCGGTGGCGCTGCAGGCGCCGGAACTGCGGGCAGTGGCGGCGCGAACACCGGCACAGGCGGCGCTGGCGGCAGCGGAACCGTCGGCGGTTCGAGCAACGGCGGCGCTACTTCGAGCGCGGGTTCGTCGAGCGGCGGTGTGTCGAGCACGGGCGTCGGTGGCATGAACACCGGCGCGGGCGGGCTCAGCTTGGTCGGCAGCTCGGGCAATTCGAGCACCGGCAGCGCCGGCAGCAACGGCATTACGACGACCGACAGCGGCGGCGACAATTCGCATGACAGCGGCGGCTGCAGCTGCAACGCGGCTGGCTCGAATGTACAAAATGCCGGGCTCGCGGGATTGAGCGCGCTGAGCTTGTTCGGCCTGCTCGTGCTGGGCCGGCGCCGTCGGGCAAGCTAGGTCGAAGCTTGCGCATCCCGCTCGCGTGCTCGTTCGCGCTGCTCGTCGCTTGTTCGAATACGAAACTTGCGCCGGCACCGCTCGACGCGGGCGCGGGCTTGCAAACAGCGACCGTGACCGCAAAAGTGACGAGCACGCGCTTCGTCACGCGCGAGCACTTTCTCGCCGCGGGCGAGATGCAGATTTCCGGTGAGCCGTTCGCCGAAGCGATGGGCCGCGATCTCGGCGCCTATCAACGCAACGCCCTGCCGACCGATCTCTACTTCGACAGCTCGCCGAACGCGACCGGGCCGTGGATCGATTTGACTGGATTTTCCACGGGCGTCGAGTCGTACGAATATTCGAAGCAGCCGATGAACAACGTCGCGTTCGAGTCGGGCGCCGGCACTTCGCTCGCTTACGGGCCGCTCGTGAATCCCGAAGGCGTGGGCGGTCCGGCCGCGAGCGCGTTGCTCGCGGATTTGGTGCAGCACTTCGCGCAGGGTAGCAACGCGACCACACGCTTCGTGTTTTCGCCCGGCACTTTCCCGGTGAACAACACGCGCGGCGGCGATCAGAACCCGACGGGCACCGGCACCGGCGCGGAAAATCCACTCGGCTGGCCCGGCCTCTGGCCGACCACGCACCTCTATCGATCGTTCGATCCGACGATCGACGCGAGCTCGGCGATCGATCTCGCCTGCGCGATCAGCTCCGACGACGATCCGGGGCTGCATGGCGCCTACCCATCTCCCGACTACGAGTGCGACTACACGTCGTTGCATTTGCCCGACCGCGCCGCGCAGTGCGAAGCAAACATCGGCCCCGGCGCGGACGGCTTCAGCGCCTGGAAGTATGGCCTCTGGACGCTCAACTATTTGCAAATCATGCACGATTCTTCGGAAGCTCCGCTCGACACACTGAGTTCGGGCTTGCCCGAGAACGTCGGTGTTCCGGGCAATACCGTGCACGGCGGCGGCAGGCCGACGACCGGCGTGTACCTCGGCTCGAGCAACATCGAAGGCTTTCAAGCGCAGCTCTTCATCTCGTCGATCGATAACCGCGCCGAAGACTGGCTGAGCTCGCTCTCGACCGCGGACGGCGTGACGCTGTCCGGCTTCCCGTCATTGCTCGCCGCGCTCGGCTACAGCTACAGCGATGCGCTACGCTGGTTTCCGGCGCAAATCGCGGTCAGCGAGAGCGACGACGGCAGCGGCTTTCCGCGTCCTTCGTACTCGCTCGCTTCGGCGGACAGCAATTTGCTCGACCAAGTCGGGCTCTTGCTCGGCTATTCCGAATTCTACGCGCTGACCGACACGGCCAACACCGACGTCGGCGGCTCGCAGCCGGCTTCGGTGTTTTTCGACGGCGATCCGTTCCAGAGCGACGATCAGCAAGCCGACGGTGAGCCCACTTTGCACGATCGCGCGCTCGCGATGCTACGCGTCGCGTTCATCGACATCGATCGCCTGCACGCCGATCCGAAGACTCGGATCTTGGTCGACGACGTGCACCTCGATGGCGCGACGCCGACGCGCGGCAATACCGTCTCGACCGTGTCCGTCGCGTACACGCTGCTCGCGCTACGCACCATGCTGCGCAGCTTGAGCTCGCAGCTCGAGCTTTACTCGAACAACACGCCGGACACCGCGATCGCGACCACGCCGCTCGATTCGTTGCCACTCAATCTCGCGAACGACCCGAGCACGTTTAGTGAGCGTGCTGCTGCGCTACTCCGCGCGCAAGCCGACTTGCTACTCAATCAGCTCACCGATGCGAGCGGGCGCGCCTACGCCGGCTGGGATCTCGTTCACACCGCGCCGAGCGACACGCATGATTTGTTGGATGCGCACACGGCGGCAATTCGCGGTCTTTTCGCGGCTTATTTGGCGACCGGCGACGTGCGTTACCGCGCTCGCGCGCTGGCCGTTTTTCAACGTGTGGAGAGCGTGTTCTACGACCCGGCCGCGCGCATCTACAGCGCGGCGCCCGCGCCGCAAGATAGCGTCGAGTACACGCCGCTCCGCTTCGCGCTTTTGCAAAGTGCCCTGCGCGACATGTACGAGCTGGTCGCGTCGCGCGCCGGCGGTGAAAGCCTCGAACCGGTACTCGAAGAGCGCGTCGGGCGACTGAACAAGCTCGTGCTCAACGGCTGGGACGATCGCAATCAGAATCAGATCGTGGATTGGCCGGACGAGTGCGTGAATTTCTCCGACGGGCTTCCGCGCGGCGGCCTACAAATGGCGGAGCGCACGCTGACCGGCGAAACCGGCAGCCAAGACATGAGCGCCGACGCCGGTCCCGACGCTGGCGCCCGCATCGCGACTTCGGATCGCGAACACGATTGCGTGCCAGAAATCGACGACGCGCATTTGCCGTCCGCGCTCGCGGACAGCATCACCTTTCAGATCAAAAGGCCATGAATCAGCGATTTTTCGGCCGCCTTTTGCTGATTCTTGCGCTCTGCGCCGGGCTGCTCGCCGATTGTCAACAAGAGTCCACGCCCGAAGCGACGAGCGCGGAGCCCGCGATTTCAGCGCGCCATTCGTCGTCGCTCGCCGTGAGCGCCGATGGCCGGCAATTGTTCGTCGCCAATCCGGAAGCAGATTCGATCTCGGAGATCGATACGACCGAGCGCGCGCTCGTGCGCGAAATCTTGCTTGCGCCCACAGCGCCCGCGCTGGATGCCACGCTCGGCGCGTACACGCCGAGCGTGATGCCACGCGCCGTCGCGCTGTCGCCGGACGGACACACGCTTTACGTCACGGGTGAGCGTTCGAGCTCGCTCTACGCGATCGACGTTGCTTCGGGCACGCTAGAAAAGAGCGTGAACGTCGGCAGTGAGCCGATCGGGCTGATTTTGTCGGCTGATGGTGCGTCGCTGTTCATCGCTTGTTCGCAAGATTCGAGCGTCGTGCGTGTCGACGCGGCGAGCCTCACGCTGACGGGCGCGGTGACGGTTCCGCGCGAGCCCTGGGCCCTCGGCTGGTCCGGCGACGGCTCGACGCTGCTCGTCACGCATTTGCTCGGTCCGGGCGTGACCGCGCTCGACCCCAACAGCATGAGCGTGAACGCGACCTGGACGATTCCGGATAGCGCCGCGCGCGGCGACGCTCGACTCGCGCACGGCCAAGTGCGCGGCATCTACGATCTCGCGTCGCGGCCCGGCACGAACGAGCTCTGGATCGCACACACGCTGCTCGGCACCGACACCGCGCAGCCCGCGCTCAACTTCGAATCGACGGCATTTCCAGCGATTTCCGTGCTGCAAAGCGACGGCACGTACCAGCGAACCCTCAGCACGGACGCACAAGACGTGCCCGGAGTCGACGGCTCGTTTGCGGATGTCGTCTCGGGACCGCACGCGCTCGCGTTCACTTCGGAGGGTGATTACGCGCTCGTGCTCGACGCCAACAGCGAAGACGTGATGGTGCTGGACGCCACGCGACGCATCGAGAGCACGCTTGCGCGACCCTTGCCCGGCAAATTCCCAGACGGCATCGTGCTCTCGCCGGATGGAAACTTCACATACGTCGACGAACGCGGCTCGGCCGACATCGCCGTGTTGAAGCTCGATCGCTCGAGCGGCGCGCTTACGCTGACGCTCGATGGCGCCGCGATTCCGCGCTTGACTGCCGACCCGATGCCCGCGCCAATGCGGCTCGGCCTCGAGCTGTTCAACTCCGCCAACAGCAGCGCCTATCCGATCACAACCGATCATTGGATTGCCTGCGCCACCTGCCACATGGAGGGTCGGAGCGACGCCGTAACTTGGCTCTTCACGCAGGGACCGCGCGACACGCCGTCGAACGCCGGCGGCATGCTGGGCACGGGATTTTTGTTCCGCACCGCCGACCGCAGGAAGGTTCAGGACTATTTTCACACCATCAACACCGAGCAGGGCGGCCGCTTCGATCCGACCGCAGAGGCCACGCTGCTCGACGCGCTGAGCGCATATGTAAACTATGCGTTACCGCTGCCGATCCCGCCGACCACGGACCCAGCGCTGGTCGCGCGCGGCTCCGAGCTGTTCGATCAATCCGGCTGCGCGAGCTGTCACGCGGGCCCGCGCTTCACCGACTCCGGTCAAGGCAACCCCAGCTTGGATCTCTCTGGAACGATCACCTTGCACGACGTAGGCACCTGCGTGCAAAGCGGCGCGTTCCCCGATGTCGCCCACCAAGACGTGCTCGGCAATCCGCGTGATGCTTGTCAGTTCGACACGCCGTCGTTGAACGGTGCAGCTTCGACGGCGCCGTATCTGCACGACGGCAGCGCCACGACATTGAGCGATGCGATCGCGAAAATGCCGGGCGCGCCGACATCCGCGGACGCTTTGAGCGCGCTCGCCGAATACGTGCGCTCGCTGTGAGGCCATGATGCAGACGCCGTTGGCTCGAAGGATTTGCGGAAAATACCGCTACTTCGCGCTGTGCGGCGGCATCTTCGTTGCGGCGTGTTCCGAGTCCAAGACTGCGCAGCCGAGCACACCGAAGTGCGCCAGCAATTGCAATCAAGCACTTTGCACGGCGAGCTTCAGCGGCAACACGTCCGATCTTCTGACGCTCGGTGACGACTGCGGCGCGCTCGGCGTCGCGCCCGATGCAGGCGCGGAGGGTGCGTACCTACTTTCATTTCACGGCAGCTCGAACCAGATCCCCTCGGCCGACGTCTCGATCTATCTCGGCGCGGCGCCCTCACCCGGTATGTTTTCTGCGCAAAGCGTCAGTAGCTGGAGCGTCGTGGCCACGAGCAGCAAGAATACGGGCTGCGAGTTCGTCGCTGGCGAAAGTTCGGTGCCGGCCGGCAACTTCACGCTCACGTTGAGCTCGCTCGCGCTGAGCTCCGCGGATGCGAACGGCGGCGGCAGCGCGCACGGCACGCTGAATGCGACGCTCTACCTGCACGCACCACCGAGCACGGATTGCGGCGCAGGCGAGCTCGAAAACGCAGTCATCGTTTTCTGACTCGTGGCGGCGGGAGCGACAAACTCTCGCTTTTGTGCTCGATTTTTGCTGGTGCGGCGCTTTTATGACAGCTTTTAGCGGAGCTACGAAGTTTGCGCGCGCGCTGATGGTTGGAGCTGCTGTACTCGTCCGAAGTTCGCTGCATACTCGCGCCCGAATGGGATTTCGCACGAATGGCTGAGAAGAAAGCAGGTTTTGCCTCGCCGCCGCGAGCCGCGACGCCGCACACCGACACCATCGTCGACCAAGAGGATATGACGGTGTTGTTCGCACCGCCGCGCGAGTTGCTCGAGCAGAGTGCCGGCCGCGACGAGAGTGAGCTCACCGTCGTTCAACGGCGCGCTGATTGGGAAAGCGAAGACGAAGCGACGATCGCGGCGCGCCCTGCCTTCATCACCGCGGAGCCGAAGTCGGAGCCAGTGACGGTTCGCCCGGGTGCAGCGCCGACATTCGCCTTGCCGGTCGCGCCGCTGTCGCACGCCCCGCAGCAAGCGGCGGTATTTTCGTCCGAGCTCGCGGACGACGAGATGGGCGCGATTTTGGGGCCGCGACGCAAAGCACGGCGGCTCGCGATTGGCTTGGCGCTGGCGTTGGTTTTGATTTTAGTGGTCGTCGCGCGCTTTGCGCCTTGATCTGCTCAAGGTTTGAACAGCGAATCGCGCGCGTGCGCGGCGTGCAGTGTTTCGATCACGCGCCCGAGCGCGGCTAAGTCCTCGGCCGCGATGTCTTCGAAAGCGGAGGGCGGGCTAGCCATGACGCGACCGGCGCGCAACGCGAGCTCATGTCCACTCGGCGTCAGGGAAACGAGCTTGGCGCGGCGATTGGTCGGGTGTGGCGCGCGGACGATCAGCCCGCGCGCTTCCAGATCATTGACGAGCACGGTCGTCGCCGGTGCGTCGCTGCCGATCATTTCGGCGAGCTCGCGCAGCGTTTTCGGGCCGTTCAAAAGCCGGCGTAGCGCGCGCACGCGCCCGAATGGTAAGCCGGTCGCCGCGCTCATTTTGTGCCGCCAATCGTCTTTCGTATCGACGATCAGCACGACGAAGCGGCGCCACAAGCCCTCGATTTGCGCTTTTTTCTTGCGGCTCATTTGACCTCCGCGAACGGCGCGGCGTCGTCGAGCAGGGCCGCGATGCGTGCCACGGACGCGCGCGCCGAGCGGCCATTGGACAACAAACCCAAGAACACGCAGAGACTGCCTGCTCCGGCCATCAACCACCAAAATGCGTGCGTCGATTGCGTGAACGCGAGACCGACGTGACGATCACCGGCGAGCGTACCGCTGATCGCGACGCCGAGCGACGCGCCGAAGAGCCGACTAGTCGAAGCAATCGCAGCGGCAAGTCCGGCTTGAGCGCGCGGCATGCCGGATACCGCCGTATTCGTGATCGGCGGATTGACCAAGCCGACCGCGATGCCGAAAATCAGGTAGACGCACACGAGTTCGGAGAGCGGCGTGGCGACGTCGAGCCGAGTCAGTGCCAAGCCGCTGAGCGCGGTCATGCTGCCCGAGATCGCAAGCGGTATGCGCGTGCCGTAGCGCCCGATCAGGCGCCCGGAAATCGGCGAGCTCAAGATCGTGCCGAGCGCGAGCGGCACCATGTAGAGGCCCGCTTGCAGCGCCGAAAGGCCGCGCACCTCTTGTAAATAAAGCGCGTTCAAAAAGCCGAAGCCCGACAGCGCGCTGAACATGGAGACGGCGATGATCGTCGCGCTCGAGAAGGGAATGCTGCGGAAAAATCGCAAATCCAAGAGTGGCTCGCGTTGCCGCGGTTCGTAGATCAGGATGCCGACCAGCGAGCACAGTGCGAGCGTGAACAGCCCGAGGATCAGCGGCGAAGACCAGCCCAGGCGATTGCCTTCGATCGTTGCGTAGATGGTCGAGCCAAAGGCGAGCGAAACGAACAATTGTCCGATCGGATCGACGCGGCGCGCGCGTGGAGCTTTCGACTCGGGCACGAAGCGCTGTGCGAGCAAGATCGCGGCCACGCCGATCGGCACATTGATCCAAAAGATCGAACGCCAGCCGACCGACTGAGTCAGCGTGCCGCCGACGAGCGGGCCGAGCACCGCGGAAATTCCGAATACGGCGCCCCACACGCCGATTGCCCGCGCTCGCGCTTTCGGATCCAAGAAGGTGTTGGTGATGATCGACATCGCGACCGGGTTGAGCATGCTGCCGCCGAGCGCTTGCAGCATGCGCGCGCCGACCAAAGCGTGCAGGTTCGGCGCGATGCTGCACAGCGTGGACGCGAGCGTGAACACGGTCAGGCCGGTCTGAAAGGTGCGCCGACGCCCGAAGCGATCCGCAAGCGAGCCGGAGAGCATGGTCACGCTCGCGACGACCAGGGTGTACGCGTCCACGATCCACTGCAGGCCGGAGGTCGTGGCCTGAAGATCCCGGCGGATCGCCGGCAGCGCGACATTCACGATCGTCGCGTCCATCGATACGATGAAGAGGCTCAAACAGCAGATTGCCAGCACCAAATTCAGCCGCAGCGGGCGAGCCGCCGGCCGTGCTGGCTCGAGAAAAGTCATCATCTCGATCCTTTAACTAAGACAATGGTTGTTCTACGGCAAGTGTCGTCGCGCAATTTTTCCGAAGCTTTCGGCCAGCACCGGACCACGCCCCCGCGCGCGCTCAGTGCCGGAACAAGTTCAGCAAAATCTCCAGCAAAATGAGGCCGATCACCGAAGTCTCGAGCAGCACCAAGCGCCGATCGCGCGCCATGTCGGCGAGCAAGCTGAGCGCGTCCTGCACGCTCTTGAGCTTCAGCTCGAGCGATTGATAGCGGTCGACGAGATCGAACTCGGAGCGCAATTCGACGTAAATGCGCTCGGCGCCCGCGTCGTCCCAGACGACGTCCGGCTTGTCCAGCAAATGCAGCACCGAAATCACTTCGTTGCGCGTGCCGATGGCCGTGCCGATGAAGCGCTGCAGCTTGGCGGTGAAGACCGAAATGTTGCCGGATTTCTCGACGCGATCGACGAAGTGATCGGTGTCGCCGAACATCTGGTCGACGATGCGTTCGTAGTATTCCATCGCCGCGCTCTGCGCGACGGTCAGCGCCACCATGCTGGCGCGCTCCGGCGTGAGCGCGTCGACCACGAGGCAGCCTTCGCTCATGTCCGCGCGCGAGCCTTCGACTTCGCGCACGGTGAATTCCTCGGCGATGACTTGAGCGTCGCGAATGCCGTTCGGGACCTGGCGCAGCCGAAGCAATTCACCTTCGCGCCCGGCTTGGCCCAAATCCAAAAACACGACCACGCCGAAGCTGAAGATGAACACGGAGCCCCCGGCCGCCGCCCTGTACCAGAGATGCTGGTGAGCGCGCTTGGCTTCGGGGTAGTGCGCGGCGAGCTCCTTGAGCGAGAAATTCTCGATGAAAGCCAATGCGTGAAATGTATGAACGGTAGTCACGAGTCGCCGATCGTAGCCCACAGCGGCCGAGCTGTTGCTTTAGATCGCTCGACGCAGGCGGTTTCCGCCAGCAAATCAGGCCGAAATCCGCGCGCTCGTTCGCACACAAAACGGCGCACGACACAGAATCGATACCCGAGGTTTGCGCGCTGGACACGGTGATCCGAGAAGATCGAAGACATGCTGGCTCACGAATTTTCGAACTCGGAAGCGCCCACGAACCCGATTGGTCCACGTCCACTCGCTCTCGCGCCCGCAGAGAATGCTCCCGTCCGCCGCACGCACGTGATGTTGGTCGGTACGCCGCGGCTGCCCGCGCGCGGACTCACCTGGCTTCAACATCGCATCGGTCTCGAGTTCGACGGCGTGGAGCTACAACGCATGCTCACGCTCGAACGACTCAGCTTGGGCTGAGCTTCGCTCAGCCGTCCGAGTGGCGCGCATAAATAACTCGCCGCGCGTTACATAATTCGAACTTCGATCGGACACTCACCGATCGAGTGCCGAGCTTTGAGCCGAACAGATCGCCGCGCACGCTGACCGCGGCGCAAGCGGCGAACTTCGCCGCTTGCGCGCGCGCAATGGCCAACTAGTTCGCGCGCAAGGGAAATTCGCGTGTTCGGGCCGCGCTCCGCGAGCCCGTGCTGCGCGCTGCGCCCGCGAAAAATGCGGAGATCAGGTTCATCTGCACGCTTCGCGTCAGTGCGCTCGAGCCTGCGCATGCGGCCGGCATCGGACTTGCTATGCCGGCGCGTCTCCGAATCGCGTCGCGCGAGCGCTCGGTGCGGAGCCAGGGTGAATTTGGATCAGCTCATGGGAGACCTCCGATGATGCGCTCATGCTTTGTTTTCGCGACCGCTTTGCTGCTGCTGCCGGCGGTTTCTGGCTGCGGCAGCCGGCACGAAGCTCGGCCAATCACGGCCTTGCCGGAGACGATCGATCCCATTCAGGGTCAAGAGCTCGCGGAAACGGCGGCGGCGCCGAACGTACCGCCGCCGATCGCGCGCACCTATTCGACGCGCGTGATCCTGAACATCGAAATCAAGGAGCACACGGGTTCGATCGCGGACGGCGTGACCTACACCTATTGGACTTTCGGCGACGAAACGCCGGGCAACTTCATCCGCGTGCGCGAGGGTGATTTGGTCGAAACGCACCTCAGCAATCACCCCGACAACACGCTCGCTCACAACATCGATTTTCAAGGCGCGACCGGCCCGGGCGGCGGCGGCGAGGCTTCATTCGTCGCGCCGGGCCACACCACGAGCTTCACTTGGCGCGCGATGCGACCGGGCTTGTTCCTCTATCACTGCGTGGCCGCGCCCGCGGGCGTGCACATTGCCAACGGCATGTACGGTTTGATCTTGGTCGAACCGAAAGCGGGGCTGCCGCCCGTGGACAAGGAGTTTTACGTCACACAGGGCGAATTTTACACTTCGGGCAAGTTCGGCGCGCAAGGTCCGCAATCGTTCTCACTCGACAAGGCGCTGCACGAAGACCCGGAGTACGTCGTATTCAACGGCCACGTCGGCTCGTTGATGGGCGACAACGCGCTCAAGGCCAAGGTCGGAGAGAGCGTGCGCATCTACTTTGGCAATGCCGGACCAGCTTTGGTCTCGTCGTTTCACATCATCGGAGAAATCTTCGACAATGTGTATGGCGAAGGCGGCATCTTGCCGAACCAGCACAACGTGCAGACCACGGCGATCCCCGTCGGCGGTTCGGCCATGGTCGAGTTCACGGCCGCGATTCCGGGCGAGTACACGCTGGTCGATCACTCCATGTTCCGCGCGTTCAACAAGGGCGCAATGGGCCAGCTCAAGATCAGCGGCAAAAACAACGATCTGATCTTCAGCGGTCGAACGCGCGAAGAAGCATTCCAACCCGGCACGCATTTGCAGCAACTTCTGGCTAAAACCGAGCCGCTCGCCGAGGGCACCGTGCTCTCCAAAGAGGAGCTGATGGATCGCGGACAGCACGTTTTTTCCACGGTCTGCTTTGCGTGCCATCAATCGAATGGTCAAGGCTTGGCCAATTCCTTCCCGCCCCTCGCTGGCTCGGATTTTCTGATGGCGGACAAGGATCGGTCCATCCGCATCGTGCTCCAAGGCCTCAAGGGTAATGTGATCGTGAACGGTGCCAAGTTTCACGGTGAAATGCCGAAGCCACCGCTCAGCGACGACCAAGTCGCTGGAGTGCTGAGTTATGTCCGAAATAGCTTTGGCAACAGCGGTGAATTGGTCACCCTTGCGGACGTGCGGCGGATACGCCGCGAGCTCGAAAGCGGACCGAGTCCACTCCAGGCCATCTCGCGCACGGAGGACGAATGAACGCGCAAATCCAGCAGCGGTGCGAGATTTGTCGGCGCTGCTCGGCTTTAGCTATTTCGGGGGAGACGGCGCGCCGATCGCACACTCGAAACTCGTCACCGTGTTGAACCCGGACGGCGAAGTCATCCTGCAGCAAGAGAGCGCCGCAACCGACCCAGAAAAAATCATCGACGCGATCGCTCGCGCACTCTGAAGAGTCTCGAACAGTCGAACCGAGGAAGCACGGAGATGGCCGATTCCCACCTTTCCGAGCCGCACCTGGCTCACCATTTTCACAGCTCACAGCAGCAATTCGACGCCGGCAAACTCGGTATTTGGTTGTTTTTGCTGACCGAGATTTTGTTCTTTTCCGGCCTATTTTGCGCCTATGCCGTCTATCGCGCGGCGCACCCCGAAATCTTCGACTACGCACATTACTTCCTCGACACACGGCTCGGCGCACTCAACACCTGTGTGCTGCTCGTGAGCAGTTTGACCGCCGCGTTGTCCGTGCGCTTCGCGCAACTAGGTCAGCGCCGCGCGCTCGTGCTGAACATCGCGATCACGATCTTGTGCGCATGTGCATTTCTCGGCATCAAATACGTCGAGTACTCGCACAAGTTCGAGGACGGACTTTTGCCCGGTGGTCGCTTCAATCCGACCGTTCATGTTTGGGAGACGGAAGCGTTCGCACGAAAACACCCGGCTGCGAGCGCGTTCGCCGAACGCTTGCGCCAGTTCGGCGCGAACGCAAAAGCCGAAGACACGTCCGCGCGCGCGCGCATTGCGCGGCCGACGCGCGCCGAAATCGAGCCGCTGCTCGAGGCCGGCGTCTTGGGACCGAACGCGGTATATCCCAATTTTCCTTCACAACCGCGGAACGCGCATGTGTTCTTCGGCATCTATTTCATGATGACCGGCCTGCACGGGTTGCACGTGCTCGGCGGCATCGGCGTGTGGAGTTGGCTGCTCGTGCGCGCACGCCGCGGCGCGTTCGGCCCAAAGTACTTCGGCCCGATCGATTACGCAGCGCTCTATTGGCACTTGGTCGATCTGATTTGGATTTATCTGTTCCCGCTTTTGTACCTGATCCATTGACCGCGAAAGGGCGCTCGTTTCATGCAAAAAATGCTGAGTTTGATTGGGATTTTTGGGGTTGCCTTTTGCGGCCGGGTCGCGCGCGCCGAAGAGCCCACGCCGGCGAAGCAAGTCGGCGGACACGTGGGCGTCGCGCTGCCGCTCGTCACCGTTTCTTCGAAGACGACCACGCTCGCCGACAACGTGACCATCCTCGATCCGATCGGCGTCGGCGTGCGTATGTCACCCCATTGGGTGATTGACTTCGAAACCGTGGTCTCGAATCCGGTAAAGCCGAGCGGCGGCAGCACCGGACTGATCGTCGATCCCGGCCTGATTTACGATTGGGGTGGGCTCGCGACGGGGCTCCGCGCTGCGGTGCAAATCAACGCGCCCGCCAACGTCGGCTTGATCCCGCTGGTGAACAAGGGGCTCGTCGATTTGGGACGCGCGACTTGGTTCGTCGAGGGAGCCTTCCCCACCTTTTATTCCGAACGCAAGCTCGCGTTCAACGTCGTGTTGCACACCGGTGTCGGGTTTTGATTGCGGCGCGTTAGGCGTAGCGCAAACGGCGCTTCGGCTCGCGTAGCGGATATTCGGCGCAGCAAGTCGGACCCAAGCTGCCATCGCGATCGCAACGCACGCCGACTTCGCGCGGCATACAACGCATCGCGAGCGGGCTCGGGGTCGGCGATTTCACGTGGAGAGAGCGGACCGTGGGCTCGAACGAGCCAAGAAACAACCCAATCAGCGATATCACCAAGAGAGCGCGAGGGCGAAACACGGTCCTGTGCAGAATAACGGCGCGCGCGGATTTTTTCTAAGAGCCGATTCACTAGACTTCGTCGATCGCTGCGCTGCGCCGCGTGGGTTCGAGGCTTTGGCGTCAGCGCGGAACGTGCGCCGATGTATGGAAGTCGTTGCCCGCTACTGTTGCGAGCGCGGCTTGCGCAGTCCGTAGCGATCGAGCAAACGCAAGAAGTGCACGCGATCGAGCTCCGCTGCGTTCGCGGCGGCGGTGATGTTCCCTTTGTGTTGCGCCAACACTGAAACCAAGTAATCGCGCTCGAAGCCCTCGACCAAGCGCGCCTTGG
>DATATR010000040.1:0-11005 GCA_036268695.1 Polyangiaceae bacterium | reverse complement strand
GCTGCTCGTCGCGCCGCCCGCTTCGCTCGTGCCAGCCGCGCCCGCAGAGCCGACGCCTGTGCCCGAGTTGCCTGCGCTCGAACCGCCGCGGTCGCGCCCGTCACCGTCGCTCTCGCAGATGCCTTGCCAAGAACAGAAGCTGCGAGTTGGGCAGTCGCGATTGGAGTAACAGTACCAGTATTCATCACCGTTATGATGCCGGCGCGGGCCTTCGATCTCGCACGCCGAAATACCGAGACACACCGTTACCCCGAACAGAAGAGTCGCAAAGCGCATGAATGCTCCTTTGGTATCGAATCCACGACTTCGATATGGGAGCGCGGAATATAGCGCCCGTACATCGATCGACAATCAAGGTCGATAAATCGACACAATGATTCGGCGAGACTCGGTTTGCGCATTGCGTGGTTCGATATCGACCAACTGAGTTGCGCGCACTCTGCTGAAACCGTGCGCTGCGTCTTCACGCGCTTCCATGTGCTCGAGCTCACGAGTGAACGCGTAGTTGCAAGTCGTGCCCGAGTATCATCGTCGTACTGCGCAGTTGCTCACGGCGCTCGCCTCGAGCGCATGATGCGGCTTCGCTCGCCGACGCAGAGCCGCGTCGCTTCGGCACGTTCGCGAAGCTCGGCGGTGCGCGCGCGTCCAGGTTTTGGTCGTCTAGAATCATTTCTAAACGCTCTGCTCGAGCACTCGCTCGTAACGGCTTACGGCGCGAGAACGACCTTCCTTCGACACGCGCGCGATTTCGCAATTCGTGCCGGAACGCGGCGGAAAAGTGCCTCGAGCGCGGGGCGAAATGACGCGACAATTCGCGAGCTTCGTGGCCTTGCTCGGGTGTGCTCTGTGCCGCAGTGCGCGCTTGGTCTAGCCTCCGCGCATGGCTCAACAGTCGGATCGGGACGAAGCGGGTGAGGGTACGAGTGTCGAAATCGGTCGTCGCGAGACGCTGCGGTTGGCCACGTTGGCGGCGGCGCTCGGCGCCGGCTTGAGCGTATCGCTCCACGTCGACGAAGCGAGCGCGGCCGAGGGCGCGCAGCTTCAGATCAAGTTCTATCGTCAGGTCAAGGGCGAGGCGCAGCTAGTCTACACTGCGGCATTACCCGAAGATGCGGGCAAGAAAATGCTCGAAGCTCCCGGGCTGATTCAGCTCAAGTGTTACCAGCAAAAGGAAGCGCTGGTTGGCGCAAGCCAAATGCAGCTCAAGATCGAACAGCAGAAGCAGCCAGCGCCGAACAAGCCAGCCACCGGCTGGGACATCAAACAACAAAAGAAGACGTGAAGCGCGACACGGCTTTTTCGTACGCTTGCTCTGGCTGCGGCCGCTGTTGCTTTCAAAAGCGGATCGTAGTGAGCCCGTACGAAATTGCGCGCCTGGCGGAGGCGCTCGCGCTTTCGACCAGCGAAGTCATCGCACGCTACACGAGTGAAGATGGCACCGTGCTCCGTCAGCGTGAAGACGGCGGCTGCTCGCTGCTCGATGGCAAACGTTGCGGTGTGCATCGCGGCCGTCCGCTCGTGTGCCGCTTGTATCCGCTCGGCCGCATCGTGCAGCGGGGGCAGGGCGAGCACTTCGTTCAATTGAGCGGACACCCCGAGAGCGAAGGCGTGTTCGGCGAGCACGGCACGATCGGCGAGTTCATCGATGCGCAAGGCACGAAGCCTTACATCGATGCAACGGCGCGTTACTTCGAGCTCTTCGCGCGCTTGGTGGCCGTGATTCAAGCGCGACCAGCCGGGACGAGCACGTTTCAAGACGTGATCGCACGCGGCGCGAACCAAGCGCGATCGAGCGATGAAGAGGATGTGCTCGAGTGGATCGATATCGACCGCACGCTCGCGCGCCGTTCAGCCGAACAGCCTCCGCACGAGCTTGCGGCACGCGTTGCGTTGCACTTGGCATTGCTCGAGCGCGAAATAGCGCGGCTCGAAAGCGAAGCAGAGCGCGCGGATTGAGCCGCGCCGCGAGCGCGGACTCGCGTGCGAGTCTCGAAGATGGCGTGATGTTTTGATGGCATTGGCGCGCAAAGTTCAAGTTATCCACAAGCTATAAGCCCCGGGAAAGCGCACGATTTTGCAACAACTCGGCGACGCGTGCGCGCCGCCGACGCGCGTTCGTTGCGATCCTGACGCAGGTTCGCCCTCGAATGCGAAGACTACGGTCGATTCGACGCGAGCAAGTTTGATGGTTGCCACAAACTCGTAATAACTCGAGTCTAAGGTCCCCGTCTGTGACGACTTCGGAAGGTCGCAGAGGGAACGGTGCTCACACGCCGCGCGCTCTCTTCATTTGCGGCTCGCTCAATCAAACGACGCAGCTTCACGCCATTGCGCGCAAGCTGCCCGAAGTCGACGCGAGCTTCAGCCCCTTTTATGGCGAGCGCTACGTGACCTGGATGCGCCGTCTCGGTCTGCTCGAAAACACCATCGGCGGACACAAGCTGCGCAACCGCTGCTTGCGCTACCTCGAGCGGAATGGTCTCGCGATCGACGTCGATGGCGAGCGCGGTGGCTACGAGCTGATCGTGACGGGCACGGACGTGGTCTTGCCGTACAACGCGAACGGCGCGCCGATCGTGGTCGTGCAAGAAGGGATTTTGGATCCGAATGGCGTCGCCTGGCCGCTCGTGAGCCGGCTGCCGAAGCGAGTGCCGCGCTGGCTCGTGGGCACCGCCGCTACTGGTTTGAGCAACAAATATCAGCGTTTTTGCGTGGCCAGCGAGGGCTATCGCGAGCTCTTCGTGAGCCGCGGCGCGCCGCCTTCGCGCGTTGTTTCGACCGGCATTCCGAACTTCGACGACTGCGCTTCCTTCAAGCGGCACGATTTTCCCGAGCGCGACTACGTCCTCGTTTGCACGTCGGACGCGCGCGAGACCTACAAGTGGCACAACCGCAAGCGCTTCATTGCTCGAGCGCTCCACATCGCCGGTACGCGCAAAGTCATTTTCAAACTGCACCCGAACGAAAATTTCGCGCGCGCTCGGCGCGAGCTCGAACGCTACGCGCCGAACGCCAAGGTTTACATCGACGGGCCGATTGAGGCGATGATTGCCAATTGCTCCACACTCGTCACCGAATGGTCATCGGTTGCGTTCGTAGGAATCGCACTTGGCAAGGAAGTGTTTTCATCGCACCCAATGAGCGAGCTGCGCCGCCTCTTGCCCGAGCAGAATCGATCGGCAGCGCGTCGCATCGCGGACGTGTGTCGTGAAGTGCTGGGGCTTGACGGAGTGCGCTCCGCGCACGAGATGGAGGCGGCCGAATGACGTTAGTGGTGGTCATTCAAGCGCGGGTGTCGTCCACGCGTTTGCCGGGAAAAGTGCTGCTTCCGCTTTCTGGCAAGCCCATGCTCGAACGGCAAATCGAGCGTATTTTGGCGGCCAAATCGCGCTTCGAGCTGTGCGTCGCGACGACCACCAACCCGGGCGACGAACCGATTCGCCAGATCTGCAAGAAGCTTTCGGTGCGCTGCTTCGACGGGCACCCGCTCGATCTTTTGGATCGACATTATCGCGTCGCTCTCACTTACGCCGCCGATGCGGTGGTGAAGATTCCGTCCGATTGCCCGCTGATCGACCCGGCCGCTATCGATCGCGTGATCTCACGCTTCGAAGCGACGCGCGGCAAGTTCGATTTCGTCACGAACTTGAATCCGCCCACTTGGCCCGACGGCAACGACGTCGAAGTGATGACCTTCGAAGCCCTCGAAACCGCCTTTCGCGAAGCCACGCGGCCGCTCGAACGCGAACACACCACGCCGTTCATTTGGGAAAACCCGGAGCGCTTCCGGATTGAAAACGTGCGCTGGGAATCGGGCCTCGACTACTCGAAGAGCCATCGCTTCACGGTCGATCACGCGCAAGACTTCAGCTTCGTCAGTCGCATCTACGATGCGCTGTGCACGCCGTTGCAGCCGCTGTTTTCACTCCGCGAAATCCTCGATTTATTGCGGGATCGGCCCGAAATTTATGAGCTGAATGCGCCGTTGCGCGGCCAGAGCTGGCATTTGGCGCACGCCGCGGAACTCAAGCACTTCTATCGCAGCAGCGAGGGGAATGCCGTCTGAGCGCGCTCTGGCGCAGCTGAGGAAATTCAAAATGCCGAACACGATTCGATTCGACCAAGGGCTCCCGAGCATCGAACGCTCGAGCGAGCTACTCCGGCGCGCGACCGGCTTGATTCCGTCCTTCAGCCAGACGCTCGCGAAAGGGCCGACGCAATACGTGCGCGGCGTCGCTCCAGTTTATCTCGAACGCGGCGCGGGCAGCCATGTTTGGGACGTCGATGGCAACGAGTACATCGACATGACGATGGCGGTCGGCCCGCTGTCGCTCGGCTACGCCTATCCGCGCGTGGATGCGGCAATCAAAAAGCAACTCGAGCACGGCATCACTTTTTCGTTGATGCATCCGCTCGAGGTCGAAGTCGCGGAATTGATTCGCGCGGCGGTGCCCGGCGCGGAAATGGTGCGCTACAGCAAGACGGGCGCGGATGTCACGAGCGCCGCGGTGCGCCTGTCGCGCGCGTTTACCGGCCGAGATCGCGTGGTTTGTTCGGGTTATCACGGCTGGCACGACTGGTACGTCGGCACCACGGCGCGCTCGCATGGCGTGCCGAGCGCGACGCGCGAGCTCACCCAAACCTTCAAACACAACGACGCCAAAGCGTTGCAGGAAGCGCTCGACGATCGCGTCGCCTGCGTGATCCTCGAGCCGGTTTTGTTCGAGCCGCTCGGCGAGGATTACCTGCAAGCGGTGCGTCGCGCCTGCACGCAAGCGGGCGCGCTCCTGATTTTCGACGAGATGTGGACCGGCTTCCGACTCGAGCTCGGCGGCGCGCAAGAACGCTACGACGTGAAGGCCGACCTGGCTTGTTTCTCCAAAGCCGTCGCCAACGGCATGCCGCTCGCGGTGCTCACCGGTCGCGAGGACGTGATGCGTCTGCTCGAGGACGACGTCTTCTTCTACACCACGTTCGGCGGCGAAGCGCTTTCGCTCGCGGCCGCCGAAGCCACCGTGCGCGAGTTGCGCGAGCAGCGCGTGCCGGCGAACTTGAAGCTGCGCGGCGGTCACCTGCAAGCCGGCTACAACCAACTCGCACGCGAGCGCGGGCTCGAGTTCACGCGCGCGATCGGCCCGGAGTGCCGCACGCTGATTCAGTTCGACGCGAGCGCGGGCGATCCGCTCTTGCAAAAGTCGCTCGTGCAGCAGGAAATGCTGCGCCACGGCGTGCTTTGGGGCGGTTTCCACAACCTCAGTTTCTCCCACGGCGACGCCGAAATCGCGCACGTACTAGGTGCATATGCACGCGCGCTCGACGTGCTGGCCGAAGCCACGAAGCAAGGCGATCTCGCCTCGCGCATCAAAGGCACGCCCGTTCAACCCGTGTTTAGGAAGACCGTTTGAACGCCGCGAACCAAAAATCGGATTTCGATCTGAGCGGCAAGGTCGCGGTCGTCACCGGCGCGCTCGGCTTGCTCGGGCGCGAGCATTGCGCGGCGCTTGCCGCCGCGGGCGCGCGCGTGGTCGTCACCGACTTGGACGGCGCGGCCTGCGCGGCGTTCGCGGACGAGCTCGCCGCTAAGAGCGGCGTAAAAGCGCTCGGCTTCGGCGCCAACATCACCGAGCCGGACGCGGTCGAAGCGCTGACCGAAAGCACGCTGCGCGCCTTCGATCGCGTCGATGTGCTCGTGAACAACGCCGCGATCGACGACAAGTTCTCGAGCGAAAGCGCGGAGGACTCGCGCTTCGAACACTACTCGCTCGAGCGCTTCCGGCGTTCGCTCGAAGTGAACGTGCTCGGCACGTTCTTGTGCGCGCAGCGCATCGGCCGGCGCATGGCCGCGCGCGGTTCGGGCAGCATCATCAACGTCGCGTCGACTTACGGCGTGGTCGCGCCACAGCAGGATTTGTACCTGCGGGCCGACGGCAGCCAAGCTTTTTTCAAAGGCCCTGCCTACCCCACGAGCAAAGGCGCAGTGCTCCAATTCACGCGCTTTTTGGCTTCTTATTGGGGGAACGCGGGCGTGCGCGTGAACGCGCTGTCACCCGGCGGGGTGGCGCAAGATCCGGATCCGCATTTTCGCGCCGAGTACGCCGCGCGCACGCCGCTCCGGCGCATGGCGGCGCCCTCGGATTACCGCGGCGCGGTCGTGTTCCTCGCGAGCGAAGCGTCTTCGTACATGACCGGCGCGAATCTGATCGTCGATGGAGGTTGGACGGCGTGGTGAAACTCGATAGCTACGAAATGGGCGTACGCGCGCGGCGCGTCAAGCTCGTGATCTCGGACGTGGACGGCGTCTTGACGGACGCCGGCATCTACTATTCCGCGCGCGGCGAAGAGCTGAAGCGCTTCTCGACGCGCGATGGCATGGGCGTCGAACGCCTGCGCCAGTTACAGATCGAAACGGCGTTCCTCACGCGCGAAGACTCGCCGATCGTGGTGCAACGCGCGCACAAACTCCGCATCGTGCACACGCATTTGGCGGTGCAAGACAAACGAGAATTTCTGGCTCGCTGGCTGCCGCAAATCGGCATTTCGCTGACCGAGGTGGCGTACATCGGCGACGACATCAACGACCTCGAAGCCATCCGATTCGTGGCCGAACAGGGGCTCACCGCCGCGCCCGGCGACGCGGTGCCCGAAGTCCTCAGGGAAGCCCAGTACCGCACCACCCTTCCGGGTGGTCACGGCGCATTCAGGCAATTCGCCGACTTGATCGTCAACTCGCACACGCAGGAGCATGCATGAACTCGGTCAATCCACTCGCTCGGGGCGCAACGTTTCACGGCCCGCTCGGCGCGCATCACAAACTGGAGCCCGTGCATTGGTCGCTGCCGCGACCGGTCGTTTCCGTGCGCGGACGCTGGGTCGGCGAAGGCCAGGCCGTCTTCGTCGTGGCCGAAATCGGCATCAACCACAACGGCTCGCTCGAGCTTGCGCAGCAGCTGATCGAAGGCGCCGCGCGCGCTGGTTGCGACGCGGTGAAGTTCCAAAAGCGCACGCCCGAACTGTGCGTCCCACTCGAGCAATGGGACGTGATGCGCGACACGCCCTGGGGTCGCATGAGCTACATCGACTACAAGCGGCGGATGGAGTTCGGCACGCGCGAATACGCGGCGATCGAAGCGCAATGCGCCGAGCTCGGTATCATGTGGTTCGCCTCCGCTTGGGACGAGCCGTCGGTGGAGTTCATGCAGCGCTTTGCGCCGCCTTGTTATAAGGCAGCCTCGGCGTCGCTCACGGACTTGCCGCTCTTGCGCGCGATGAAAGCGACCGGCGTGCCCCTGATGATCTCGACCGGCATGTCGACGAGCGAAGAAATCGCGAACGCGGTGAGCACGGTCGGCACGCGCGATTTGCTGATCGCGCACGCGACGTCGACTTATCCGTGCCCGCCGGAAGAGCTCAATTTGCGCATGATCCGCACGCTTTCGCGCGAGTACCCGCTGTGTCCAATCGGCTACTCGGGCCACGAGAACGGCTTTGCGCCGACTTGCGCGGCGGTCGCGCTCGGTGCGACGTTCGTCGAACGCCACATCACGCTCGATCGCAAGATGTGGGGCACGGATCACTCGGCTTCCGTCGAGCTTTCTACGTTGGGCGATCTGATCGAGCAAATTCGCGAAATCGAAGGCGCCGTGGGTGACGGCATCAAGCGCGTCTACGATAGCGAGATCCCGATTCAGAAGAAGCTTCGCCGCGTCTCGAGCGTGGAACAATCCGGCGCGCGATGACGCTCAGGGTCCTGTCTCCGATCTTGATCGTGGGTTCGGCGCTGCTCTTGATCGCGCTCGAGCGCCGCTTTCCCTACGAGCCGCGGCAGAAGCTCTTTCGCGAGGGCTTCTTCACCGATCTGATCGGGTATGGGCTGATCCAAAGCTACTTCCTCGGGCTTCTGATCAGCGGCGTCATCCTTTACGTCGATCACCACACTGGATGGTCGAGGTATCGTTTGGTTGGGGACTGGCCGATTCCGCTGCAGTTTTTACTGTTCTTCGTCACGCACGATTTTTACATCTATTGGTTCCACCGGCTGCAGCACAAGTCCTCAGTCCTCTGGAAGATCCACGAAGCGCATCACTCCGTGGACGACGTGGACTGGCTCTCCGGCACGCGTTCGCACGTGCTCGAGATCATCATCAATCAGACGATCGAGTTTGCGCCGATCGCTTTGCTCGGCGCAGCGCCCGAAGTGGCCATCCTCAAAGCGACGGTCGACGCGATTTGGGGCATGTACATCCACTCGAACTTGAACGTGCGCGCCGGCCGCTGGCAATACGTGCTGAACGGTCCGGAGATGCACCGCTGGCACCATGCGCGCGACCTGCCCATCCCCGGCAAAAATTACGGCACGAAGCTCGCGATTTGGGATTGGATTTTCGGCACCGCGCATTTGCCGCCCGAGAAACCGCCGCGTTACGGCTTGGACGAACCCGCGTATCCGAAGCGCGGCTTCTTTGCGTACGTCCAGCAGCACGTCTATTCGGTGCCGTTCTTTGCGCGTCGCGCCGCGGCGCAGCTCGCGGCTACAGAACTCCCCGCTGCGACGATCAGCGAAGACTGACTTCACATGCTCATGCACGAAGCGCGGATGCTTCGCTTGTAGAAGCCGGCGGCGAAGCACCCGCGAGAGTGAGCTTGGGGATCTGAGCGAGCGTGCAGTTTCGGCGCGTGCGCGCTGTCGCGTTTTTGTTGGGCGCGTGAAGTCGTCCGCGACGCCGAAGGCTGTGACGGACTCCGCCCGCTGCGCGTGACCATCAAAAAAATCCCAAAAACCCCGCAATCTGCCGGAGTTTGCGGCGCTCGGCTCAATCGGCTACGTGAAGAGCGTGACGGCATCGGCGCGAACCGCTCGCATCAGCACGCGCACGCGCACGGTGCAAGCGTGGCCGGTCGGCGAAGCGCCGACCACGCCGAGCGTGGATCCGTCGCACCCGACGCCCACGCCGCCGCCGTTCGTCGCGGTCGACACGGCGCAATTGCCGGGCGTGGGGCAAACCGTGGGCGGGCACTGCGTGCTGCGCAAGCTGCTCGGCGAAGGCGCGTTCGGGCGCGTGTTCGCGGCGGAGCACGAAGAGACCGGACAGCAAGTGGCGCTCAAGGTCGTGGGCTTGCGGCGTTATCCGCGCGAGTACGCCGAACACGAGCTGCGCGCGCTGGCTTCGATCGCCCACCCGAACGTGGTGCAACTGAACGAGCATGGTGTCGAGGCGAGCGCGGCCGAGCCGTACCTTTGGTACACGATGCCGCTCTACAAAGGCTCGGATTTGGCGCGCGTGCTCAAGGCCGAAGGGCCGCTCTCGCTGGCGCGCGCGCATGCCGTATTTTCGCGTATCGCGGGCGGGCTGTGCGAATTGCATCGAGCCGGGCTTCGCCATCAAGACATCAAGCCGGACAACATCTATCTCGCGGCGATGGCCGGCGTGGGCGATCGTCATCCGGTGTTGCTCGACCTCGGTGGCGCCGCGCGCAAAGGCTCGTCGCGTCCGCTCGTTGCCACATTTCCGTTCGCGGCGCCGGAGCAAACCGAAGCCTTGATCGGCGGCTTGCTCGGCGACAAGCACGAACCACTGAGCGAAAAAGTCGACGTCTATGCGCTCGGCGCGACGCTCCTCTTTTCGCTGATCGGTCCGGACATGCTCGGCCACGACGTCGGGCAAAGCGAAGAAGACGGCGAAACATCGCCGGCCGCGCTCGTGAAACTGCGCTCGCAGCTCGCCGTGATTCATGCGATGCGCGCCGAGGATCCGCTACCTCAGGGCGCGCTCGCGCAGGTCACCGGTAGCACGCGCGAGCATTTGCGGAGCGCGTTTCAGCGCTGGCTCGCGCCGGATCCGGCGCTGCGCTCGAGCGCTGTCGAGTTTTTGGACGAGCTCAGCGTGCTGCTCGAGTGGGACGCGGAAGTGGCGCGCCGCGAGGCCGCGCGCGCGACGCGCAATACCGTGCTCGGCGTGACCTTGGGCTTGTCGCTCGCGGTGTCGGTCGGCTTGTTCGCTGGCTATCAGTGGCACAAGCGCACGATGAGTGCCGCCAATCAAGCCACGAACGAAGCGCTGAAGAAGGCCGACGAAGCCGCGGACGAACTCAATCGCGCGGGCTCGAACCTCGATAAAATCGTGGCCGATCCGGCGCTCGGTCCAGTCGAGAAAGCGAAGAAGATCGGCGAGGTCGTCGAATCCCTGGAAGCGCAGACCAGCGGGCTCGCGGCCGCCAACGCGCAGCTGAAGAGCGACGCCAAGCGCGCCGCCGAAATCGCACGCTTCCGCGCGCAACAAGAAAAAGAAAAATCCGACGCCGCGATCGCCAAAGCAAACGACGAGCGCGACCAGGCCGAGCAGGCCAAGTCCGCGGCCGAGAGCGCACGCGTTCAAGCCGAAAACGAGCGCAATCAGGCGCGCAGCGACAAGGCCGCGGCGGACGCAGCGCGCGCCAACGCCGAGCGCGACCGCGACCGCGCTCAGCAAGACAAAGTCGCGAGCGACGCTGCGCGCGCCAAAGCAGAACAAGACCAAGCCGCGGCCGATGCGGCGCGCCAAAAAGCCGAGGCCGAGCGCGACAAAGCCATCGCCGACAAAGCCGCGGCAGCAGCGGCGGCATTCGCGCGTGGAGTCGCGGCACGGATCACGTCTGCGCCGGGCACGAGCGATCCTGCCGTGCCCGTGGCTCCGCCTCGGAATTGATTCGTCGCGATTTTTTTCGAGTGCGAGACGCGGCGTCTCGTCGCGCACGGCCGATTTCAAGCCGCCGCGTCACTTCTCTCCGGGTGGAGACGCAAACGGCCCTTCCGAAACGACCGCGTCGTCCGCGCGTGCGTTGCTTGCGCCGGTGGCTTCGATTGACGGTGCGTTCACGCGCGCCGGCGGATGCTTCAAATTCGGGGCGCCAATGTCGCCTCCATCGACTCCGATTTCTTGATCGAGCTCGCGGTCAGCCGCCGCGGCTTCGGCATTCTCGGAGTCCATCGCCCAGGCCGTGAGCGAGCCGGCGGCCGCGCCGATCACTG
>DATATR010000039.1:0-15415 GCA_036268695.1 Polyangiaceae bacterium | reverse complement strand
CCTTCTGTTGGCGAATGCCTTTGGGCACCGGAAACTGCACCAAGATGCCGTCCACTTCGCCGGACTGATTGAGCTCGCGCACCAAACCCAGGACCGCATCTTCTGGTGTCGATTCCGGCAAGCGGTGGACTTTGCCGGCGATCCCGACTTCGAGGGCCGCTTTTTCTTTGTTGCGCACGTAAACCGTCGAAGCCGGATCTTCGCCGACCAAAACGACGTGGAGCCCTGGCGCCCGGCCATTTTCGGCTTTGAAAGCGGCCACGTCCCCCGCGACTTGCTCGCGGACGAGCTTCGAGATTGCTTTACCGTCGATCAGCGTAGCCACGCGCCACGCTTATCAGAGCGGGCCTCGGCGCGCCAGCGCTCAGAGTTGCACGCCGACCGTTGCCAGCGTGACCGCGCCTTCCCCGACCTTGACGGAAAACGATACCGGCGCGATCGCGGACACCGTCGCAGTCGCCGGGCGCGAGACGGTGACCGTTTGCGTGGTGTTGCCGCCCGTCGGCAATTCGACGTTGCCGAACATGACGAGGCCACTCGAATCGGTCACCGTGGTGTCGTCCGGGAACACCCAGCCGCTAGCCGAGGAGTAGGCTGGAGCTTCCGAGCTGCTCATTACTGCGCGAATGCCTGCGAGCGGTTCGAGCGTGCCAGCATTGCGGAAAAACAACACGACCTGCCCGAACGCCGCCCCTCGTGTCATCGCAATTGCGGTCAAAATGCCGTCAATCACCGTCGAATCGACCACGAACAGATCGGCCGTGTCAGTCGCGTTCGTTTCGACGGCTTGGATCGTCTGCGCCGCATCTCCCTGGGCCGCGATCGGCGAAACGACGACGAAGTTCGAGGGCTCGACTGCGACGTTGCTCAACATGAACGGATTGGTGCCGTCCCAGTTGCCGGTGACCGGCGTGCCGCTCGCGCTATCCGCTGAGACGGTCGCCGCTTGCATGAACGGCACCGCGCGCAGGAACGTGGCGTCGTTCAACTCGAGCACGCTACCCGTGAGTGTGCCCGCGCTGAAGCCGCCGTCCGTGGGGTTGGGAGTGCCGGTGCCGCCGCTGCCGATCGAAATGCCGACCGTGGGTTTGCAGTTGCTCGCGCTCGTGCAGCCGGCCGCAAACGGCGGATGATCGTCTTTCTGGCAGCCGGCGAGCAGCGCCACCAAGCCGATCAGCGGCAGCAGCCTCGGCTCGAAGCGGTTCCAAGCGCGCCCACGAAGGAAGCAAGCCACGTCCCTAGCTTACGCGCGCTTTTCGGCTTGGGCCACTCTCTGGGTCAAGAAGCGGTGCGCGACGAGCACAGCAATGATCAGCAATATGCCGATGAGTTGCGAAGTGCTGAGCAACGCCGCGTCGCGCGTGTTCGGGCCGCCGATTCCGCCGCGATCGTCGTTGCGCAAGAATTCGAGACAGAAGCGCACCGCAGCGTACAGCGCGACGAAGGCCAGAAAAACCTGGCCGTCATAACGCTTTTTCCCGTGCACGTAGAGCATGAGCAGCGCCGCAATCGCGAAAGATGCCGCCGATTCGTAGATTTGGGTTGGGTGGATGGGCAGCGATGGCTCAGCCATCGACTTCAGCAAGTGGTCTTTGAACTCCGATTCACTCGCCGGACTATTCGGCGGAAAGATCAGAGCCAAGCTCGAGTCGGTCGGTTTGCCGAAGCAACAGCCCGCGAGCAAACAGCCGATGCGCCCGAAGCCGATGCCGAGCGGCACGACCATCCCGGCCATGTCCGCCGCTTTCCAAAACGGAAAGCGGTCCGCTTTGAGCAGATACCAGGCCGCGACGGACGCGCCCAAAAATCCGCCGTAATACGTGAGCCCGCCGGCGTAAAAGCGCGCCCAAGCCAGGCAATCCCGCGCTTTCGGTTTGCACACTTCGCGCGCGGCGTCCCAGAGGCCATTGTAGTCCGGGCTCAGGCATTGCGCGCGCTCGAGGTGCCATTCGACCTTGCTCGGGTCGGTGCACAAGTGGACGTAGTCCATGAAGTAGCCATCCGCGAACACGTGCAGGATGCGCGCGCCCGCGACGCCCGCGAGCAACATGGCGAGCCCCAGATCCACGATCACGTCCGGATCTTGGCCGATGCGCTTGGCCCAGATCGCGCCCACGATGGTCGCGAACAGGAAACCCGTGAGCAAGAGCACGAAATAGCTCGGCGCCGGAATGACGTAGTTCGAGCCGAACGATGAAAAGTCGATCGAGAAGAGTCGGCCTTGCATCGGCTCTTATGGTGCCGGAGGTTTGATCGATCCGCCCGTCGAAAGCGCTGGTTCGTGCGCGAGGCGTCCACCGCCCGGATTCGAGTTCGCCGGCGCGCGTCCGCGCTTCGAGATGAACATGTCGAGTGCCATCAAGCCGACGCCGACGCAAATCGAAACATCGGCGACGTTGAACGTCGGCCAGTGGTCGGTGATGCCCCAGCCGTGCGCGAGCTTGCCGATGCCGTGATTCATGGTCTCGATCCAGTTCGCGCGAAAATCGATGAAATCGATCACGCTGCTGCGAATGATGCGATCGGAAAGATTACCGAGCGCGCCGCCGAGCACGAGCGGCAAGCCCCATTTGAGCGCGCGTTGCCCGACCACGAGCCGGCCATAAAGCGAAACGATGAAGGCGATCGCGAGCGCGCTCACCAAGAGGAAGAACGGTCGCCTCACGACCTCGCTCGAGTTCTGCAGCAAACCCCAAGCGCCGCCTTTGTTGTACGCGAGCGTCAGGCTCAAATGGTCGGGGATGAGGATGATGGCTGGGTCGACCAGCGTGCGCTTCGAAAGCACGATCTCGGCCCAAGCTTTGCTCGTGACATCGGCGACCAGCGACAGCGCGGCGACCACGCCGAAAAACAGAAAGCTCGGGCGCGGCTGCGGCGGACGCGACGAGAGCCCGAGCGGTGAGAACGGGGCCGGCGTTTGCGGCGCGGGTTCTGCCTCGTGCACGACGGGCAGGGGTTCGGCGGGCGCCTGGCTTTGCTCGGTCGGATCGCTCATGGGGCTCGTGGTCCTACGATAGCTCGGCCTTTAGGGCCACTTTGTTCGGCTCGGTCGTCGTGCGGCGGCGCACAACCCACTTCAACGCTCGAACCCGCCGGCTCGCGAGAGCATTCCCGCTCGCGATTTACAGATACCGAACATTTGTTTAGTATTCGGCCGTGCCGCAGCCTCCGTGGAGCCAGACCAGCGGGATTCGCAGCGTCGTCGACCAGTGGCGAGCTTCCGGCAGTGTGCGGCGCTGCTTCGCCGCCGAGCGCGAGTTGCCGCCCGCCGAAGCTTCGTTCGCGCCGATCCCGGCGCGGCTTCACCCCTCGCTGCATCGTGCGCTCGCGCGCCGCGGCATTCGCGAGCTCTACACCCACCAAGTCGAAGCCATCGAAGCCGCGCTCGGCGGCGAACACGTCGCGATCGCGACGCCGACGGCGAGCGGCAAGAGCTTGTGTTTTCACTTGCCGGTCCTGAACGCGCTGATTGGCGACGAGCAGGCCACGTCGCTCTTCATCTATCCAACGAAGGCGCTGTCGCGCGATCAAGAGCATAGCTTGCGCGAACTGATGGGTGATGCCGAGCTCGGCACCGGCGCAAGCGTTTACGATGGCGATACGCCGGCGGACGCGCGGCGAGCCGCGCGCGAGCGCTGTCGCGTCGTGCTGACGAATCCGGACATGCTGCACGCTGGGATTTTGCCGAACCATGCGCGCTGGGCGAGCCTATTTCAAGGGCTTCGCTACGTCGTGTTGGACGAGCTCCATACTTATCGCGGCGTGTTCGGCTCGCACATGGCGCACGTGCTGGCACGGCTCCGGCGCATCGCGCGCTTCCACGGTTCGGATCCGATTTTCATCTCCGCCACTGCGACCATCGGTAACCCGCGCGAGCACGCGGCTCGGCTGATCGGCGCTGAACCCGAACGGGTGCGCTTGGTCGATCGCTCGGGCGCGCCGCGTTCGATGCGCGAGGTGTACATCTACAATCCTCCGGTCGTAAACGAGGAGCTCGGCGTGCGCGCGAGCACGCTGAAACAGAGCGTCAATTTAGCCGCCGATTTGCTGCGCGCCAAAGTGCCGACGATCGTCTTCGGACCTTCGCGCAATTCGGTCGAGATCATGCTCAAGTATCTGCGCGCCCGCGTTGGGGACGTGGCGGGCAGTGACGCGATCGTGGCTTACCGCGGCGGCTATTTGCCCGAACGTCGCCGCGCGATCGAAGCCGGACTGCGGAGCGGTGAAATCCTGTGCGTGGTGGCCACGAACGCGCTCGAGCTCGGCATCGATATCGGGGATTTGGATGCCGTGGTTTGCGCGGGATATCCGGGTTCCGTGGCCGGCACTTGGCAGCGCTTCGGCCGCGCCGGGCGGCGCTCCGACACGAGCATCGCCGTGCTGGTGTGCTCGAGCGAGGCGCTCGATCAATATCTCGCGCGCGAACCGCAATATTTGCTCGATTCGAACGCCGAGGAAGCGCGCATCGATCCGAGCAACGTCGAGGTCCTGATTCAGCATTTGAAGTGCGCCGCGTTCGAAGCGCCGTTCGAGCTCGCGGCGCGCGGCGCGCGGCCCGCCGAGCCCGAACCCGCGCGCGGCGAAAGCTACCTCACGCTCGACCCAAACGCGACGCGCGACGCGCTCGATTACCTCGCGAGCCACGGCTTGGTGCACGAAGCCGGTGGCCGCTATCACTGGGCAGGCGAGGCGTTCCCCGCGAACGCCGTCTCATTGCGCAACATCGGCTGGGACAACTTCGTGATCGTCGATCTCGGCACCAACCAATCGATCGCCGAATTGGATTATCGCGCGACGCATACGATGCTCCACGAGCAGGCGATCTACCAGCACGACGCCGAGCAGTATCAAGTCGAGCGGCTCGATTTCGACAACCACAAGGCCTTCGTGCGCAAAGTCGCGCCGGACTACTTCACGACCGCCCTCACCTATCGAACGGTGGCGGTGATCGAGGAGCAAGCCAAAAACGCGCTCGGGCGCGCTGTGCTCGGCTTCGGGGACGTGAAGGTGATCGAGAAAGTCACTGGCTACAAAAAAATCAAATTCTTCACCCATGAGAACGCCGGCTACGGGGACGTGCATTTGCCCGAGATGCAAATGCACACCACGAGCTTTTGGCTGACGCTGCCGGAGGCCGTGCTCGGCGAGCTGCCCTACCCGCGCGCGACGATCATCGACGGACTGCGCGGTCTCGGCGCGGCGCTCGAGACCGTTTCGACATTGGCGATGATGTGCGACCCACGTGACCTCGGGCAAACCCTCGGGGATGGCGGGTTACCCGGTGCGGACGGCGCGCTCGCGGCGCCCGGTCGCGACTACCACGCCGGGCGCACGGGCGGCTTCGACCCAACCGTGTTTTTGTTCGACGCGCATCCCGGCGGAGTCGGGCTAGCCGAACGAATGTTCGAGCGCGCAGCGGAGTTACTCGAACATGCCCGAGCGCTGATCGAGAGTTGCCCGTGCAAGAGCGGCGGCTGTCCAGCGTGCGTCGGCCCAATCGAAGACGGGTCACGTAAACGGGTCGCGCTTCAGATCTTGAATGCGCTCGATTTGCGCGCGGCTACGCTGCGGCCGGCCCGCGTCGCCAGCTGATTGCGAATTCGACACAGAGTCCGCCAACGTTTCCCGAAGCCGGGAGGGTGACCAATTCTGTCCCGCGCTTGCCCGAGTGACTGCTCGGGCTTAGCCTTCGAAGCTGCGGGCTACGCCAATGACGAGCTTTTCGAGAACTTGGCAAGGGCGGGTCGGGGTGGCCGGCACGCTGGCGCTCGTTCTTGCGTGGGCAGCGCCAGGCTGCATCTCGCGCGCGGACGCGCCGTTCGTGCCGCTGACCGATCGCCAGGACGGCGGTGGCGGCGGCCCAGCATTGCTGATCGACTCGGGCGTGCTCGATACCAGTGTCGACTTACCGCCGGCCGCGCCGCACATCGTGCTCGGCGTCGATCCGCCGCATGGTTCCTTCGCGGGCGGAGATTTGGCGTTGGTACGCGGCAACGGCTTCAGCAGCGACGCGCGGGTTTGGTTCGGCAACACCGAGCTCGATGCGAGCGCGATCGTGCCGATCGACCCGCAGCGCGTTCAAGTGACGGTACCAGCCGGGCACGCGGGCGCCGTCGACGTGACGGTTCAAGACGGCGCGGACACGTCGACCAGCGCGACGCTGACCGGTGGCTACACCTATGATCAATTTTACGCGACACCCGCAACAGGACCGACTTCGGGCGGCACCGTAATCACGCTCGAGGGTGACGGAACGAATTGGGACAGCGACACGGAGATCGTGATCGATCAGAGCCCATGCGTCGTGACCAAAGTGACGAATTCGCACGAGCTCGTGTGCACCGCGCCGCCCGGCACGCAAGGCAGCAAGGCCATCCGCGTGACGACATCAGACGGCGTCGAAGTGGACGTGCTCGACGGCTTCGTCTACGGCAACAGCGACAATGGGTTCAAGGGTGGCTTGAGCGGCAACACGCTCGACGCAAATCTGCGCGTGCTCGCGCTCGATAATATCAGTGGACTCGCGATCCCGGACGCAACGGTCATCGTTGGCGACGATCTCGCCAGCGCGGACATTTTGCAGACCGACAAAAACGGCGTCGCGGTCGACTCGAAGGCTGGCCTCGGTCCAACGCGCACCGTGACCATCGCCGCGAAGTGCCACCAACCCCAAACCTTCGTCGGCGTGCCCGTCGATACGGTCACCGTGTTTCTGGATCCGATCTTGTCGCCGAGCTGCGCATCGGGCTCGGGTGAGCTGCCGCCGAGCGGTGGCACGGCGAGCTTTGGCGCCAACGTCAGCGGGCAAATCGTGTGGCCCGCGACCGCGGAGTTCAAACGCGACGGCTGGGTCGACGTGCCGACACCGAAATCGAGCGACGAAAAGCTCGTGGCCTATGTATTTCGGCTCGCAGCAAGTCCCACCGCCACGTTTACTTTGCCGAGCGCAAGCGACGCGATCACCCCCGAATCGACCGGCGATCGCGGCTACTCGTTCACGAACTTCGGCTTGCCCGGGAACTTCACGCTGTATGCGCTCGCGGGCATCGAAAATCGCACGCTCAATCCACCGACCTTCACGGCCTATCAAATGGGCCTCGTGCGCGGCGTCGCGACCGAAACAGGTCAAACGACGAGCGATGTGTTCATTCAAATCGATGTCGATTTGGATCACGCACTGACTTTGAACCTCGCTCCACCGACTGTCACCGAGCGGGGCCCGGATCGCGTGCAAGCGAATGCCGCGATTCAAGTCGGCAGCGAAGGCTACGCGATCCTGCCGACCGGCTCGATCTCGAGACTCTTACCCATCTCGGGCTCGCTCTCGTTCGTTGGTGTCCCGCCGCTCGACGGCAGCTTGCTCGGCACGAACTACATTGCGACGGCCAGCGCCGTCACGGGCGCAGCCGGCGGCACGCCGCTCTCGGTCGTCGGTTTGGTGTCCGCGACGACCACGAGTGACCCGATCCAAATCAATCAGTTCGTGCAAGTGCCGGCGCTCGACGCTCCCGCGCCGAACAGCGCGTGGGACGGCGTGTCACTGGCTTCTTCGCGCGCAGCCGGCGGTGCCTCCGTAGATGTCGTGGTTTACGATCTCGAGAGCGCGGATGGGCTGATCAATTGGACTGTCGTGACGCCCGGCACGACCAACTCGTTTACCGTGCCGGACCTGAATGCGTTGCCGACTCCGCTCGGGCTGAGCCGCGGGCCACTGACGATCACGGTGAGTGCGGCACAGATCGCTGGATTCGACTATGGCTCGCTCACTTATCGCAGCCTCACGGAGCGCGGCTGGACGGCCTATGCGCAGGACATTTTCTACGCGAATTATTGAGTTCGCCGGTCTGCCCTTACTGCTCGGCCTCACCGCTTGCAGCTACGACAGCGGCGAGCGCTGGCTTGCGCCGAGTGCGACTGCGCCGCTATGCACGGTCGGAACGTCACGTTGCGATCAAGTGCTCGAACATTGCGTGGACAGCGACTCGGGCCCCGAGTGGGTGACCGTGGACGACTGCCCGAGCCGAGGTTTGATTTGCTCGAAATCGCTCGCCGCGTGCGCGGTGTGCGAGCCGAACGCGCTTTCGTGCACGGGCGAGACCGTGATGGTGTGCGATGGAACGGGTTCGACGCAGAATGCGGAAACTACGTGCGATCCGGCGAACCGACTAGTTTGTCGCGACGGCGCGTGCGTCGACCTGTGCGAACAAGCCAGCGAGCGCCAGAGCAATGTCGGCTGCGAGTACTACGCGGTCGATCTCGACAACGCGAAAGTCGACGATACGCTCAACGCCGCGGCACAGCAGTACGCCGTCGTCGTGAGCAACCCGGAATCGGACATCTCCACCGACGTGACGATCGAGCAAGATGACAGCGATCCGGGCACTGACAACGCGCCGACCACGATCGCCACCGCGACGATCCCGCCCTTGAGCTTGCGCGTGTTTCGCCTCGGCCCGCGCGAAGTCGACGGTTCGCCGCCGGGCGAATTCAATACCGGCACGAACACTGCGCTCACGCGCCACGCCTACCGGATTCATACGACGGTTCCCGTCGTCGCTTACCAATTCAACCCGCTCGACAACGTCAACGTGTTCTCGAACGACGCTTCGTTGCTAAAGCCCACGGAAGCGCTCGCACCCCTGAGCGACGACGTCGTGCCGAGTTATGTCGTGCTCGGCTGGCCGCAAACGATCGCGAACACGAGCGATCCGGACACCAATTTCAGCCCACAAAACCCGGTGAATTTGCGTGCTTTTTTAACCCTCGTCGGCACTCAAGCAAACACTCACATTCACCTCGACAGCACCACGCGCATCCTGGGCGACGGCAAGAGCATTCCGCCCACTTCGGCGGGAGGGTCACTCGATTTCGATCTCGGCGCGTTCGACGTGCTGAATCTGGAGACCGACGATTTCAACGCGGACTTCACTGGTTCGGTGGTGTCGACCAATGCGCCGCTGGTCGTGTTCAGCGGCGGCGAGGCGAGCGATGCGCCGTTCTTCCAAGATCTCTCCGATCGTCAGTGCTGCGCCGATCACTTGGAGGAGCAACTCGATCCGATTCGCACGACTGGCGAGAACTTCGTGGGGACGGTCTCGCCGAACCGCACCGAAGCGTTGATTCGAGCGGGCGCGCCGATCGGACCCGCCGACCAAGACGAGTACTTTCGAGTGGTGGCCACGACCGACTCGGGCGCGAACGTCACGACCACGCTGTCCGGGCAGTTCCAGAGCTTCAATCTGCCCGCGCGCGGCTCGTTCGTCACCATCGCGAGCGATCATCACTTCACCCTGCAGAGTGATGCGCCGGTCGCCTTCGGCAGCGTTTCACCGAGCCAGCAGGCTGCGAACGTGCCGACTGGCTACCCAGGCGGCGATCCCAGCTTGATCATCATGCCTCCGATCGAGCAGTTTCGAACTTCCTACGTGTTTCTCACGCCGGACAAGTACGACTTCGATTTCGTGCGCATCATCGCGCCGCGCAGCGCGAGTGTTCAACTCGATAGTCAACCCGTCGAGCAAGTCGAAGGCTGCACGTCGGCGGACGCGGACGGCATCACCGATCCGAATCAACGCAAAGTGGTCGGGCCGTCCCCGTTCGTCGTGTACAGCTGCCAGCTGAGCTTTCCGGTCATCGATCCCAATAAGCAAGCACCGGACAATCTGTCGCCCGGACTACAAAACGACGGCGTGCATCGGGTCGAGGCGAGCGACAAAGTCGGCGTCGTGGTCGACGGCTTCGATTCGTTCGTGAGCTATGCCTATCCCGCGGGCACGGAGCTCGAAACGCTCATCGTGCCGAAGTAGCGCGTTTGGCTGGTTCGCGCTGGCTGAACGGCCATGATTTGAGGATTGGGATTCGCGCCGTGGGTCCGCTTTCGCGCAGCGCGCGCTCGCAATCGTCGAGGCTGAGGCGGCGTGGCCCAAACACGGAAGCGTCCGCGGCGTCCGCGTCCATCAGGGCACTCGATTGGTCGACGCCGTAGTCGTCCGGGTGCCCCGGCATATCTAAAAGGATGTGTCCGATTTCGTGCGCCAGCGCGTACGAGCGCGGACCGGCGCGAACCGCCGCGCGGTCGATGATCACCGTGTTCTGAATGGCCGAGCCGTCGTCATCGATGAACGACTCGCCGATGCGCCCCGATTGGTCGAAGGACGGCACGATGAACACGTCGATTGTGCTCGGATCGCCGTCATCGAACGCCTTCACCAATGCGCGTTCTTCGAGCGTGCCGGCCGCCGCGTCACTCTCGACGAAATGCGAGAGCCCGTTGCCGAGCTCGACTTCACCCAGGCACACGCTGAGCGTCGCGTCGTTACTGAGCTCAGCGTTCGGCAGCGCGCGGATTGCGATTGGGGCATTGTCTGGACTTCGGGCAAGCACGTCGACCGCGCCCGCAACTCCGGCGCTCGTGCGCTGATTCGGGCTCACCCAGGCACGCAGGCCGAGCGCACGGATCGCGCGCGCGACTCGATCGGCAACGACCAGCGGCGACTCGCCGGCGTGCGTCGGCACTCGTACGCGACGATCGGCCAGGGCGAAGCTCACGAATCCACCGCTCGCCGGCAGCCCGGAATCGCAACCGATCGCGAGCAGCTCCGGCGGCGGTGGATCCACGACTTCAATCTCCGCTCCTTTTGGCCCTTCCAAATCGACCCCGCACTGTGACCACAGCTTGCTTGCGGTGGCGATCTCCGCGCGAGCAATGCGGATCGCAGAGGCTGAGTCCCCGCCGATCGCCGGCGCGCCGCCCGGCGTAACGCGCAGGATGCGCACGCGCAGCTTGGCACTCAGCCGATCGTACGGCGCGAACGCGGCGCTGCGCGGGGCCCCGATCTGAAACTTTGCGACGACCCTCCGGGCGTACTCCACGCGCAACTCACCTCCCAACGCGGCTTCGATCGCGCGCCCTTTGGCGGCTGCGTATTCGCGGTCAAGCTTGTCGGGCGTGAGCAAGATCGGGAGCGTCGACCAGCAATCATGACTCGAGCTATTGGGCGGACATGGCGCGCGCGTCAGCGGCGGATTCGAGAGCAAGTCGAGCAACGCGCCCGCCGACGAATAAGTACCGAGCTGAAGCGCGCCAGGTGTTGCACCCAAACCGCTGAGCACCAAACGTGGCGCATCCAGTGCGGAGATTTGCGCTGAATCCGTGGGCAAGGACTGCGGTATTTCTCGGCTGATTGCCAAGTGGTCCGCGCCGGGTCGAAGCCAATCCCGCGCCTCGAGAACAGTAACCTCGACCTGGTTCGGTCCGTCCGCACGCGCAGACTGAGCGAACAACGCCGGCAAAAGCGCGCACCCGATCCCAACCCAACTCGATCTCATTCGGCCCAACCGAATTGGATCCGGCGCACGGTCGGTTCGTTGACGATCTCGGATCGCTCTTGCATTGCTGCGGCCAGAATCAGCCCGCCCCAGGCGACCGAGGCCAACTGTCGCGAGACCACCAAGCCTTTCGCGAGCTCCCGCGCCGCCTCCGTTTGACCGACGTCGAATAGCGCGGCGGTCGCGAGCCCGCGCACCGCGTCGCGCCGCGGGCTGGTCGCGGCCACGCGCAGGAGCTCGAGCGGTCGTGCGTCTCCGTAGTCACGCACCAAATGTAGCGCGGCGCGCACGGCCGTCTCGTCGCTGAGTGGGCTTTTGGCCATGCTCTCGAGCATGGGGCGAGCGGATGGGGCACCTTTGCGCGCCAAACGAAACAAAAAGGTCGTGTCGCGATCCGCGCTCGGGCGATCGCTCAAGCGTGCGACCAGCTCCACGGTTGGCCGAATCTCGGGCGGAGCTGCGCCGCGCGAGAGCGCCCAGGCCACCATGGCCCAAGCGGCGCGCGAGCTCGAGGCGCCCTCGCTCGCGCGTTCGCTCGCTTCCGCGAGCGGCAACGGATCCCCTGCCCGAGTCGCGACTTCCGCGAGCACGAGCCAGCGCCCCAGGTGCCGCTCTGCTTCGCGCAAGACCGCGAGCGCGGGCCCAATCGCTGGTGCTAGCGGCTTCGACCAAGTGAGTGGCACGAACAGCTCGAGACACAGCGCGATGCGGTGGCTCTCTTTGATTTTCGGAGCGATCGAGGCGACGTGCGCGCCCGAAGATTCGCCGCGGGCGATCCTCGCGACCTCCGCCGCAAAGGCCAAGTGCGCGTGACGGCTGCGCGCGACCTTCGCGAGCGAATCGGAGAGCGCCGGATCCGTCGTTTTGCAGGCCGCGGAAAGCGTGGCGAAATTTTGGGGTTCTTCCCGCTCGAGCGCGTCCCTGAAAGCGCCGCTACTGCGGTATTCGTTCGACTCCGCGACGGAGCGCGCGGCGACGGCATAGAGTGGGCGATCGAACGAAGCGCGGCGCACCATCAGTTCGAACGCATCGGCGAGCCCGTCGCTGAGTTTCCAGGAATACGGCGCAACAGCGCGCAGCGCGCCGGCGAGCCGCGCCTCTTGTGCCGGCCGACGACGAAGCGCGGCACGCAAGTCGCTGTCGAGTCGCGCCACGACTTGCTCGCTGACCACGTTCGCTCGCTCCGCCCGATTCACCATCAGCCGAGCCGACGAACATAACATCCTTTTCGAATACTCGCTTCGATACTCAGACAAACTTCGAATTAGAACGAGCACGCATATTCGACGGCGAGCGCTTCTCCGATTCGCCGCTATTCCCGTCGCTTCAGTCGCCTTTGGTCGCGTTACTCGCGCTCGCATCGCACTCGCGCCGCTCTTTTCGAGTTACGGAGGAATGGTGATAGTGTGGGTCTCGGCGCGCGGATGAACACAAAGTATGAACGCGGAGCTAGCAGCATGAAGACATCAGTTGCTCGGGTTCGAACACTGAGTTTGGCGCTTCTGTCGCTTTCGACAGCATTCCTCGCAGCGTGCCAAAAATCCGAAGACGCGCCGCCCGCGCAAACGGGATATCCGACACAGCCAGCGGGAACCACTCCCGTACCGCCCCCAGGCTACGGCGATGCCGCAAGCGCACGAGCCGTCGTAGACACGCCGTCACCTGCACCGGCGCCGGCGGGCACTCTGTCGCAACCCGGGCCCCAAGCGTTGCCATGCCAAAGCGATGTGCAGTGCCTCACTCATCACTGCAACGTCGCCGCCGGCAAATGCGCTTGGCCGTGCCAGACAGACAACGACTGCATGCCCGGTAACCGTTGCGTCACACCGACTTGTTTGCCAAAGCTCCAATAGTAGGTTCCACGCTTACATGTCCCCTGCTCTCTCTGAAGCCGACTACGATGCGCTCGCACAGCCCGAGCTCGAGCACTTGATCGCGAGCCTCGACGCGGTCGAAAACGACGCGCTCGAAGCAGAACTTGCGAGCGACATCCTCACGATCGAATTTTCCGACGGCACTCGTTACGTCATCAATTCGCATCGCGCGGCTCGGCAAATCTGGCTTGCCGCGGATCGTTTGGCCTGGCACTTCGATTTCGAACCAGGCAAAAAAAACTGGATCGCAGGCAAAACCGGGGACGAGCTGTGGACCACGCTCGCGCGCTTGCTCAGCGCGAAGCTCGGCGAACCAGTCTCGCTGCGCCGAGCCTAATCGTCAAAGCGCTGGTTCGACGTGAAGCACCAAGGCCTCCTCGCCGAGCTCGTACTGCTTCGACGCAGCGTGTGAACCGAAGCTCACTTCGCTGGCCAGGCATTCTTGACGCAAATGGTTCTCACCCGCGCGCGCTACCCGAAGCAAGCGCTCCCCACCGCCGATCCAAAGTTTGACCCGCGCGGTGAATTCGAGCCCGAGCTCCTTCCGCGCGGCTTGTACGCGGCTCACGATTTCGCGGAGCAGACCTTCGTCGATCAAGGCTTCGCTGAGCGTGGTGTGGAGCACGACGACGCCGATCCGACCGGTCTCCGCGGCGAATCCCGGCGCGGCCTCGGCGCTGACCTGAATTTCTTCGGGCCCGAGTTCGAAGCGCTCACCCTCGATTTCGAGGCGAACCTTGCCCGTTTGCGACAGCTCGGCGTAGAGCGCGCTGCCATCGGCGGCTTCGAGGGCTTTCTTCGCGGCTTGCACGTTTTTTCCGAGTCGCGGGCCGAGCGCGCGGAAATTCGGTTTGATCCGAAACGCGACAGCGCCGTCCTCGTGGCCCGGAAACATGAAGCGCACTTCGTGAACGTTGAGCTCTTCTTGAATCAACGATTTGTATTCATGTAGTCGATCGAGCAAGCGAGCGTCGTTGAAGACGACGTCAGCGCGTTCGAGTGGCTGGCGCACCTTGAGCTTGTTCGACGTGCGGACACTCAGTCCGAGGCTGACGATGTCGCGCACGGCGCGCGTTTCTTCCGCCAAGCGCCGATCGATCAGCGCGTCGTTGGTCTCGGGGAAGCGATCCAAATGCACGCTTGCTGCCGCGCCGGCCACGCCGGGATGCACCAGTAGATTTTGATAAATTTCCTCGCTCAAAAATGGCACGAACGGCGCGATCAGCCGGCTCAGCGTGACCAAGCTTTGGTGCAACGTGGCGTAAGCATCGCGCTTGTCTTGGTCGAGCCCGGAAGCCCAGAAGCGCGAACGGCTACGTCGCACGTACCAATTCGAAAGGCTTTCAGCGAGTTCGATCAACGCGAGCGCGGCGTCGTAGCTCAGGTAGGCATCGAGCGCGCGGCGCACCGCTTGGGTGGTGAGCTCGACTTCGCTGAGCAGCCAGCGATCGAGCAAGTTGCGCTCCTCTGCACGGCGCGCCGCGTGCGCTGGATTCGACGGATCCCAACCATCGATGTTCGCGTAGATCGTGAAGAACGAATACACGTTCCGGATCTTGATCAAAAAATCCTTCTGTAACGTGCGCACGTTGCGCAGCGAGTGTCGCGTGTTGCTCCACGGCGGCGACGACGCGTAGAAAAACCAGCGGAACGCGTCCGCGCCGGGCGCCGGTGTGTGCGGATCTTCGACCGTGACGCGCTGGGCGAAGGGCGCGCGCGGCACTTCTTGCGGCAGCGTAGCCATGCCAGTCGCGATGGGTTCGGCTTCGAGCTCTGCGCGATCCGCGGCTGAAAGCACGAGCACGCGACGCGGTAGCTTCTTCAGCACGCGGAGCTTGAGCGAGACGCGCCGCTCGCCGCGATCGGGCCGATAGACCACGACATCTGCGCCGTCCTCCAAATCCATTCCCTCCAAGTCTTCGCGCGCGATCAGCGCTTCGCCCGGCGCGGGCGTTTGGCCGTGGGCTTCGGCGAGCGCGCCAAAATCCATGCGCACGCGGTCGATGATGATATCGGGTGGAGTGTAATTGCCTTTGCTCTTCGACTCTTTTTTGCCCTCGCGATCGCAGATATGCCCGAGCACGATGCAGGTCTGGAACGGGTGTGGCAACTCACGCACGCGCTCGAGCTTCAAGCTCTCCTGGGTTTCGCGATCGAAGATCAAGGACGAGATCATCAGCAGCGAATAGAACCAGCCGCGAGTTTGATCGATG
>DATATR010000038.1:0-7613 GCA_036268695.1 Polyangiaceae bacterium | reverse complement strand
GAACGACGGATTCTACGCCGAGCTCGCGGAACGCGCGGGGTATCGCTTCGAACACCACAGCGGCCATATGGCAGGGCGTGGTACGTCATCGCTCGACGCGCTCGTGGAGCGCTGCGACGTGGTTATCGTCGTTACGGACGTGAATAGCCACGCGGCGGTCTGGCGCGTGCGACGTTTGTGCAAGCAACGCGCTAGTCGCTGCCTGTTGATGAGTCGTTGCGGTCCTTCGAAGTTCAGCGCGCTGCTCGAGCAGTTCTCGCAGGAAGCGGAGTCGGCACTGCGCCGCGAGCGGCCGGCGCGCGCGGAGATCGAAGCTCAATCGCGCGCATAGCGAATCACGTTGAAGCAGCGTGTCTCGTGCGTCGCGCGGTTCTCATAAGTGTGCGCTATGTCTGCTTTGAAGAAAATCGCGTCCCCTGGTAGCAGGTCGTGCTCGGCGTCTTGCAGCGACAGGCGGAGCGCGCCGGTCATGACGACCAGTGTTTCCAGGGTGCCGCGGCCGTGCGGCTCGCTGCGATGGATGGCTTTAGGCAAAAAACGTAGCTCATAGATCTCGACGTCCGGCGAAGAACCACCGGGCGAAAGCAGCCGGCTCTCCATTCGCCCATCCGCGCTCTTCAACGGCGGCGAGTCGCCGGCGCGCAGGATCTTGGCATTTCCATCTTCCGAGACACCAAGCAAGTCGTGAAACGGCAGATCGAGTCCAACCGCCACCTTCCACAAAACCGAGAGCGTCGGGTTGGTGCGCGTGCCTTCGATCTGCGAGAGCGCGGCGCGGCTGACGCCACTCTTCGCCGCGAGCTCATCGAGCGAAAGCCCGCGTGCCTTTCGATAGCGTTTTAGGCTTTCCGCGACGCGTCGAGCCACTTCCGCGGCGCCCAGCTCGTCGCCTGAGCCGGCGGCGACTCGAGGTCGCGATCGAGGCTCCGGTTCGGTCTTCTTCTTGGCTTTGGCGGCTGGCATCGGTCCGGACTTCTACCCGGTTTCACGCGGACCGGAATAGCCTATTCAGGTAGTTTGCGAGACAGCGCGCATTCGGTGCTTGACAGCGCTCACGCAGATCGGTAGGAATTAACTCTATCAGGTTAATAGAGTTATGGTGACTCGCAAAACAATGTACGCGCTTCGGGCACTCTTCAACCTCGCCCATCAAGAGCGAGGTCGAACTCAGCTAGCGGCAGAAATTGCGGCAAACGAGGGCATTCCGCGCCGCTTCCTCGACACCATTTTGCGCCAACTGACGCGCAGTGGTGTGCTTACCAGTAGTCGAGGTCCGCGCGGAGGTTATGCCCTGCGCGCGCCGGCACACGAAATCAACGTCGCCTCCGTGATCCGCATTCTGGACGGCGCGGCGTTCCCATTTCCGTGCCTGAATTGGGACCACCCGGTCCGCTGCGCCGAGTGCCCGGGGCCTGGCGCGTGCGCTGCTGAGGCCGCGCTCGGCGCGATGGGCAACGTCGCGCTGCGCGTGCTCGAAGACATGACCCTGGCCGATTTGGTGTCGCGCATGGATCGCGCGCTGACTCCAGAGCCGAATCAGTCACTCGTTCAATTGCGTCTCGCCGCGGGCGCCAACGCTTGAGCATCCCGATGAGCGATTTGCTTTTGGATCCATCGACTCCCGATCCTTCAGCGCGCATTGGACGTCGCGCGCTGGCGAAGCTCGCGCTGAGCGCTTTGTGCGCGCTGAGTTTCGATCTCACGGCTTGCAAAAGGAACGACGCGGCGAGCTCTGCGGGCGGCGCGTCGGCCGCGGGCTCCGTTGCACCTGAAGCAAGCAAGAGCTCGACCCGGGTCACGCTGTTGAACGTATCTTACGATCCCACGCGTGAGCTCTATCAAGAGCTCAACGGTGTGTTCGCCAAATATTGGAAAGCGAAGACGGGCGGAGACGTGAAGATCAATCAATCCCACGGTGGCGGCGGCAAACAAGCCCGCGCCGTGCTCGATGGTCTCGAGGCCGACGTGGTCACGCTCGCGCTCGGCTACGACGTCAATATTCTAGCCGAAAAAGGCCATTTGATCCCGGACAATTGGCAAACGCGCTTGCCTTCGAACAGTGCCCCCTACACCTCCACCATCGTGTTCGTGGTGCGGCAGGGCAACCCCAAACAAATCAAAGATTGGAATGATTTGGTGCGCGATGGCGTGCAAGTGATCAGCCCCAGCCCGAAGACGAGTGGCGGCGCGCGCTGGAACTATTTGGCGGCTTGGGGCTACGCCTTGAAGCAACCTGGCGGCAGCGAAGCCAAGGCGCGCGAGTTCGTGACCAAGCTGTACAAGAACGTGCCCGTGCTCGACTCCGGCGCGCGCGGCGCGACGACCACGTTCGTCGAGCGCAAAATCGGGGATGTACTGATCACTTGGGAGAACGAAGCCGTCTTGAGTATCCACGAATTCGCGCAAGACAAACTCGAGCTGATCGTGCCGTCGATCAGCGTGCTGTGCGAGCCGCCCGTGACGATCGTGGACAAGAACGTCGAAAAACACGGTACGCGCGCGGTCGCCGAAGAGTATTTGAAATTTCTCTATACGCCGGAAGGCCAGGAAATTATCGCGAAAAACTACTATCGCCCGCGCGATCCCGCCGTGCTCGCCAAACACAAACAGACTTTTCCGGACGTCAAATTGTTCACCGTCGACGAGCTCTTCGGCGGTTGGTCCAAAGCGCAGCCCACCCATTTCAACGACGGCGGCGTGTTCGACCAAATCTATCAACCGACGAAGTGAGCTCAGCCGTGCGCTTCAAGACTCGCGGCGTGTTGCCCGGATTCGGTTTGTCGCTCGGCTACACCGTGCTCTATCTCGGGCTGCTCGTGCTCCTGCCACTATCGGCGATGGTGATCAAATCGAGTTCGCTCGGCGCGCACGAGTTTTGGAGCAAAGTGACCGATCAGCGCGCGCTCGCCGCTTATCGCTTGAGCTTCGGCGCGGCGTTCGCCGGTTCGTTGATCAACGCCATCTTCGGTGTGCTCGTCGCTTGGGTGCTCGTGCGCTATCGCTTTCCGGGGCGCAGCATCGTCGACGCGCTGGTCGATTTGCCTTTCGCGCTGCCGACCGCGGTCGCCGGGATTGCGCTCACCACGGTCTACGCGGAGCACGGCGTGCTCGGTGAACAACTGGCAAAAATCGGGGTAAAAGTCGCGTTCACACCGCTCGGTGTCACGCTCGCGCTGACCTTCATCGGTATTCCTTTCGTCGTGCGCACGGTGCAGCCGGTGCTCGAAGAGCTCGATCCGGACATCGAAGAGGCCGCGGCAGTGCTCGGCGCTTCGCGCTTCCAAACTTTTCGGCGCGTGATTTTCCCGAGCTTGCTGCCGGCCACGCTCACCGGTTTTGCGCTCGCGTTCGCGCGTGCGCTCGGCGAGTACGGCTCGGTCGTCTTCATCTCCGGCAATATGCCGCTGCGCACCGAAATCACGCCACTGCTGATCGTGACCAAGCTCGAGCAATATGACTACGCGGGCGCAACCGCGATCGCCGGCGTCATGCTCAGTGCATCGTTCGGCTTACTCTTGTGCGTGAACTTGCTCGAACGCTGGGCGCGTCGCGCTGAGGCGAGATGAGCGGCGCGATCACGCAAGCTGCACGCACGCTGCATCGCCGTCGAACCGAGCTCGGCGAAAGCAAGTTGGCTCGCGCGCTGCTGATCGCGCTCGCACTGCTGTTTTTGGCGCTGTTTCTGCTGGCTCCGCTCGCTACCGTGTTTGCTGCCGCGTTCTCGAAAGGCGCGAGCGCTTATTTTGCGGCGCTCGCACAAGACGAAACCGTGGACGCAATTCGGCTGACGATGCTCACGGCGGCGATCTCGGTGCCGCTCAACGTCGCGTTCGGCATCGCTGCGGCCTGGCTAATCTCGAAGTACGACTTTTGGGGCAAGAGCGTGCTGGTCACGCTGGTCGATTTGCCGTTTAGCGTCTCACCCGTCATTTCCGGACTCATCTTCGTACTTTTGTTTGGGGCCCACGGTTGGTTCGGCCCATGGCTCGCCGAGCGCGACATAAAAATCATTTTCGCGGTCCCCGGCATCGTCATGGCAACGACATTCGTCACCTTTCCGCTCGTGGCTCGTGAAGTGACCGCGGTGATGCAAGCGCAGGGCAACGAGGAAGAAGAGGCAGCGCTCACGCTCGGCGCGAGCGGGCCGCAGATCCTGTTTCGCATCACGTTGCCGAAAGTGCGCTGGGGCCTAATTTACGGCGTGATCCTATGCAATGCGCGCGCGATGGGCGAATTCGGCGCGGTCAGCGTGGTCTCCGGTCACGTGCGCGGCCTGACCAACACGCTGCCGCTACAAGTCGAAATTCTATACAACGAATACAATTTCGTGGGCGCGTTCGCGGTCGCTTCGCTCTTGGCTGCGCTCGCGTTGCTCACGCTGTGCGTGAAGAAGCTCGCGGAGTTTGCCGCGTCGAGTCGCCAAGCCAAGCGCGAGGCGTCGCTGAGTGCGCTCGGGGTGCCGCTGCGCGCGACCACGGGTCTCGAAGGAGTTGCGCTGTGAGTGTTCGCGTCGAAAAAATGATCAAGCGTTTTGCGAGCTCGAATCACGAAGCCCCGGCGGTCGCCGGCGTGTCGTTCGAGGCGCGCGCGAAAGCGATCACCACGCTGCTCGGCCCTTCGGGCTCCGGCAAATCGACGTTGCTGCGCTTGATCGCGGGCCTCGAAGTCCCGGACGAAGGCCGCGTATTCCTCGACGGCGAAGACGTCACTTTCCGCTCGCCGCGCGAGCGCAATGTCGGTTTCGTGTTTCAAAGTTACGCGCTGTTCAAGCACCTGTGCGTAGCGGACAACATCGCGTTCGGCATGAAAATCCGTGGTTTGCCCAGTGTGCAGGTTCGAAAGCGCGTCGCCGAGTTGCTCTCGCTCGTGCAGCTACCAGGCTACGGCGCACGTTTTCCGGCGCAGCTCTCCGGTGGTCAGCGCCAACGCGTCGCGCTCGCTCGCGCGCTCGCAATTGAACCCAAGGTACTGCTTTTGGACGAACCGTTCGGCGCGCTCGACACGCAAGTGCGGCTCGAACTGCGCGAGTGGCTGCTCGCGCTGCACGAGCGTACCGGCATCACCACCATCCTCGTCACGCACGATCAAGAAGAGGCACTCGAGCTTTCTTCGCACGTGGTTTTGCTCGAGCAAGGCAAAATCGCTCAAGCCGGCAGTCCGCACGAGCTCTATGACCATCCTGCGAACGAGTTCGTCGCCTCGTTTCTCGGCGGCGCGAACGTGATCCAAAGGCGCGTCGCGCACGGAGCAGCCCAGTTCGGCCGCAATTTGCTGCCAGCGCCGAACGGCGCGAGCGACGGCACGCCGGTGCACGCCTTCGTTCGTCCGCACAACATTCGCGTGCGGAAGCCAAACGGCGATGCTGCGGTCGATCTCGGAAAAATCGAACGGCTCACGCGAGTCGGCGGCTTCGTCAAAGTCTACGTTTCGCTGCCGACAGGCGAGAGCATCACGGTTCAAATGCCGAAGTCCGAGCTCGACACACTCGCGGTTGAGCCCGGTGATGTCGTCGCGCTCGATGTCCTTGACGCCAAAGTCTTCGCGCAGCGCTATTCGATCTGAAAAGCTCGCTATTTCCCGACCAGCGCGCGCGCCGGCACTAAAATCAGTGATTCGGCTGCATGACGCGCGCGCTTCTCGTCGAGCAGGGCCGGCGCGCGACGTGCCACGGCGAGCACCAGGTGTCCGAGCTTCGGATGGCCGGGCACGATGTCGGTGCTCACGCCGTGGCGCTCGAGCGCGGCGCTCGTCATCGGCCCGACCGAGGCAACGACGAGATCGCTGTTGAGCGAGCGGAGTACCGCCGACGAAAGCCCGAGTTCCTGCGCAACCAACAACAAATGTTCGAGCTGCAGCGCGGTCGTGAACAGCGCGACGTGAGCTTGCGCACGCACGATCTTCAAGACCGCTGCTTTGAGTGGGCCGGTGTCTTCGGGCAACGTCAATTCGTAAAGTTTGAAGCTCTCGACGTGCGCGCCGCGTTCGCCGAGCGCGCTCAGCAGCGCGAGGTTTTTCGTGCCATATTCCTGGACGAAGACGCGCTTTTCGCGCAGCGGAAATTCGCGATCCAGCGTTGCGAGCAGCTCGCGCCAGGTGTTCGGCTCGGGCGCGGTCAAGGTCGGCCGTAGTCCGAATGGTTTGAGCGCTGCCGTCGGCTTCGGTCCGCGCGAAACCAATGTCACGCGGGACAGTCGTTCGAGCACCTCGGCGCGCGCTCGCTCTTTGAGCGCCGCGCGGATCAGCAGCGTCGTGCCGATGCCCGTGAGTAGGATCAATGCGTCGACCGCGTCGGCGAAGAGCGCATCGAAAAATATTTTTGCGTCCGGGTGCTCGCTGAGCGGTAGCTCGTGTAGCGCGGGCGCCGAGATCACGCGCCCGCCGTGCTTTTCGATCAACCCTGCGGCTTCACGCTGCAAGCGATTCTCGAACGAGATCACTTGGAAGCCTGTCAGGGATTGAGCCAACGAACACCTCGGCTGACCCTCTTGAGCTAGCGCGTGCGCTATTTCCCCCAAGTTTCGCTACACGAAACCTGGCGGTTACACGGCGAGCCCAGCGCTCAGGGTTTGGTCGCGAATACGCGCAAACGCACGTAGTCGAGCACCCACTGGCCGTCGCGAAACAACGCCGGGCGGCAACGTTCTGCGACTTGCGTGCACAATTCTCGCGCGCGGTCGCCAAGCTCCGCCATCAGCCGAGCTTGAAACATGCCGAGCCACTGCGATAGTCCGTCGTCACCGGAGAGCGGCGTGGGACGTTCGAAGTAGCGAAGCTCGCGGACGATGAAACCGTGGCGCTCGAGCAATGCTGCGTATTCGCCGGGGCGCGGAAAATACCACCCGACAAACGGCTCGGGATCGATGCTCCATTCACGCAGCACGTCGCTGAGCGCGTTCACGACGGTCGCGACGCAACCATGACCGCCGAACTCGGCCACGAAGCGGCCGCCGCGGCGAAGCGCGCGTCCGACCCCTTGCGCAACGTCGTCCGCGCGCGGCATCCAATGTAGTGCGGCATTGGAGAACACGGCGTCGAACGCGCCGTCGAAGGACAACGCCTGGCCGTCTGCCAACTCGAATTGAAGCTCCGAGTATTTTTCGCGTGCTCCAGCGATCATCTCCGCGGAGCTGTCTACGCCGGTAACGAGCGCGCCATGGCGCGCGATTTCCGCGCTGAGTGTGCCGGTCCCACAACCGAGATCCAAAATGCGTTCGCCCGAGCTGGGTCGGAGCCAAACCACGAGCTCACTCGCGAGCGTAGAAACGAACGCAGCTTGGTCGTCGTACAGCTCGGGATTCCACGGAGCGGCGTTGGTCATGCGCTGACTATGCGTGGCGCGGCGGAGTGGCGCAGTGCCGGTTTCGCTGCAGCTCCTCAGCCGTGCCTCGATTTGTGGCTCATCCGTCCGAGAACCGAACGCCTCCCGACGCGCAAGGCAGCCGCCATATTCGCGAGCCGATTCGGAACAGCGGCCCAGTTCGCTCGCTAGTTCTGGATTTTATTGGGTTTATTCAGCGATTGACAGCGGCGCGCCGGCTCACTATATGAGTCCCGTGCCTAAACCCTGACGCATACGTTAGGGTTAGGGTTACAATGTAGTTCATGAGCGACCG
>DATATR010000037.1:0-1927 GCA_036268695.1 Polyangiaceae bacterium | reverse complement strand
CTACTTGGGCTGGGACGAACTGTGCGAAGACGACGTCGTGATCAAGGTGCTCACCGACGAAGCCGCGCGCTGTGAGATATTGCGCAGCCATTTCTTGATCGGCTCGCGCGCTGCGCTCGCGGTCGCGCATGAAAACGTCGTGCGCGTGCTGTCGGTGCGCGAGCCGGAGGTCGGCGCGCCGTACCTCGTGATGGAGCTCTTGAAAGGCGAATTGCTCGCGGATTTGCTGGATCGCAAGCGCGAGCTCGGCACTCGCCCGACGCTCTCGCTCGCCGCGCAAACCGCGGCTGGGCTCGGCGCGCTTCACTCAGCCGGCATCATCCACTGTGACCTCAAACCAGAGAATCTATTCGTCACTTCGGCGCCGGGCGCGCCGAAACGGATCAAGATTTTGGATTTCGGGCTAGCCGAGGTCCAAGGTCAGCGCGCCGCATCCGAGGCGCCGTCGGTGCGCGGCACGGCGCAGTACATGGCACCCGAACAAGTGCTCGGCGATCCAGTCGACGCTCGCACCGACGTGTACGCGCTCGGCGTGGTGATGTTCCGCATGCTCACCGGCCAATTGCCATTCGATCTCGAGCTCAGCGCGACCTTACTTCGCCATCAACTCACTTCGAAGACTCCGCCGCCGTCTTGGTTGCGCGAGGACTTGGATCCGAACGTGGAAGCCATCGTGCTCAAAGCGATGCGCAAGAACCCAGAAAATCGTTATGCGTCGGCCGCGGCGCTCCTGATCGATCTGGAGCGCGTCGCGAACGGCGGCAGCATCGATCACGCGCACGATCAAGGCGTGTACGACGCCTACACGCCCCAGACCGCGCAAGGCGAAAAAGCTGCAAAAATGCTGGGCGTGGACTGACTCGCGCGGCCCGGTGCGCGGCGACTCAAGCCGGTAACTTGGCGAGCAGGAACGAGCGCAGCTTGACCAAGTTGCGTTCGTCTCGCGTGAAGCTCGGCACGGCGTAACCGCTCGCCCACTCGCGCACTTCGCGCACGAAGTCGGCGCGCGTCTCCGCGTTGCTCAAGATGTCGTTCACGCTGCGGCCACGAGCCGAGCCCTGCTCGAGCGCGGCGACATACTTGGCGAGCCGCGCGTACTCGGCACCCAAAAACTCACGCACCAACTCGCACTCCGACGCAAGCCGCGCGAGCGTGCCGCTCGCATCGCTCGAAAGCTCCGCTTCGGATTCTTGCTTGAGCGCGTCCGCAGCCGCGCGCACGACGAACGCGTCGTCGATGAAACCGAGGTCTTCGAGCCCATCCGGGATCAAGTCCAGCGACTTGAACAAGTAGTTCAACGCGGCACAAGCTTTGCGTTGCGCGTTTCCGGCGTCACCGGCTTCGAGCACTAAAGAAAGCGCGCGCGCATCTTCGCCGAGCGAGCGCAGCCAAGTGGGGAATGCATCGAGACAACGGGCTTCGAGCGTGGCCATGTTTTTTTCCTAGCTGGGCGCTATTTCAGCGTTTTTGCAGTATCAGTGCGGCCGCGCGCTGTAAAGCCGCGCCACGCTCAGTTGCTCGACGGGCACAAGATGCGGAGCGCGTTCTCGGCAAAGATTTGGGCGATATTCTGATCACTCATGCCGGCGCGGGAAAGCGCGGCGGCGAGTAGCGGGAATTTGCTGGCGTCGCCGAGGCCTTCGGGCGGACGAATGTCGCCCTCGAAATCGGAGCCAATCGCGACGTGATCCACGCCCGCGATCTTCACCAAATAGCGAACTTGCGCGACGACGTCGGCGAGCTTGGCGCGGCGCCCGCGCACCAAAAATGGGCCGTGGAAATTGACGCCGATCACGCCACCGGTGGCCGCGATGCCGCGCAGCTCGTCGTCCGTCAGATTGCGTGGATGATCGGCGAGGGCGCGCGCGTTCGAATGCGTCGCGACGACCACGCCGTGCACTTCGTTCGCGAGCGCCAAGATGTCGCT
>DATATR010000036.1:0-10635 GCA_036268695.1 Polyangiaceae bacterium | reverse complement strand
ATTTTTTGGGCTAGCCGAGTCAGGCTTTTTGCGTCGAGTCTTCGAGCGCGGACGTCAAAAGTCGCTGCGTGAGCCGGCCGGAAATCACGCCGAGGGCCGAGAGCGCGGCGCCCCGCGCCGCTTCCGCGAAGAACGAGCGTGGAGGTTGAAAGCCGAAGAGCCGCGGCTTCGGCCGCCGGCCCACGAGTACCGCCACTCCGACCAAAGCCAAGCCCACCGCTCCGAGCCCGATCAGCACCGGCGCCTTGTGTACGGCGGCCTCCGTCTTTTCGATCATTTCATCTCCCATTTGTTTGATCTTTCGAATGTCGGAAATGAGCTCCGCGCGCGCTCGATCGGCGCGGCGAGTTTCCGCCGAAATCGCATCCGTCATTTCACTGTCTCCATCACTTGACGAGTATCCAAGGCAAGCCGCGCCGCGGTGCGTGGCAGCTTACGCCGCTCGAGCCCGCGTTTGGCAAGCAGACAAAAAAGCGCACCGAGCGCGGCGAGTACCAACACGACGGCAACCGCCGCCGCGCTCACGCCGAACGCGAACACGAGCAACACGCCGAGCGTAGTCAGCGCGACCTGCAAAAAGATCGCGCCGACCGCGAGCAAGCCCAGTGAGCCCAGCGCGGACGACACTTCGTTCGAGACTTCGCTCTTGGCGAGCGCGAGCTCGGCCTGCAGCAAATCCTTGGCGTGATGCAGCGTGCTTTCGAGCAGCTCGCCCATGTTCGGTTGTGCCGCGGAGCGCGGCGGGGTGAGTTCCGGCATCGAGCAATCGAAGTGCAGTCGTCGTGCCAGCGCGCGAGCGTTGGCGCGCGCGTCGCTAACGCGCATTTCGGCTCTTTTCTCGAGCACTTCAGCGCGCGGAGTGGCGCTGTGCCTCGGCACGAGGCGAGATGTCTCAAACACGGGTCACCGTCGCCTCGGGCACGGCGGAAGCTCACGTGAACGAAGCACAATCGCGTTGGCACTCGATTTGCTGACAGATGCTGGTGTTCAGATGTTCGAGGCTCGTCTCAACGGAAACCCAGGAAGGATGAAGTCATGAACTACAGCAAAACAGCGAAGACGCTGAGTTCGGCGAGCGGCATCCACCAGCTCGGGGAGTCGATGGCCGAGCTCGAGCTCGATGACATTTTGAACCTCGTGGGGCTCGAGCGAAAGCCCACTACAATCGCGCGCCTCCTGCCGCTGATCGGTCTGGTCGTGGTGAGCGCGGCCGTCGGCGTGAGCGCGGCACTCCTGCTCGCGCCGAGCTCGGGTCGCAAATTGCGCATGCGTCTGTCGGACGAGCTCGAAGACGCAAAACATCGTTTGAGCAATCGCATCAGCGAACTCGAACATCGCAGCAATGGCCGCCACGCGCTGTCCTGAGGATTCCCGCGCGCAAACGCTCGAAACACGAGCCAGCGGAGACAATTCATGACCATCGAACACGCACACGAGACCGTCGATATTTTGGCCCTGCATCAGCGCGTCCGCGACCGACAGCGCTATGCGCGCATCGGCACCACGTTCGTCGGTTTGGTCCTCGCGGGTGCCGCGACGCTGACCGATCGCCCTCCCGCGCGCGTGCTGCTCGGCACGGCGGGCGGGCTGTTGATTGCGCGCGGGCTCTCCGGGCTCACGCTTGCCGAACTCGGGGCATCGCTGCGAAAACTGTTCGGTAAGCGCTCGGACCTCGAGCTCCGCTTCCACGACGGCGAGCACGACATCGTGGACGCCGCCTCGTTCGACTCTTTCCCGGCGAGCGATCCGCCGAGCTACTCGCCGGGCGCGGGCTGAGGCTCGAAAGCCCCCGAGCATGGCCAACAACGAAATCGGAAAGGGTGCCCAAGCGTTCGTCGTGTTGGCCTCGATGGCGATCGTGGCGGCGGCAATCAAGCTCGCCGCCGCGTTCGTCGCACCGCTACTCGTGGCTTGCTTCATCGCGATCGCAGTTCAACCGATCTTCCGCTGGGTGCACCGCTCGCCAATTCCGGATTTCGCGGCGATCGTGATTTCGCTCTTCGCCGTGGTCGGGATTCTGTCGCTGTTCGTCGGCTTAATCGTAATGGCGTTGGCCAATTTCAGCGGTTCGGCGGTGCAGTACTTGAGCTCGCTGCATCAGCTGCAAATGCAGGCCACGCTCTGGCTTGAGGCGCATCACCAGCACACCCTCGCGCAGTCGCTCTACAATTCGCGATTCGAAACGCTGCTCCAAGAAGCGACGACATCGGTCGTGCTCGGCGTGCCCGCGTTGCTCTCGACGCTCGTGACCGTCCTACTGCTGATTGTGTTCATGCTGCTCGAGCTCACGACTTTGCCGAAGCGCTTCCGTACCGCCCTCGGCTGGTCATCGAACACGATCAAGGATTTTTCGCGCACGATGTCCGAGATCCAGCGCTACCTCAGCGTAAAAACCGCGACCAGCGCCGCTACCGGGCTATGCGCCGGCTTGTGGTGTGCGCTCTGTGGCGTGCCGAATCCGGTGCTGTGGGGACTCGTCGCGTTCGCGTTGCACTACGTGCCCACGGTGGGCAGTTTGGTGGCGGCCATGCCACCGATTCTAATCGCGCTCTCGCTTCATGGTGTCGGCCGCGCGGCGCTGGTCGCCGTTGGCCTCGCGGTTTCGAGCAGCGTGATCGGCAACATCATCGAGCCGAACGCACTCGGCAGATCGCTCAGTGTTTCGCCCTTGATCGTCTTGGTTTCGATGTTTGCTTGGGGTTGGTTACTCGGACCGATCGGCGCGCTGTTGTCGGTGCCGCTGACTTTGATTACGAAGATTGTACTTTGGAATACGAGCGATCTGCACTGGGTTGCAGTGCTACTCGGACCGACTCCGCCTGCCGGCACTCGCAACACGGATCTGCCCGCTCCACGTGATTCCTTGCTACCTCCGCCTCCGCCGCCGTCGTCGCGCCCGAGTCAGGTTGCCTCAAGCAAAGCCCCTTCGGAGGCAATCTGACACAGGGCGCCGCGCCCCCGCGTTACGGAATCCCCTAATAAAATAGCCATTCAGAGAAACCTACATTCACCCTTCGAGCTGGCACGAAGCCTGCTCGCTACCGCCCGGAAAAATACGATGTCACGACGCGCATGCCTCACTGTACTCGAGCTCGGAGCTTCTCCGACCGCGTGGGCTTCGCGCCGCGGTCTCGGCGCCGACGATTGGATCGTCGTTGCACAGCAAAGCGACGAGCCCGCGCCGGATTTCAGCGAGCGAGTGCGCTCGCGCGCGCGCCGCTTACGCCGCGAAGACGCGCAAATCGACACCGTCGACGTTTATACGGCGCCCCATTCGGACGCGCCGCGTTCGCTCGCGCGCCGCGGCGTGATCGAGGCGCTGGGTGATCAAATGGCCGACGGCGGCCGACTCACGCTCTGGTCCGGCGCCGCCGAAGAGGACGACGATCGCGAGCTATCCGCCATTTTGGCGCAATTCGGGCCGATTCTCGCGGAACGTCAAATCGCGGTGAATCACCAGACTTTCGCCGCCGAAGAGCCGTCCGGCGTACGCCACGCGATTCCGAAATCGCCCCCGACGGGCATCGATCCACTGGCGGATTTCACCGAGTTCGATGAGGCGTAATCGGCACTCCACCCAAGCTCGCTTGGGTGAATGGTGATCCGTTCATGTGGTATCGGCAGTAATACACAGGCTGGGGATTAGCTGTGTTCACCCCAGTGAGTGATTGGCGAGTCGTGGATTCGGTGTCGCGCGTGTGTCAGCGCGGAAACGAACTCCGCTCAACTCGTCGCATCAGACGCAATTTGAAATCTGCGTTCGCCGAGGCTCGATCAGTGCGATTCGCTCGGCGAGTTGGTCGGGGCCGCGCTCGGCGTCGCGGTCGCGGTTGCACTCGGAGCCCTGACGGGTGCTGGCGCCGCGTTGAGCGGACGTGGCGCGGGCGCGAGCGGCGCATCGGGCGCGAGCGGGCGCTGATCGACGGCGACTGGTGGCGAAGCAGCCGGCGGATTCTGCTGCTCTGCGGCGGGCGCGGGTGCCTGAGTCTGCGCGGGCGACAAAAACGGCAGGCGCCAGGCCGAGATCTTGGCAGGCAAGCGCTCGATGTCATTGACGGTAGGCAAGCGAATGCGCCCCTCGCGCACGGCCATCACGAGCACGGACGCGCACGCGCCGAAGATCGCGACGGCGCCGAGCGCGCTGAGCCAACGCCGCGCGAGCGAAGCGCGCCTCGGCGCGACATCACTCGCGGGGTCCGCAATCTCGGGCTCGAGCGAGTCATTGCCCATCAGAAATGAACTAAGCGCGTGAGCGAGCTCGGTCACTCGCTGAAAGCGTCGCGCGCGATTGCGCTCGAGACAGCGCAGGACGATGGCTTCGAGCGCCGGCGGCAGATCGTTGCGAAAATCCGAAAATGGCGGGATCGGATCGCGCAAAACCGAAGCGCAAACCTGCGCCGGGTGTTTGCCGTTGAACGGCGCGCAGCCAGTGAGCAGCTCGAACATCACGACGCCGAGCGACCAAATATCCGTGCGCGGATCGACTTCGCTCGGCGTGGTGATCTGCTCCGGCGACATGTATTGCGGCGAGCCGACGCTCTCGGTCGGGTTGGTCTGGGCGCGCATGCGATCCGAAGTGAGCTGCTTCGAAACGCCGAAGTCCACGATCTTGAGCACGACGGAACCGTCCGGTTCTTCGGCGCAAAATAGATTTTCTGGCTTCAAATCCCGATGAATGATGCCGCGTTCGTGCGCTTCCTCGAGCCCTGCGCAGACCTCGAGCATGTAGTTCGCGAGCTGACTCGGCGCGAGCGGCCCCGTGTCACGCAATATCGAATAAAGATCGCGTCCACGCAGCAGCTCCATCACGATGTACGGCTCGCCCGTCGGCAACGTGCCGCAATCGAACACTTGCGCGACGTGCTTCTTGAGCTGCGCCGCCAAGCGCGCCTCGCGCAACAGCCGTTCGGAGAGCACGGGATCGTTGGCGATCGCGCGCTGCATCAGCTTCACGGCGACAGCGCGCTCGAGCACCATGTCTTCGCAGGCGTAGAGCACGCCCATGCCGCCGTCGGCGATCTTGCGCAAGACGCAGTAGCGCCCGGCGATCATTGCGCCGGGCTGGAGCATGCCGAGCTCCGGATCCGAGTCGGGCCGCGGAGACGCGCCGCGGCGAACTGGATCCGTTTCCGAGAACGGAATCTCCAGCCCCGACGAACGCGCCCCCGATACGATCACGACAAGACCTCGTTTGCTTGCTGCTCAGCGGACTCCGGCGGCGCGTCCGAAGCGTAGCGTTCGAGCTTACGGTGCAGCGTGCGGCGATCCAACCCGAGCGCGTGCGCGGCGCGCGATTTGTTGCCCTCGAGCAACTTCACCACGCGCGTGATGTAACGGCGCTCGAGCTCGTCGAGCGGCACGATTTCGCCTGGTTCGTCCGCCGGCAGCATCAGACGCCCGGTGCGCTGCGCGCGCAGGCGCGGCGGCAAATCGTCGATCCCGATGTGGCTGAAGCGAGCCAGCGCCACCGCATGCTCCATGCAGTTCTCGAGCTCGCGCACGTTGCCCGGCCAATCATAAGCCAAGAGACGCTCGGCCACGACGGGCGGCAGAAACATCTCGCCCTTGTGGCTGCGCTCGGCGGAACGGCGCAAAAAGAAACTCGCCAGCTTCAGCACGTCCCCCGTACGCTCGCGCAGCGGCGGCACGTCGATTTGCACGACGTTGATCCGGTTCAGCAAATCCTCGCGGAAGCGGCGTGACGCAACTTCTTCTTGTAGGTCGCGATGGCTCGCGGCGACGATGCGCGTCTCGAACGGCACCTCGACGTTGGAACCGATCGGTCGCACCGTACGCTCTTCCAGCGCACGCAGCAGTTTCGATTGCATCTCGAGCGGCATGTCCGCGATCTCGTCCAGGAAGAGCGTGCCGCCCGAAGCGCGCACGAACAAACCGTCCTTCGCTGTTTTCGCGTCGGTGAAGGCGGACTTCGCGTGACCAAAGAGCTCGCTTTCGAGTAGCCCTGCCGGCAACGCCGCGCAGTTGATGGCCACGAATGGGCCGTCCGGATGCGGCCCAGCGGCGTGGATCGCGCGCGCCACCCGCTCCTTGCCCGTGCCGGTTTCGCCTTGAATCAGCACCGAAGCGTCACTCGTCGCGACGCGACGAATCGTGTCGTAGACCCGGCGCATGGCGATGCTGTCGCCGATCAGCAGGCCGTCGTTCGCGAGATCTTTGTCGCCGTGCAAGCGCTTGACTTCTTGTTGCAAGCGCTGATGTTGCGCCGCGCGTGCCACGCACAACCCGAGCTGCTTTTCGTCGACCGGCTTGGCCAGAAAATCATAGGCGCCGGCTCTGAGCGCGCTGACCGCGAATTCCATGTTCGCATGTCCGGTCACCGCGACGATCGGAGCCTCGCAACCATGCGCCACGAGCCGCTCGCATAGTTCGAAGCCGCTCATCGGCGCCATGCTGAGATCGGTGATGATCACCGAGAAGCGCTCACGCTCGGCGTGCTCGAGCGCCTCTTCCCCAGAGGTCGTGGCGGTGACTCCGTAACCGAGACGGACGAGCATGGCTCGCAACAGTTCGCAATGATCTTGATCGTCATCGACGAGAAGAATGTTATTTCTCATGGCATCTCTTGCGGTTTTCTGGCGTTTCCGGCGACGCACCCGCGGCTGCACGAAGCGTGCCGACATTTTTCCCACAATCGGCACCAATTCCCGCGATTTTAGCGCTTAGCCGAAGACGCAAAATGTCACAGCCGGCTTGGCTGCGAGGCGTAGCGCCGCGCGGAAGCACCTCGGCGAGAGCGCTCAACCAGGCCGGTGAACTCCGCCACTGGCACGTCTTTTTTTGCGCAGGCGGGCAAATTCACGGCGCAATACGTCCAGATCTTCGTCGTCCAAGTCTTCGATGCCAATGAACTCGTTGCGCGCCGAGTCCATCGCGCGGATCAGCTCGTCGAGCTTGAGGCGCAAACCGAGGCTCTCGCGGTTTTGCGTGTTCTGAATCAGAAACACCATCAAGAAGGTGACCACGGTCGTGCCGGTGTTGATCACCAGCTGCCAAGTGTCCGAGTAGTGAAAGAACGGACCCGAAACCGCCCACGCGAGCACAATCGACAGCGCCGTCGCGAACGCCCACGGCGAGCCGAGCCACTGCGAGCTTCGTCGCGCGAGCGAGTGAAACGGGCTACCGTGATGAACTGGCTCTTGCCCTTGCGCCGCAATTTCGCTCTTCACGTCGCACCTGCCGAAGCATGCCTCGTGCCTGCGGCCGCAGATCAGCCGAGCTGGGACAGCGAGGCGAAAACAGGTTTTGGTTGCTTGAGGCCGTGCGAACAGGGCGTGACTAATTGCCACACGCACCGCAAACGTGTCACGCTCCCAGCATGAATTCAGCTAAAAACGATCGACCCAGTTTGCGCACACTTGCGCGAAAATCGGGCGCACCGCACCAGTGTGGCGCGCGGGCACAGCCCTTGCTTTGAGTGCCGCACGCTGCCGAGGGCGCTCACACGAAGCGGCGCGTATCGCGTTGTCCTCCGGCTCTCACTCTTCTGACTCAAACCTAGGCTTTCACCAAACCCAAACAGGTCTCATGAGCAACGGTCGAAAAATCCTGGTCGTGGATGATGACGAAGCAACCTGCGACTTGCTTCAGATGATGCTGAAGCGGCAGGACTACGAAGCGGTCACCGAAACCTCGGCGCGCTCCGCGCTGAATCGCATCGCGAACGAAGACTTCACTGCCGTGCTCACCGATCTCGACATGGCCGAGCTCGGCGGGATCGAGTTGTGTCAACGCATCGCCGGCGTTCGTGCGGACATCCCGGTGATCGTCGTCACCGGCATGGGTAGCCTCGAGAACGCGATCGCCGCGATGCGCGCCGGTGCGTTCGATTTCGTGACCAAGCCGGTCGATCCATCGCTGCTTTCGATCAGCGTGAACCGTGCGGCGCAGCACCGCGAGCTGCGCGAGGAAGTCCGGCGGCTGCGCGAGAACGCGTCGAACCTCAAGTTCAACGGCATCATCGGCACGAGCCCCGCGATGGAGCGCGTATTCGACCTGATCGGCCGCGTCGCGGAGGGTGACGCTTCAGTGCTGATCTCGGGCGAAACCGGCACCGGCAAAGAGGTCGTGGCCAAGGCGATTCATCAAGCGAGCGGGCGCAAGGGCTCGTTCGTGGCCGTGAATTGCGCGGCGATGCCGCCGCATTTGCTCGAGAGCGAGCTGTTCGGCCACGCCCGCGGCGCGTTCACGGACGCCAAATCTCAGCGCACCGGTCTGTTCGCGCTGGCGGATGGCGGCACGCTGTTCCTCGACGAAATTGGCGAGATGCCGCTCGAGATGCAGCCGAAGCTGCTGCGCGCGCTGCAAGAACGCACGATTCGCCCGGTCGGCGCCAACACCGAGGTGCCGTTCGACGCGCGCATCATCACTGCCACCAACCGCGATCTCGAGAGCGAAGTGTACGAAAAGCGCTTTCGCGAGGATTTGTACTATCGCATCAACGTCGTGAAAATCGCGCTACCGCCGCTGCGCGAGCGTGGCATGGATGTGGTGCACTTGGCCGCGCACTTCCTCGATAATTTTGCGGCGCGCAGCAACAAGGGCTCGCTCGCCCTGAGCGAAGGCGCGGCAGAAAAATTGCTCGCCTACAATTGGCCAGGCAACGTGCGTCAGCTCGAAAACTGCATGGAACGCGCGGTCGCGCTCGCGCGCTTCAACCAAATCTCGGTCGACGATCTGCCGGAAAATGTCCGCGGTTACACGGCGGATCGCTTCGTCGTCGCGGTCGACGAAATGGCCGAAGTCGTCAGTATGGACGAGCTCGAGCGGCGCTACATCCACCGCGTGCTGGCGCTAGTCGAAGGCAACAAGTCGCGCGCGGCGCAGCTGCTCGGCTTCGACCGACGCACGATGTATCGCAAGCTCGAACGTTACCAATCGCGCAACCAATTACCGCGTGAGCACGAGGCGCCGAAACGTGCCCACGAAGCCTGATCCTCGTTTTCTATCGATCACCGCGCACGACTTGCGCGGCGCCGTGGGCGTGATCGACGGCGCGATGAAGGAGCTCGTCCGCGAAGTCGGCAAGGACAACGCGGACGCACCCAAACTCACGCAGATGATGAACCGCAGCACGCAGCGGCTGCTCTTGCTCGGTGACCGTCTGTCGTCGCTCGCGAAGCTGATGGATACCGCCGAGCTCGAATTGACGGACAACGTCGATCTGACGGCGCTGGTCAAAGAGTCGGCGCAGCGCGCGTTCGCGGCCCATGCGCGACGCAACTTGCGGCTTCAAATCATCGACGGCACACCGGCTTCGGCGCCCGTTCACGCGCAGAGCTTCGCGGCCGCGGTCGGCGAGCTCACCGCGCTCTTCTGCAGCTTTTCGCAGGCAGAGCTGAAAGTCAGCGTCGCGCCCGAGCCCGATAAAGTCCGGATCAAATTCGAAAGCGACAATGCGGGCGAAAGCGTGCAGCGCGCGCTGCGCGATCGACAATCCACGACGCAAGCTAATGCCGGGCTCAACTTCGCCGAAGCGGTGCTCAATCGCCACCATGGCACGCTCGAGCTGAGCGAGAACGACGGCTCGAACGCCGCGCTGAGCCTGATCCTCGCTCGCTCCGGCTGACTCAGCGAAAGATCCCGCCGCCGGTGCCGGCGCTACCGCCTGGACCAGGGCCAAATCCGCCCGTGCCCGCGCCGCCGCCCCTGCCCGCGTTGCCGCCCATGCCTCCGTTGCCACCCGCGCTCGGCTCTGCGCCGAACGAGACCCTTTGCCGCAGCGCGATCTGCTGATCGAACTCGGGCGATCGGATCGCGTGATAGTCCCTCGTAGGCGGATGAAAGTCGTCCAACGAAGGAAGCGCGGTCGCCACGGGAGGGAGCGGAGTGCCGCCGTCCTCGAGCGGAGTTTGCGGGGAAGTGCCCGGACTCTGCGACGAAGAGCCGCCACCACCCGCTGGTTCGAGGACGCGATCCGTCGGCGGATGCGCGCACGACGCGGTGACGAAGGCGTTCAGCGCGGCCAACGTTGCGCCTGATGCGATCACGATCAAACTGCGCTGCATGAATTCGGTGTCGGAGCAACGCTCGTGCCACGAGGCAGCGAAAACTCGTGCCATGACTTTGGGAGGTTGTGCTCGTCGCTGCCGACGCAGCGAGACAAATAGCGACGCTGCGAGCGAGTCCGTCACAGCCAAACTCCGCGGAGTTTTGCCCGATTCGAGGGGCACGTGGTTTGCACAATAGAGCCCCATGCGACCGCACGAGCATGAGCACCCGAGTAACGATCAAGTGCAGAAAGAGGCGCAGTTGCGCGACCGAGTGCACGATCACCTCAAACGCCATGGCCAGCTCGACGTGACCAAAATTGGAATCGTTGTGCGCAAAACCCAAGTCCTATTGTGGGGCTCGGTAGCAACCGAATTCGAGCGCACGACGGCCGGTGAAATCGCTGCGCGAATCGCCGGCAAGCTAAACGTCATCAACCATATTCACGTGTTCCGTACGTAGAGCCGCGCCGGACGCGATTCGAATTTCTGTGCTCGCTTGAGTTCCGCGAGCGCGGCGTCGTTTTTTCGCGAATGGCAGCCGCGTCCATCGCATTGGATGAATGTGGCGCTCTCAACGCCCGAGGCCGGCGCGTTCCGCGTCGAGGTGCAGCTTTTTACGCCGAGC
>DATATR010000035.1:0-13863 GCA_036268695.1 Polyangiaceae bacterium | reverse complement strand
GTACGTTTCGCGGAGCACGCGCAGGGCGCGCGAATGACCCGGTTGCAGCTCGAGCACGCGTTGCCACGCGCGCGCTGCCTTTTGGTGATCTTGAATGTGCTCGGCGTAGACCGAACCGAGCTTCTGCAACGCGCCGAGCCGCGCGCCGTCGTCCTGCAAAGACGCGACGCGACGTTCGAGCGTCTCGGCGAGCGTCGGCCAATCCTTGGCACGTTCGGCGTGCTTTTCGAGCGCGTCCAGCACCTCGGTGCGCGTGGGATCGATCTCCAGAATTTTTTTGTAGAGCTCGACCGCGTCCGCGCCGCGGTTCAAGCGTTCCGCGGCGAGCTGCGCGAGCTCTTTCAAGAGCGAGAGCTTCGCGCCGCCCTCTGCGCCGTCGAGATCGGCGGAATAGAGCTCGTACAGCTTGTCCCACGCGCGGCGCTTCCGATAGAGATCCTCGAGTCGCTCGTGCGCTTCCGCGTCTTTCGGCGCGATTTTCAGGAGCGCGGCGTAGGCTTCTGTCGCGTTTTGCGCGTTCGAGAATTGCTCGAGCCAGCGCCGAGCGGCGGCGCGATAAAGTTCCTTCTTCTCTTCGACGTCCGGCGTGATCTCGGCGAGCTTCAGTTGGTTGGTGATGAGATCGCGATGACGACCGAGCTTGTCGTAGAGCCCGACCAGCTCGCGCATCTCGTCGACGTCGTGCTCGTCGAGCTTGTCGTCGAGTTGCACGATTTGATTGAGCACGCTGAGCAGCGCCGTGTCGCTACGCACGTATTGGCGATACACGGTCGCGACTTCGCGCAAGATCGCGAGTCGCGCTTGGTACTCGCCTTGCGGCGTACGCTCGAGCTGTTGCCGCAGCAATTCGACGAGCGCGTTGTAGCCCTGCGTCTGCTTGTACAAACGTTTGAGCGCTTCACGCGCCTCGGTGTTGTCCGGATCTTGACGCAAAATGCTTTTGTATTGCTCGATCGCTTTTTGCGCGTTGGCCGTGCCTTCGGCGAGCTTCGCGATCTCGGAAGCGAACTGCTTGCGCTCTTTCGAACCGTCCGGAACGCTGCGCTGCGCACCCTGCAGGACCTCGATCAGGCGCGTGTCGTCCTCGAGCGAGCCGTAGTACTCACGATAAAAAGTGAGCATGCCTTCGTTCGTGGCTTCGACGCGGCGAATGCGCTCGAACCACGGCTCCGCATCTTGCGGGCGGCCGAGCTTGCGCCAGTGCAGCATCGCGATTTGCAGCATGTCGCCGAGGCGATCGGCGTCGTTCGTCTCTTTGCCTTTGAGCTCGCGTTCGTACAGCGAAACGAGATCGGCCCAGCGCTCGTCGTTGCTGTAAAACTCGGACAAAAAGCTCTTTGCTTCGGCCTGCGACGGATCGACGCGCAGCACGCGATCGTAGGCGCGCGCGGCGCGTTCGCTGTCCGACAAATGCTGCGCGTAGAGCCGCGCGAGACGCACGCCCGCCGCGACGCGCGCGGCCGGTTTCTCCCCGCGATCGGCGAGCCGCTCGAGCACGCGCGCGAGCTCTTCCCAACGATGACCGCTGCGATAGATGTGCTCGAGCAAACGCCCGGCGCGCTCGTTCGTCGGATCGAGACGCACGGCTTGCTCGAGCCGTTCGATCGCCGTTTCGAGGCTCACGTTCTGACCGCCGAAGCGCACTTCCATTTCGGCCGCGCGCATCAACATCGAGCTCTTGTAAATGTCGTCCGAGGCACTCTCGGCTTCGGTCGCGTAGGTCGAGGCGAGCTCGCTGAAGCGCTGGCGCTTGTTTTCGGCTTCGTCGATCGCTGCTTTCGCGACCGAGTTGTTCTGGTCGATCTCGAGCAAGCGCAGATACGCAATCTCCGCGCCGTCGTCGTCGAACACTTCGTTCGTGAGGACCTTGGCCTGCTCGGTCAGGACTTCGGCTTCGCGCGGGGTGCCTTCCGCGGCTTTCGCCGCGATCTCGAGCAGGCTCGCAACGGCGCTCCATTCGCCGCGACTCGCATGCTTGTCGCGCGCCGAATCGAGCAGCCGCAAGAGCTCGTCGGTCGACAAGTCGCCGCCGCTCGCCTTTGCGGAGTCCCGAAGTGCCGTCCAAGCCTCGTCCGAGTCTGGTAGTGCCTGCAGTGTGCCGAGTGCCGTGCGGATCGTCTGGGAGTCCATTCCTCACCCGTTCATTGCCCGCCCATCGCCGCGATGTCGGCGGGGAGCTGGGCGTTCGACACTACGCTCTGCGCCGATGCGTTACAAGCCGGCAAGGCCATGATTCTAATTGGGTTCTCGCACACATTTCAGCGCACGAGCGAGGCCGAGAAGAGCGCTGAAAACGTCGCACGCACGCACCGACTCGCGAGCCGAAAAACGGCTGTGAGCGAGTCTCATTCGGCGTGCGCTGACCCGCGCAGCGCGGCGAGTGCGCGAGCTTGCGCAGTGAGTGCACGCGCACTCGCGCCGAGCTCACGCGCGCGATCCAGCGCGCGCTGCGCGTCGTCCAGCCGACCGAGCTTCATCAACGCCCATGAACGCCCGAGCTCGGCGTCCGCGAACTTGGGCCGAGCGGAAACGATCACGTCATATTCGGCGAGCGCCGTCGCTGCGTCGCCGCGGAGCAGCGCCACTGTCGCCAAACCGACATGATCCTCGACCGCGCGAGGATCGGCCTGAAGGCCGGATCGATACGCGACCACCGCGCCGTCGAGGTCACCGCGTTGTACCCGCACCAAGCCGAGCGCGTGCCAGGCTTCGGCGTTGCGCGGATCGCGGCGCAACGCTTCGCTCAAGCGCGGCTCAGCGAGCTCGGTCTCACCCCAGCGCGCCGCGCGTAAACCGCCGGTTAGCGGCCCGAGCGGATCGCGCGGTGCGATTTCGGCGGCGCGGTCGTATTGTTCGAGCGCCTCGTCGTAACGATGGCTGAGCTCGAGCGCATAGCCGAGCTCGACCCATGGAATCGGGCTGTACGGGCCCACGACTTTCGCGAGCGCTTCGGCTTGTTCTTCTGCGCGGCCGAGCTGGCCCATGCTTGCATCGACGCGGATCAGGAGCCTTCGCTCGGGCACGGCTTCGGGATGCTTCGCGAGATACGCCTCGAGCTTCTTTGCCGCGGCTTCGGGCTGGCCTTTGGCCACGAGCATACGCGCTTCGTTGCCGGCATTCGGCTGGGAGAATGCACAGCCGAAAAGCGACGCCGCCGCGACGAAAGCGGCGAAAATGCGCGACCCAAACCTGAAGCCCGACATCGACGCTGGCGAAGTTATCACTACTACGCAAGGATCGGGCGCATGCGGCTTTCGGATCACGCGGTAGTGGGTGTCGTCGGTGCCGGACAGATGGGCGCGGGCATCGCGCAGGTTCTGGCGCAGTTCGGCTACACGGTGTTGCTCGCCGACGTGAGCATCGAACGCGCTCAGGCCGGCAAATCCGGGATCGAGCGCGCGCTCACGCGCCTCGTCGACAAGGGCAAGCTCGAAGCCGCGCTGCGCGATTCCGCGCTTGCGCGCATCACGCCGAGCAACGCGCCTGCGGCGTATCCGCGCTGCGATCTGGTGATCGAAGCCGCAACCGAGAACCGCGAGCTGAAGCTCGAGATTTTCAAAGACGCGGACGCGCTTTGCAAACCGCACGTGATCTTGGCTTCGAATACGTCGAGCATTTCGCTCACGGCCTTGGCTGGGCACACGAACAGGCCGGAGCGCGTGATCGGCATGCACTTCATGAACCCGGTGCCGTTGATGAAGCTGGTCGAAATCGTGCGCGGGCTGCAAACCAGCGACGAAACCGTGGCCACGATTCGCGCGCTCGGTGAACGGCTCAATCGCCAGCTCGTCTACAGCCAAGATCGACCTGGGTTTTTGATCAATCGGATCCTGATTCCGTTTTTGAACGAGGCGTGTTTCGCCTTGGAAGAGGGCACGGGCAGCGCGGAAGACATCGATCGCGGCGCGCGGCTCGGCTTGAATCATCCCATGGGTCCATTCGAGCTCGCCGACTTGATTGGACTCGACACGGTGCTGTCGATCGCACAAGTCTTGGAACGCGAGTTCGGCGATTCGAAATATCGCGCGCCGGTGTTGCTGAAGAATTTGGTGGCCGCGGGTTGGCTCGGCAAAAAGACGGGCCGCGGCTTTTACTCTTACGACGAGCAAGGCGCGAAGGTCGCGCGCGCGACGTGAAGCGCGTTCGGCCGTAAACGGAGAAAACCATGTACCAAACTTTGATCGTCAACGAAGCACTGCCAATCGTCACCATCACCGTCAATCGTCCGCAAAAGCTCAACGCGCTCAATGCGCAAGTCCTGAGCGAGCTGACCCAAGCCTTCGAGGCGCTGGAAAGTGCGCCGATCGAGGCCCGGGCGCGGGCGGTGATTTTGACCGGCGCGGGCGACAAAGCCTTCGTCGCGGGCGCGGACATCGGCGAGATGTCCGGGCTGAGCGCGGCGCAAGCTTATGCGTTCAGCGCGCTCGGGCATCGGCTCGGTCGGTTGATGGAAGCGGCATCGTTTCCGATCATCGCGGCCGTGAATGGGTTTGCGCTCGGTGGCGGCTCGGAGCTCGCGCTGTGCTGCGATTACATCTTCGCCGCCGAGCGCGCGAAGTTCGGCCAACCCGAGACGAACCTCGGGCTCTTGCCGGGTTTCGGTGGCACGCAACGGCTCGCGCGCCGCGTCGGGCTCGGGCGCGCGCGTGAAATGGTTTATTCGGGTGAGCCGATCAGCGCGGGCGAGGCGCTCGCGATTGGGCTCGTGAACCGCGTCGTGCCGGCCGAGCAACTCGTGCAGCAATGCGAGGAGCACGCACAGCGCATCGCCAAGCAAGCGCCGCTCGCCGTGGCCGCCGCCAAACGCGTGCTCAACCATGGCTTCGACGCGGACCTCGCTTCGGCTTGCGAGCTCGAAGCGACGGCGTTCGGCGCCCTCTTCGCCACCGAGGACGCGCGCGAAGGCTTGACCGCATTTTTGGCCAAGCGCCAAGCGGCGTACCAAGCTCGCTGACGTGCCGCGCTCCGTCGTGCAGAAATACCCCCAAAATCAAGCCTTCCCAAGCGGTAAGCCCGCGCGGCTGGCCGCGCTTTTTGCGGCGCTCGGAGGTTTCTCGGCTTGCAATGGCTGCGGCTCGGAAAAGCCGTACACACCCTTCGGAGTGGCGTCCGCATTGCCCTCGGCTGCGCTCGAAGCGCCGCCGGCCGCGAGTGACTCGAGCGCGGCGCCCGCGGCTTCGGCTTCGAGCGGGTTTGCGGTGCGGCGCGCGGAGCTCGTGCCGGGAGCGCCGCGTCAGTGGCAAGGCGACAACCTGAGTTTGATAACGCCCGCCGAGCGCGGCTTTTCGCAAGTGTTGACCGCGGACTTCGACGGCGATCAAAAACCCGACGCGATCGCTTGGCTCGTGCCGGACAAGACGGCGAAGAACGCCGCGCCGGGCGAGCTTTGGTATTTTCCGAACGGCGCGCCGCCGAGAGAGCTCAGCGCGCTGCCCGACTTCGTGCCCAATAGTCCGGACTGCCCGCTCAGCGTGCTGCTCAATCAAACTGGGCCGCACAGCGCGACGCTCGACGCGACTGCGACGTGCAAGTCGCAGCTGATTGCGCGCTCGCCCACGCGCGCGATCGTCGTCGTGTCGCCGAGCGTGGAGCGACCGACCTTGCTCACGCTAGAGAGCGCGGCCGCGGCTCCCGGCGAAAGCCTGAATTTTTCGGTCGATTCGTCGGATCAGGATCAAGACGGACGCGACGACGTGCGCGTCACGATCAGCGTCGGCGCGCTCGGCTCGAGCGATGCGGCGAATGCCGATTTGATTTTTTTGGATCGCGCGGCCGGCGCGTCGCGCTCGGCGAACGAACCTGCGAGCTCGCTGTTGCGGTTTGCGTCGCGCGTCTCGGCGCGCGCCCGAGCGCGGCACGGCGAGCACAATCCGGACCGCTCGGGCAACGTGCTTCGGCTGATCTCGAGCTTGTGCGCGGAAGGCGGAGTCCCGCGCGTGTTCGACGCGGACGGCTCGGCATTTCACTGCGGCGAGCTCACGAAAACCATCGACGAGCTGGCCGCCGCAGACGTCGAGAGCGCGCTGATTCAGGGCGATCTGCTCGAAGCCTTCGCCGTGCTCGGCCGCGATGGTTGGTACTTCACGAAGCTGTCCGCGAGCGCGAAGAAAGCACTCGAACGCGACGCGCTTCACGCCGTCACGCGCTTCGACGCGGACGAAGCGTTCGTCGCGCGCACCGCGCCGCTTTTGCCGCGCTTGCCTCATTTCAGCCCACTTTGGTTCGAAACCGACGGCGCGCTCTTGATTCGCACCGATTCCGGCGTGACGCGCGTTTCGGCCGATCGCACGAGCGAAAGCGCCGTCTCGGCCGAAGCCGGCGCGCCGAGTTGGCCGCTCGAATTGCTCGGCGGGAGCGGCGTGCGCATCACCGGCGCGAGCCACGCTTGCGATCGCTCCGAGCTCTTGCTCAACGCGAGCGACGCCGAGCACACGATCTTGCCGCCATTCGTGACGCGACTTTTGGCGGCGCGGCCGGCGAGCTGCGCAGGCCACGGCATGGGTCCGGCGGTGAGCATCGTGCCGCTCGGCTTCGACGGCAGCGCGCTGGATGCGCTGATCGCCGGCTCGCACCTGAATACCAATCCGAACGCGCCGAAGACGCTCGAAGGCTTGCCCGCGCTCGGCACGCCGCGCTCAGCCGACGGCCGCACGCTGGTGACGCCGACTTCGTACGGCTTGCTCTTGAGTGGCGATCGCAAAGAGTTGTGGCGAGTCGACAAACTGCAGGCGCACGCGAGCGCCGCGAAATTCACGGACTGCGTCGTCGCGAACGATGCGCGAGCGGTGGCGTGCGTCGACGCGGGTCGCGCAATCGTGTTCGCGCGACCGACGAAATCGGCCGAACCTTCGCCGACCGCGTCGGCAAAGGCAAAAAAACAAAAAAAAATAGAATCAGGAGCCCCAAACGGCGTTACGGCGGTTTGGGGCCGGGGCCCCAAACTCGGGGGTGGGGCCCCGCTGAATTACTTCAGCGGGTGCGGGGGAGAATCCCCCGATGATTAAGGCGCCTTGGACGGCGCTTTCGTGCGCTCGATGTACGCCCGCGTGCGCGTGTCCACGCGAACCCAATCGCCTTCGTTGATGAAGAGCGGCACCGCGACCGCCGCGCCGGTCGAGATCTTCGCCGCTTTGGTCACGTTCGTGGCGGTGTCGCCTTTCACGCCGGGCTCGGTCTCGGTGATTTGCACGGTGATGTGCGGCGGCAATTGAATCGACACCGGGTTGCCGTTGTAAATCGTGATCACCACGTCGATGCCGTCGATCAAAAAGCCCGAGTCGTCACCGACGACTTCGCCCTGAACCGTGACCTGATCGCCGGTCTGCTGGTTCATGAACACGTACGCGTCGCCTTCGGGATAAATGTACTGCAGAGTGCGGTCTTCGACATCCGCCGGCTCGAGCTTTTCACCCGAGCGGATGTTGCGCTCGATGGTGCCGCCGTTGAGCATGTTGCGCATCTTCGTGCGCGTGAACGCTTGGCCTTTGCCGGGCTTCACGAACTGGAAATCGGTGACGACGTACGGCTGCCCGTCCATCATGAACTTCAGGCCTTTGCGGATGTCGCTAGTGTCCATACTTTTCCTCGAAAAATTGGCCCGAAGCCGCGGATCGCCGCGGCTCGGCCCAGACTCTCGGCCAACTCGGCCGATGAGCCCGCCCCGCTCTAGCTAGGGTTCGGCCACCGTTCAAGCCAGAAACGGCTTTTTGCTGGTTCTTTTGGGGTTTGGGGGTGCTCCTTTGCGAAGTTTCGCGGAGTTGAGCCGGGCAGAGCGCGTCGCTTTTCGAGCTCGGCAGAGCAACACTTCATGAAGCCCGAGCGCGCCCGTTGCCGATCGCAGCGCCGAACGCGCGCGCGCGCCGCTTGCTCGACTGTCGGCAGAAGGATACTGAAGACCGAGTCGATGAACGAGTACGAGCTCGAAGAGATCAAACGCGAGATTGTCGAGAGCCGCGCGCTCACGATCAAGACCAACAATTTGGTCAACGCGCTCGCGGCGGATCTCAAGAGCATCTCGAAGCGGCAACAAGGTTCCGAGCGACGACTCGTGCTCAACAGCGCGACGGCGTACGTCGTCACGATCGCCGTGATCTTGGTGTTCGTGAAATTGACTTGGGACATCCGGCTCGAGACGGTCCGCTCTGAAAACAAGGAGACGCGCGACCAACTCGATGCCATCGAAAAAGACGTGAAGAGCGGCCAAGAACGCGAAGAAGCTCAAAAGCGCGCCAGCCGCCAAGCCAGCGAATTTTACCAGCTGATCGTGCAAAACAAGCGCCAAGAGCTGATTGCGGCTTACCCGGACGTCGTCAAACTCGAGCTCACGCCGACCGAGCGCGCGGTGTTCGACGCAGCCGTCGAGAAAGCGAAGAACGAGCTCTCGTTGATCGCGTATCAGACTGGCGTCGATCACATTCGCATGGGTCGCTGGCACGAAGCACAGCAAGCCTTCCGCGAGTCACTCAAATACAAGAGCGACGCCGCGCACAGCCCGCAAGCCAATCTGCAACTGTCGCGCGCGCTGATTCAACTCGGTCTGCAGCGCGACGCGATTCCGATCTTGATCCAGCTCTCCGAAGCATCCGCGGACAAAGAAGTGATGGACGAAGCCACGCTTCAGCTAGCCGAAGCCGAGCTCTCGATCCAAGCCTGGAACGACGCGAAGAACACGCTCCGCGCCTTCATCCGCCGCTTCCCGAACAGCCCACACATCAACGACGCGCGCGGCAAATTGGCCGAAGTTTCGCTCTATCACTGAGCGCAGAAATTCGCATACGCGAGGCCGCAATAGGCGTCCATCCCCAGCAAGACGAGCTCGCTGCAGGCTTGTTGCTGCTGAGCATTGGTCACCGTCGCGCAGCACGCGCCGAGATCGGCGCACGTCTTCCCGCCGCCAGCGCTGGCACCTGCGGCGCCCATCTCGCCGCAGGCGAGCGCTTGAGCGAAACAACTCGAGACGATGCAGCCCTCGAGCCCCATCGCGTCGCAGGCGGCGACTTGAGTTTTGCAGCTCGACTCGGCGCAAGTGATCAGCTCGGGGCAAGGCGTGGTCGTCGGATCGGGCAACATGGTGCTCACGGTGCACGCGCCGCCGGCGGACGTGCCCGCGACTCCGAAGCTCGTTCCCCCAGTCGAGCTGTTGCCGCCGCTCGAACTCGTGCCGGCGCTACTCGTGCCCGAACCGGCCATGCTCGAGTTGGTTCCCGCGGAGCTACTGCCGTTCTCGACGCTCGAGCCGCCGCAGGCCGAAACCGCGCCGCAAACCAGCACTCCGCTCAACATTCCGAACTCGATGAAGTTCATGGCTCACCTGAACCCAAACGTATCACTTCGGGTCGACCGGCACTATCGTGATCGCAGGCGCGTTCCAGAGCGCCGTATTCGTCAGATCCGTACGCGGACCGATCAGGACGATCGTGTAGTTCGAACCGTCCGCAGGCATGCCGATAGCGCCGCGCGCGAGCACGTCCAACCACGACTGTGAAAACGGACGTGAGACCTGGCTCGTGATTTCTAGCCCAGTCGTGCTCACGTCGTAATCCGCAGCCGAGTGATCGATGTAGGCCGGACGCGGCCAGAGCTCGCCTTCCGCCACGCCAGTCGCGATCGTGATCCGTTGATCGGGCGAGAGCGGGGGCGGCGCTGAGTCCACGCGGATGCTGTCCGTGGCGAGCGATGCTTGCATCACCTGCAGCCCAACGCCGCCGCTCGACGTGGCGCGTGACATGGCGGCGAACGCCGCGCCGAAGGTGGGCGCGGTTTCGCTGTAGCCCGCGCCGCAATACGCTTCGGCGTTCGAAGCGTCGTAGCCCGACCCGCCCATGCAACCGAGCGCGACGAGCAAGTAGCTGCGTCCGCCGTTGAGCGTGCCCGCTGGAAACGCGGGCAACGCGCGAACGCGCAGCCGAGCTTGCACTTCGGGCGGCGCGCCGCCCGCTCCGCCTTCGCCCGCTCCGCCTTCGCCCGCGCTCGCGCCGGCTGCGGCCGTCTCCGCGGAAGCGACCGCGGCTTCTTCGGTTTGGGCGAGCGCGATCGCGCCGGCACAATCGAGTCCGGACACGAACTCGAGCTCGCCGGCGATCACGAACGGCTGAATCACGTCGTTCGCCGGATCAGCGCCGTCGATCGCGCTCAACACCAAGCTCTGACCGAAGTCGAGCGGCGCGTCCGAGAGCGGCTTTCCGAACGGCGCGGGCGCGCCGCCGTCGGCGACGGTCGCGAGGCACAAGGCGATGCTCGGCGCGTCGACGACGCCGTGCACGATCGTGAGCACGCTCGCTCCGGGTGGTTCGTCGTCCGGGTGTCCGCCAGTTCCGCCACTGGTGCCGCTGCTGCCCGCAGTGGGCATTTGCGTCGAAGTGCCGGCGTGGCCGCCAGAACCCGCGGCGATCGGGCCTTGGTTCGGCATTTTCTCGAGCGCGTCGTGATCCGTTTCGCACGCGCTCGCAGCACAGAGCCCGAGCGCCGCGACCCACGCAAGCAGCCGAATTCGAGCCCGAACCATGCGCATTCGCTATGCCACGCCAGCGCGTTCAGTTCAAACGCGCGCCAATCAAGTGCCCGTGATTGAGCGGACCGTGGCCCTTGCCGAGCCCCGGCGCGGTGCGAATCGCCTCGAGCACGTAATCTTCGGCGCGACGAACCGCGTCCCGCAACGTGAGACCGAGCGCAACGCCGGTCGCGATCGCCGAAGCCAACGTGCAACCGGTACCGTGCGTCGATTGGGTAACGATGCGCGGATGCTCGAAGCGCAGCGCTTCGCCGTCGGCAGTGCGCAGCACGTCGATGATCGATTCGCCCGGCAAGTGCCCACCTTTGATCAGCACGGCACTGGCGCCGAACGCAAGCAATTGGTCGGCCGCGCGATCCATGTCCGCCACCGTCTCGATTTTCACGCCGGTCAGCGCTTCCGCTTCCGGCGCGTTCGGCGTGATCAACGCGGCGAGCGGCAAGAGCCGATCGACCAGCGCGACCCGCGCGCGAGGTTGCAATAGCGCCGCGCCGCCCTTCGCGACCATCACCGGATCGACGATCACCGGCAAGTGACGAGCGCGCGACGCGAGCACTGCCGCCACACGCGAGATGGTTTCTTCGGAGTGAAGCATGCCGGTCTTGACCGCGTCCGCGCCGATGTCGGTCAGCACGACTGACATCTGTTCGGCCACGAATTCCGGGTCAATCGCGGTAAGACCGAAGACTCCGAGCGTGTTTTGCGCCGTGAGCGCGGTGATCGCCGTCGCGGCGTAGCCGCCGAGCACGGTGATCGTTTTGATGTCCGCTTGAATGCCGGCTCCGCCGCCGGAATCGGAGCCAGCGACAACGAGCACACGACCGCGGGGTTCAGCTGCTTCGCGCATGCCGCGCATAGTAGCGCCGAGATCGGCTGAGGCGCGAAAAATAGCGGCGCGCGCGACTCGAACGCACGCGATGCCCGAGCGCGAGCCCCGGCCAAGCGCTCGCTTCTAAAGCTCGTCGCTGGTCGCTATGCTGTAGGTTCCCCTCGTGTCATCGGCGACCGCAGAAGAGCGCGCAGCAAGCTACGTCGGCAAAGTGGTTGGCAAGCGCTACCGTTTGTTTTCTCTGCTCGGCCTCGGCGGGATGAGCTCGGTCTTTCGCGGCGTGGATCCCGAAGGCCAAGCGGTTGCCGTCAAAATCCTGTTTCCAGAACTGCTCTCCGGCGAAGGCGAACAGCGCTTCGAGCGCGAGTCGAAGCTCGTGCTTGGCTTGAATCATCCGCACATCGTCCCGACCATCGACGCCGGCTTGGACGAAAACCTCGGCGCGCATTTTCTGGTCATGCCGCTGCTCAACGGGCGCGACCTCGACGGCATCCTCGAAGAAGAAGGCGCGCTCGAGCCGGAGAGCGCCGTCCGCATTGCGCTGCAAGCCGCGCGCGGGCTCGCCGCCGCGCACCGCATCGGCATCGTGCATCGCGACATGAAGCCCGGCAATTTGCTAGTCGAGCGCGACGACGCCGAGCTCGTGGTCAAAGTCTGCGACTTCGGCATCGCCAAGCAACTCGACGCGGGCGAAGACGACATGCTCACCGCGACTGGCAGCCGGCTCGGCACGCCGGACTACGCCTCGCCCGAGCAGCTGCGCAACGCCAAAGCGTGCGACGAGCGCACCGACGTCTGGGGCCTCGGCGCGACGCTCTATCAAATGCTGTGTGGCGCAGCCCCGTTTTCACACATCGAGTCAGTCTACGAGCTGATCGCGGCGATCCTCAGCGACGAAGTGCCGCACATTCAAGATCGTGCACCTTGGATCGAACCTGGGCTCGCGCGCGTCGTGCATCGCGCGCTCGATCGCGACCCCGGGCGCCGCTTCCAAACCATGGACGACTTGGCGCGCGCGCTTCGCCCATTCTCCGGCGGGGACGAGCTGCTCGACGAATCGCGGCTGTCGCGCACCTCGGCCGAACTCCGCTCGTACGTCGCCGAGCGCGCCGATCTCGACGAGTCGCTCGTGGAAGCGCCGGAACCCGATTCCGGCGTGGACGGCGACAAGCTGCGCCTGGTCGGCAAAAAGCTGGCCGCGCGTTATCGCGTGCGGCGTTTGATCGGTCGCGGCGGCATGGGCTCGGTGTACGAGGTCGAAGACGAGAGCGGAGACGCGCTCGCGGCCAAGGTCATCTCCGCCGGCATGGCCGGCGCATCACCGACTGCGCTGGAACGTTTCGCGCGTGAAGCGCGCACCGCCAGCAACATCAAGAGCGACAACGTCGTGCGCACGCTCGACACGGGCACGGACGAAGCGCTCGGCATGCCCTTCATCATCATGGAGCTCTTGCGCGGAACCGAGCTCTCGAGCGTGCTGAAAAAAGAGGGCGCGCTCGAGCCACAAGTCTGCGTGCGGCTCGTGCTGCAAGCCGCGATTGGCGTCGCGGACGCGCACGAGAGCGGCGTGATTCATCGCGACATCAAGCCAGCGAATTTGTTTCTGCACGCGCCCGAGCCGGGCGGCCCGATCACGGTCAAAGTTTGCGACTTCGGCGTAGCCAAACGCACGCGCGCGGGCCAAGGCAACGCCGCCAGCCACCTCAGCCTCACGCGCACCGGCGGCATGATCGGCTCACCGATGTACATGTCGCCCGAGCAGGCCAAAAACGCCAAAGCCGTCGATCAACGCACGGACGTATGGAGTCTATCGGTCGTGCTCTGGGAAGCGCTCAGCGGACAACGACTGTGGGGCTCACCGAATTCGCTCGGCGAGCTGATCGTCGCGATCTGCACCGAACCCATCCCCGAGCTCGACTTGATCGCGCCCTGGATCCCGCCGGACCTCGCGCGCGTGGTGCACCGCGGGCTAGAGCGCGATCCGGCACTGCGACCAGAGAGCGTGCGCGATTTCATCGCTGCGATCTCGCCCTTTTCCGCTGGCTCCGATCGCGTCGCGGAGACGGAGCTCGTCGCGATCAGCGAAGCGGCGCGCAGCGTGCGTCCAGTGAAGATCCAGATCAGCCAATCCGCGGCGGCGGGCATCAAAAACCTCGCGCGCGGCGGTCGCGGCGGCGCCTCGCTTCCGCCACAGCGCGCGAAGCACAAATCGAAGCAGGTGCCTGCCGTGGCGACGAGCGGCGCAAAATTATTTTTGATCCTGCTCTTGCTCGTGCTGGTCGGCGTGCTGGCGGCCGCGCTCGGCTACTTGCTCGCAAAGGGTTGAACGCGAACAGGTCGCACTTTTGCCACAGCCTTCCGCGCTGGCACCTAGCGCGAGACCGGCATACGCTAAGGCCCGTCACGGAAGCGCGTTCGCGAAAGGCTCGCAAATGAAAATCGCATTGCTCGGGGGCACGGGTTACGTCGGTTCGCGACTCCTTGCCGAAGCCGTCTCGCGCGGCCACGAAGTCACGGTGCTCGT
>DATATR010000034.1:0-5060 GCA_036268695.1 Polyangiaceae bacterium | reverse complement strand
GATTCGGCTGCTCGGACCGTTGCCAGTCCGGAAATTTCCCGGGATCGGCCCGGTCGCGGAGCAAAAATTGAACGCGCTCGGGCTGACCAGCTTGGCCGATTTGGTGAATGCGCCCGCGCCCGTGTTGAAGCGGATTTTCGGAGCTTGGGCCGAGCCGATTCGGCGCGCGTGCAAGGGCCAAGGCGCGCACGAGCTCGGTCGCGAGCGCCCCGCGTTTCAAGAATACGATCCGCGCGGCGTCTCGATTGGCACGATTTCGAACGAGCGCACGTTCCGCGAAGACGTGCGCGATCGAGCGTGCATCGAGGCCATGCTCTGTTCGCTGTGCGAGCGCGTGTGCTTTCGCGCGCGCAAGCGCGGCATGAAAGCGCGCACCGTGACGCTCAAATTACGTTACGCGGATTTTCAAACCTTACAACGCTCGCGCACGATCACCCCGACGTGCTCCGAGCTCGAGCTCTTGCCGGTGATCTCCGAGCTCTATCGCCGCGCGCGCACGCGCCGCGTCGCGATTCGGCTGCTCGGAATTTGTTTGTCGAATTTGGAGCCCTGCGGCTTGCAGCTTTCGTTGTTCGACGACAGCGAGTCGTTGCATCGCGCGGTCGACGGCGTGCGCAGCCGCTACGGCTACGGTTCGCTGCACTGGGCGCTTTCCGGCTCGCACTTCGAAGCGGACGACTGAGCCGGGAGTTCGACCGTGAATCGGCTAGACTCGCGTTCATGGCCAAGGGCGAAAAAGAGTCGGAGTTGGTGCGCGCGGCGCAGGCACTCGAAGAGCAGCTCGAGCATCTCGAGACGATGTCGCGCGGACTGCGCAAGCTGCGGCTGAGCTCGGAAAAGACGATCGCGCGCGCCGCGAAAGACTTGAGCGAGATCTTGACCTTGCCGGAACAGCTCGGCCTGGGCCTGCAAGCGCTCGCTGCGGCCATGGCCCAAATGCAAACGCGTCAACAGGCCGCGCTCGAGCCGCTCAGCGCGTTCGCGAGCGAGCTGCAAGCGCGCATGCAGCGCCTGAACGAACACATGCAAGCTTTCGCTGCGCTGGGCACCGCCGCGGGCGAAATCACGCAACGCCTACAAGCCTCGAACGGCGATCGCGCGGCCGTGCTAGTCGAAGTGCGAGCAGAGCTCGGCAAAATTTCGGATGGCGCGCGCGCGCTGTTCGATGCCGCTCAGGCCGACGATTTTCCGGAAGTCGCGCGCGAGGCCGATACGCTCAAACAGCGGGTTTTGTCGCTCCGGAAGCGGCTCGAAGCGGGCGCTTCTTGAGCCGAGATGGCGCACGCCGGAACTTCAGCGATCTGCGCCGCAATCCGTGCGCGCGTGCTGCTCGAGTTCGAGTACGAAGGACTTCGGCGCGTGGTCGCGCCGTATTGTCATGGGGAGACGCGCAGCGGTGAGGCGCTGCGCGCGATTCAGGTCGCGGGCGAAAGTCGGTCGCGTGGCTTCGGCTTCGGGAAATTGTGGATCGTCGAGCGGATGCGCGGACTACAGGCGACCAGTCAGTCGTTCGCTCCGGATGATCCGTCGTATAATCCGAACGACAACGCGATGATTAGTATTCATTGCCGGATTTGAGCGGCAGTCGCGCGAGCGGCTCAGGCAGCGAATTCACGCCTCGCGTTCGAACGCAGCGAGCTCCGCCTCGGCGTTTTTTAGCGCCGCTTGCGCGCGTTCCAGGTCCGCTTCCGCTTTTGCCAATTCGTGCTCGAGTTTGTCGTGCGTGCGCTCTCGTGCGCTCAGGTCCGTTTTCGCCTGATGCAGCGCGGCCTGGAGTTTTTCGCGTGCCGCGCGCTTTTTGGTCAAAGCTTCAGCCGCGCGTTTTTTCTCCGCTTCGACTCGCTCGTGCTCGTGCCGCGCGTTCGCGGCGCGGTCTTTTTTGGGTTCGGCTTCTTTTTTGGGGGGCTGCTCTTTGGCTTCGAAGGTCGCGCTGCCAAAGGCGTCGAAGCCCGGCGGATCGCGATCTTTGGTCAGAGCGCCCGCGGGTTCGGGGTCGAAGCTGCCGGCGGCCGCGAGCGCCGCGAGGGTCATCGCGACGCGGCGCAGTGTGGCTTCGCTTGCGGCGTGACCGTGCTCGCCGAGCAGCTGTTGCGCGCGCTTGTTCAATTTGGCGAGGGCTTCGCGGTGCGCGCCGCTGTGCGAGAGTTTGCCCGCGCGGAGCTCTTTGGCCGAAGCGAACAGCGCGTCGAAATCCGCGCGCGCGTGCCAAAAGAGTTGATTGACGACCCAGGCCGAAAGCGTCGGCCGCGCGAGCTTGGCGAGGCGAGCCGCGCCGGCTTTGTCGCCGCTTTCCTTGAGTTTCGCGGCGAGCCGCGCGCGCTCGCTCACGAACGAGTCGTGCGGCGCGCGATACAGCGCGTTGACTGCGTCGTCGTAGGCGCTCGTGCTCGGCACGGCCGAGATGGTAGCGAGCCTTCGCGCCGTTTCAACCGCAACGCGACGCCGAAGGCTGTGCCGCCGCTTGCCCGGATTCGGTGACCATCAACCCAATCCCAAAAACAAAAGCGCCGCTTTGTGCTTGGCTCGTAGCGCAATTTTCGTCGCACGACGGTTTCGCCCGGCGGCGCGCGTCTCGAGCTTCTTCCAGCGCAAAATTCGATCGATGGAAAACCGTGCGCTCGGCCATCGGGGGAGCATGAGAACCATCGCCGGCTGTGCTTGGGCATTCGTGTTGGGATTGGGCGCGCTCGGCGCGTGCTCTTCGAGCGAACCGAGCTCGAGCGATTCGAGCGCGGGGGCTTCGTCGCTCGCGGGCTCGAGCGCGCACGGCGGTGGCGGTTCGAGCGCGCAAGCCGGCTCGACTTCGGCGAGCGGTGGTTCCACGATTTCGAGCGCGGGAAACACCGGCAGCGGCGGCAGCGCGACGAGCAGCGCGGGCAATCTCGGGAGCGGCGGCGCGACGAGCAATGGCGGCACCGGCGGCAGCGCGACGAACGGCGGCGCGGGTGGCTCGAACAACGGCGGCAGCGCCGGGTCGAGCGCGAATGGCGGCGCGTCGAACGCCGGTTCGGGCGGCAGTACTGGCAGCGGGCTCGGCGGCATGACCAACGACCTCGGCACGATCACCGGCTCGCCCGTGATCGCGCAGCTTTTGGCGCTGACCCAAAACTGCACCACGGCCAATCAAATCCCGAACTCGCACACTTACAAACTCGACAACGGCTCGAGCACGAGCATCTGCAGCTTGAAAGGCGGCACGGGCAACGCGGGCGGCGCGATTTACTACACCGCGGACATGGACATCGACTGCGACGGGCTCACGACCACGCACTGTCCCGGCACCGGCGCGGACATGGATTGCTGCTATCAAGACGAGACGTCTTTTCACGGCCCGAACAGCGCCTCGGACAAAGACGGGCCGCAGCTCGCGTCCGAAAACACGCCGTATGTCGTCGTGCCACAAGACGTGCAGTTTCCCGGGCTCGATCAGAACAACGGCGGCAACATCGTGGCCGTGATCTACAATAATCAGCTCGAATTCGGCGTGTTCGGCGATCAAGGCCCTTCGGACATCATTGGCGAGGCTTCGGTGCGCACGGCCAACGGCCTCGGTATTCCGTCGAGTCCCGCCAGCGGCGGCGTGGGTTCGGGCGTGACGTACATCGTGTTCGTCGGCGCGGGCTCACAGCCGCAAGACATGGAAAATATCCCCCAAATTCAGGCGCTCGGCGCCCAGCTCGTCGAGGCGTTGCTGGCGAACGATCATTGAGCTCGCTCGGCGGATTCTCGCTCAGTCTTACGCGCGGATTGCCCGCAGATGGACTCGGCTACAGTGATTCTCCGAGCCACCAGCGCGGCTTCGCGCGTGGACCATAAGTGAGACCGAACTGCTTCATCGCGCGCGCGCGAATGAACTCGACTGCTTCGCTCGGCGAATCAGTGACGAGCCAGCGATCGACGTCGGCTTCGTCGATCGTGCCCGCGCTGACCAATGTTTGGCGCATGTAGTCGATCAGCGGCGTCCAAAAGCTTTTGCCCATCAGCACGAACGGGAACTCTTTCATCTTGCCGGTTTGAATCAACACGGCGGTCTCGAAGATTTCGTCGAGCGTGCCGATGCCGCCGGGCATCGCGACGAACGCGTACGAGTATTTCTCGAGCAGCATTTTTCGCACGAAAAAGTAGCGAAATTCGACGAAGCGATCGAGATACGGATTTGGCTTTTGCTCGACCGGCAAGGTGATGTTGCTGCCCACCGAATAGCCGCCCGCTTCTTTCGCGCCGCGGTTGGCAGCTTCCATGATGCCCGGGCCACCGCCGGTCATCACCGTGAAGCCGGCTTCGGCGAGCTTTCCGCCGAGCTCGCGCGCGAGCGCGTAGTACGGATGATCTTCCTTGAAGCGCGCCGAACCGAACACCGTCACGCACGGCCCAACGAAATGCAGATGCCGAAAGCCGTTCACGCACTCGGCGAAGATGCGCCCCGCTTCGGCGAGCTCGAGCCCGCGCGGCCTCGGCCCGCGTAGAAATTGTCGTTCGGCCGGGTCGCTCGTGCCCTTGCCCCAGTGGTCGCGCGATTCGGTGCGCGGAGGTCGATTGACGTCGTTCATTTTTTGTTGGGGTTGCCTGGCGCGACTCAGGCGCGCGCGAAATCGACGAAGCCGCGCGCGAAATCGACGTCGACCAATTCGACGCGAAGGTGATCGCCGACCTCGAGCCCGTGAAATCCGCGCACGACTCGGCCTTCCGCGGCGGGCCGCGCGATCCGCACCCAAGTCCCTTTGGGCGACGCGCCGGTCACGAAAGCCTCGAATTTTTGGCCGATTCGTCGCGAGAGCAAGAGCGCGGCCGCGGATTTGCGCACGCGCCGTTCGACCTTGGTCGCGTTGTCTTCCTGTTCGGTGCAATGACGCGCGAGTGCGGCAAGCTCCGAATTCGAATACGGTGCCACTTTGGCGGTGAGCGCCGCTTTGAGCAGCCGCTGCGTGATCAGATCCGGAAAGCGACGGTTCGGCGCGGTCGAGTGGGTGTAGTCTTTCAACGCCAGCCCAAAATGGCCAGGCGCGGTTTGGCCGGGCAAGTCGAGCGCGTACTCACCGCGACCGAGCAACTTCACGACC
>DATATR010000033.1:0-12155 GCA_036268695.1 Polyangiaceae bacterium | reverse complement strand
CGCGCTCAGCGCCGAGCTCGAGTGCGTGCTCGCGCGCGCGCTCGAGAACCCGAGCAATGAATGTCGCTCGGTGCATGGTCCGAGTTTCGAGGCATTGCTCGAGATCATCGAGCCGCCGCCGCACTTGTTCGTATTTGGAGCCGGGCCGGACGCAGTGCCCGTAGTGCAATTCGCGCGCGCGCTCGGCTTGAGCGTGACGGTGTGCGACGCGAGCCGGCGCCCGAGCTTGCGCGAACGGTTTCCGAACACGGAGTTTCACGCCGCTGACGCGGCTTCCCTCGCGCCGCGACTCGACCAGTGTCGCACGCCGCTTGCGCTGGTGATGTCGCACCACTTTCAAAGCGATGTCGCGGCACTCGGGATGCTGCTCGAATCGCGCGCGGCGTACATCGGGTTACTCGGCCCAGCTCGCCGCACAGCGCAGCTCTTGAAGGAGCTGAACCGGGAACGAGACACGCTTTCGACGCGCGATCGCGCCCGCCTGCACGGCCCGGTCGGTTTGGATTTGGGCGCGCAAACTCCGGCGCAAATCGCGCTCGCGATTTTGGCCGAGATTCAGGCCGTCTTGCAGCACGCGAGCGCGAAGCCGCTGTCGCGCGGGGCGCCACGCGCGATCCACGCGCCGGAGCCGAACATCACGCTCGCGGCCGCTGCGCCGCTAGCACCGACGGGCAGCACGTGAACACGAGCGTTGGCTGTGCGATTCTGGCGGCCGGAGCTTCGCGCCGACTCGGCCGGCCCAAGCAACTCGTGATTCACCGCGGCGCGCCGCTCGTTCTGCGCGCGGCCGAGTGCGCACTCCGCTCGCGCGCGGCGGCCCACGCCGTCGTCGTGGGAGCCGAACAAAGCGCAGTGCGCGCCGCGCTCGCCGGCGCTGCGCTCGAGATCGTGGAAAATGCAGACTGGCGCGAGGGCGTCGCATCGTCGATTCGTGCAGCCGCAAAGTGGGCGAAATCGCGTCGTCTCCGCGCGCTCATCATCGCGCTGTGCGACCAACCCAAACTCACGAGCGAACATCTGGATCGGCTGATCGCCGAATACGAGCGGCTGGGCTTGCCGGTCGCGTCGTTTTATGCGCAAAAAAACGCCGTTCCCGCGCTAATTCCGAGCGCGTACTTCGGCGAGCTCTCTGCCCTTTCGGGTGATCGAGGCGCGAGCGCAGTGCTCAATTCGGGTACGCCGATCGCGGCAGTGACCTGGCCGGACGGCGAATTCGACGTCGATGACGTCGAGGCCGAACGCCAGCTGCAGGCGGGCAACTAACACAACGCGCAGGCACGACGCTTGCTCGATTTCGGTGCATGCCCACGACAACTCGCAGTGTGTCAGCACGCAAGCGTGCGCCGGCGACCAAGAAGGTGAATCGTTGGTCTCAGCATGTGAACGAAACCAGCAACGCACTCGACCTCGACGCCGGCGTTTTCAAGAGCCGGAGCGCCAAAGCCATCGCGGGTTCGTTGAAACGATCGGCGGAACGAAGCCGGCGCAAAAAGGCCTCGGCCTTTCAATCCGCGATGTCGATGCTGAATTTCTACGTCAATCGCGCGGGCAAGCAGCTCAGCACCGAACGCAAGCGCACGCTGGAGCGCGCGAAAACCGAGCTGCGCGCCCTCTTCGCGCGACCGAAGCCGGCGCGCGCTGCCGCACGCGGCCATTGAGGCGAGCTCGAGCCGCGGCGCGAGAACCAGCCGTAAGCTCGGTGCACTTCGGTCATGACCTCGGCGCGCGGCGCGTCCGGAGTGAGACCGTGCCAGAGCGCGAACGGCAAGAGCGACGCGAGCGCTTTCAGCGTCGTCTCGAAGCGCTCAACGACACTGCTTTTCGAAGTCCGACTGCTCTTTCAGCGCCGAATCCGCGGAACTGCGGAAGCTCGCGGCCAGTGTGTCGTTCTGGGCGTGCAATTGCGGCAGCGCCGCGGCGATCGCGCCGCCCGCCTTCTCGGCGCTATCCCAGGTCACTTCGCGCGTCACGAACGAACTCTCGAGCAGCTCGGCTTTGGTCTCCACGTCAGTCCAAGCGGGGAGATCGACGCCATCGAGCTTTCGACGAGTCGCGGCCTCGCGCACGCCCGACCAGGACTTACTGAGCTCCATTCGCGCTCTTTCGCACTTTGCCTCGTCCTTGCATGCGCCTACGAAGGCTATGCAAAGTGGCAGCGCCGCCAAAATTGCAATTCGGCTCATAACGACCTCCTTTTGTGGGGAGTCTGCCGAACCATTCTATCGCTGATTGGCAATTACGAAAGGCACACTCCTGCCACGGGCGTCACGACCCCACGCGCCGCCAGCAAAAAATTTCAAACTGAAGCGAGCGCGTCGGCCTCTCCGCGGGTGATGACCAGCAGGCGCGAGACAGCGGCTGCCGACGAGGCCTGTTGGGACAGGCCCTTAGTTGCATGGCGCTGACGATGCCCAGGGTTTGCCGCCGCCACAGCAGTTTTGGGCGTCGGTCGGGTCGTTGTTTTGTGTGTAGTACGCCGCCGTGTACTCCATGCCGTTCTTCGAGGCCTTGTCCCCCGTCATGTAGACCTTGTCCGCGGACCAAATCGACACGCTGCAGCTGACCGAGCCCGAGCCGGCACTGCTCGAGCCGGCGCTACTCGAACCCGCGGCGCTCGAGCCGGAGCTACCACCGGCAGCCTTGCCACCGCTGCCCGCGCTGCTCGAGGAGCCGCCGAAAGAGCTTCCGCCCGAGCTAAGGCTGCCGCCGGTGCCACTCGTGCCGCCGAATGCGCTCGTTCCGCTGCCCGCAACGGCCGAATTGCCGGACACGCTGGAGCTGCCGCTCGCACCAAAACTCCCGCCCGTGCTCGACGTGCCGCCCTGAATCGTCGAGCTGCCGGAGGCTCCGCTTTCGGCGAACGAGCCGCCTTGATCGATCGTGTCATCGCCGCCCACGCCGCTCGGAGGGCCTCCCTGCGCGACCGCGCACGCCGAGAAAACAGCGGCGCAGCAGCAACACACTCCCAGCGCGGACTTCGAAAAAATGGCTCGAGACATGGCTAAAACCGTGGCTCCTGTCTGGCGCGAGGAACGGCAGAGTTCCGAAGCGCGGCGCGTTCGAATTTAACACCGCGCACGCGGCCTGCGCCGCGAAGGCGATTCTGACCACGGCTTTGACGCGAAATCGCCAGCGTGAACCGCGCGGCCAGACGCTTCGCGATGCGCCAGTAAAAGGCGCCGCATAATCACCCTTGAGAGTTATTAGACCATGCTTCTGATTCAGTTGCGGCTGCGCAAACTCCAACTCTGAACGACGCACGCCGAAGTTCGGCTTCGCCTTCATTTGCGGTTGGCGAGACTCGGAGACGCGATCGAGCAACGCGGCCGAAACCGCGACGCCAGACGCGACCCCCCGGGCCACCGCCCGATCGAGGCGAAGTGTCATCATCCTAGAGGGTGACTGGCGGAAATCGCCACCCCAGAGACAGCTTGGACAACATGCCGGTTACAGCTGAGTGAACCGCGCCGGGAAATTTGAAACATTGGTGCGGGAGATCGTGATGCAGTCTTGCATCGGCAACCGACGCCGTGGTGAGCTGGCCTGCCGTTCAAAAGCACGACCGGCTCTTCCTTTCTCCGAGAGAGCGAATCGCCCGTGTCCACAGCGCATTTCAACATTCATGAGCTCGAACGTTTGCGCGTCGCATCCGTCGACGCTGCCCTCGCCTACATCGAGCGGGATTCGCGCGCGGCTTCGGCTCGGCGCGTTTCGTCGCTGGAACGAGCTGCGCTGTTCGCGTGTATGGCCGAGCAATCCCTGCCAGTGCCTTTGGCACTGATTGGTGCGAGCACGCTACTCATCATCGACGACGAACCAGCCGTTCTGAGGTCCATGGTTCGCGTCCTGCGCCAAGCGGCGCCTGAGTTGAAATTATTACTCGCGGACAACGGCAACGAAGGGCTCGCGCTCGCGGGCACACAAGCCCCGGGCGCGATCTTGGTCGACGCTTACATGCCCGAGCTCCGCGGCGTCGAGGTATGCGCACGCCTTCGCGAATCGGAGGCAACTCGTCACCTGCCGCTCGTAGCCATGAGCGCCGATCCGACACCTGAGCTGGCGCGCGCCTTCGAGCGAGCCGGCGTAATCGCATTCTTCGAAAAGCCGGTCGCGATTCCGGCCCTTTTCACCGTCTTGTCTACGGAGCTACTGCCAGAGCTGGCGGGAGATTGACAATGATCAAGGATCAAACTGCGAGTTTCGTACGAGAAGAGACGCCTTCGGGCATCGTGATCGCCGCGGAGCTCGGAGAGATTCCCGAGTCACGAAAGATGCCGCGCGAAGAGTTCAACCGCCCGCGCAGGCTGCGGGCACGCCGTGTGCGCGCGGAAGAAATGCAGCTCGACGGCCTCGAGGCGAGCGTGCGCCACACGACGCTCGGACACGTTCATGCGGCCGTCGAAGACCTTTCGCTGACCGGCGCAGCCCTGTTGATCCCGGGCGGCGCCGCCAAATCGAGCTTGGTTTTGAACGGCGATCGGCTCGAGCACATGCAGATGGTCTGCCGCGGCGCGGTGCTGTACGAAGGCGACGCGCACGTGCGCCGCGTGACCGAGCGCGGCAACGATTTGGTCATCGGCGTCGAGGTGCAAGAGCGCACGATCGACTTGTCCGAGCTGTATCGCCTGGGCACGAAACACAGCTTCTCCGAGCGTCTGTACGGCGTGCTCGAACCGCAAGAAGACGACGTATCCGACGTCTTCAAGGTTTGGGTGAACGATCTGAGGAGCTCGCTCGAACGCGTAAAAACGTTCCTCGACGCGGAAGAGACCGCGCTCGCGAACCTCGATCAATTCACGCGCCAGCAAACGCTGAAGACTTACCTCGAGGCGGCCGCGCCGCGGCTGATCGAGAAGCTCAACGCTTCATCGCGCGAACTTTTCGCGTTGGTCTCGAATCTGGCCGAAGATCAGCACTCGATTTACCGCGCCTACTATAAGAAGCAGATCACGCCTTTGATCACGCACTCTCCGTTGCTCCGGCGTGCCTACACCAAGCCGCTTGGCTACGCCGGCGACTACGAAATGATGAACATGCTCTACCGCGATCACGCGGAGGGCGATTCGCTGTTCGGGCGCGCGCTCAACCTATACGCCGCGCAGGAAGAGGCCGCGCAAGCCAACATCAATCGCCTCGCGTACCTCTCCGCCAAAATCCGCGCCGCAATCGAGGTGCGCGGGCGAGTGCGGCTCGCCAGCATCGGCTGCGGTCCGGCGCGCGAGCTTTACGTCTTGCTCGAGCAGCACCCCGAGCTCGGGCCGTACGTCGACGTCGCTTTGATCGACCAAGAAGAGCGCGTGCTCACCTTCTGCGAGCGCACGCTGTCGCCGATTGCGATCCGCACCGGCGCAAAAGTACATTTCATCAAAGAATCCGTGCGCCGGCTTTTGACCGCAAAAAAGTTGCGCGACGCCCTCGGCGAGCGCGATTTCATCTACAGCGCGGGCCTGTTCGATTACCTCAACGCCAGGAGCTTTTCTGCCCTTTTGTCGGTGCTTTACGACGCACTCGCCCCGAGTGGCCACTTGGCGATCGGCAACGTTGCGAGTAACAATCCGAGCCGGTACTTCATGGAGTATTGCTTGGATTGGTTTCTGATCCATCGTAGTCGCGAGGATCTGCTCTCGTTCGTGCACGGCCTGTCGCCGAAGCCGGGTCGCGCCGAAGTCGACGCGGAGCCGAGCGGCGTGAACTTGTTTCTGCAAATCTGGAAATAAATGGCGGAGACGCCAGCGCGGCCCCCGAGCTTCGAAGAATCGCTCTCGGCGATCAATTTGGCGGGCGCGCGGCTCGGCTATGTGCTCTCGGCGCTGCTCATGCCGGCAGGCTTCCTGCTCGACATCGTGGTCGTGCCGGAGAAGGCCAGATTCTTTTTGGTGATTCGGCTGGCGGCAGGCGCGCTCGCGCTCGCTTGTCTGGGCTTCACCTATCTGCGGAGCGCGGCGCGCCATCCCGTGCTCTTGGGCGCGGGCCCGCCGCTGATTTGTTCGAGCGCGATCGAGCTCATGATCGCGCACCTGAATGCCGCGGTCTCGCCCTACTACGCGGGCCTGAATTTGTGCATTTTGGCGGTCGCGGTGCTTTACACGTGGCGCTGGCGGCAAGCGGCGCTGGTGAGCCTCGTGATCCTCGGGCTGTGGCTCGTGCCAGCGCTGCCGGATTTGCTCGCGCGACGCGTCGAATTCGCGCCGTTCTTCAGCAATCTGTATTTTCTCTCGCTCACCAGTGTGATCGCGGTGTCTTCCGCCGTGATTCGCTATCGCTCCGCCGAGCGCGAACACGCGGCGCGGCTCGGTCTAGCCGAGACCAGCGTCGAGCTTTCGGCGACGCTCGCACGAGTGCAGGAGCTCGATCGGTTGAAGAACGAGTTCTTCGCCAACGTTTCGCACGAGCTGCGCACGCCGCTCACGTTGATCCTCTCGCCGATCGAGGATTTGCTGACGCACAACTTCTCGGCGGGCACGCGCGAAGCCCTGATCTTGATTCGCCGCAACGCCTATCGGCTCTTACGGCTGATCGACGATCTATTGGATTTGGCCCGGCTCGACGTGGGCGGGCTTCGTCTGCACGTGGCCGAGCTGGATTTGGTGGAGCTCGCCCAGCGCGTCGCGGACGCCGCGCGCCCGGCGGCCGAAGTGCGAAAAATTGCGCTCAAATTGCAAGAAAACCAGCCCGAGCTGGTCGCCTATGGCGATCCGCATCGGCTCGAAATCGTGCTCACGAACCTGGTCGGCAACGCGCTCAAGTTCTCGCCGGACGGCGCCAAGATCACGCTCCGCGTCTGGAGCGACTCCGAACACGTGGGCGTCGACGTGAGCGACACTGGTCCCGGCATCGCCGAGAGCGAGCTCGAGCGCATCTTCGATCGCTTCTATCAAGTGGAAGGTTCCGAACGGCGCCGTCAGGGTGGCGCCGGGATCGGGCTCGCGCTGGCGAAAAGGCTGGTCGATCTTCACGGCGGCACGTTGAGCGTGAAGTCGCAGCTCGGCGAAGGCTCGACCTTCAGCGTCGTCTTGCCGCGCGGCCGAGCGCATTTCCCGGACGCGGTGCTCGAACGGCGCCGCGTGAGGACCGCGCCGCACCCGGGCCGGCGCGCGACGGACACGCTGGGCGAAGGGCCGAGTGAAAGCTTCGGCGAGCCGCCGCCGCCGGAGCTCGAAGCCGAGCCGCTGCGCATGGATCGCGGGCGAAAGCCGCGCATCTTGGTGGCCGAGGACGAAGAGGATCTGCGCGAATACATCGAAACCACGCTGAAGCCGCACTTCGACGTCACGAGCGTCGGCGACGGCGCGCAGGCGCTCGCGCGACTCAAGGCTGGGCGCGTGGATTTGGTGCTGACCGATCTGATGATGCCGGGCACGAGCGGCACCGATCTGTGCCGCAAGATCAAACAAGATCCGAGCTGGCGCAGCGTGCCGGTGATCGTGCTGACCGCGCTTTCCAGCACGGACAACGTGCTCGACGCCTACTCGGCCGGCGCGGACGATTTCGTGACCAAACCGTTTCACAGCCGCGTGCTCATCGCGCGCATCAACGCGCAGCTGAAGCTCCGCGCGCTCGGCTTCCAAATCGCGGATCAGGCGCGGCTCGCGACCGCCGGCATGCTCGCGGGCGGCGTCTCGCACGAGGTGAAAAATCCGCTCAACGCCATCGCCAATGCCGCGCGTTTGTTACCGAACGCGAAGAGTCGGCCGGAGCGCGAACAAAAACTGCTTGGTATCATCGTCGAAGGCGCGCGACGGATCGAGGACATCGTGAACTCGCTCGAAGATCACGTTCACCCGGCCGAGAACGCACAGGCCTTGCCATGCGACGTAAAATCAGGCCTAGAATCCTCGCTTCGCTTGCTCGAGCACAAAATGAACGGGATCAAGGTTCACGCTGATTACGCCAGCACTCGCCCGGTGCTCGCGCTCGCGCGCGAGCTGAATCACGTGTTCTTGAATCTGCTCGACAACGCGGTGCGCGCTGGCTCGAGCAACATCTGGATTCAGCTCGAAGACATGGAGGGCAAAGTCAACCTGAGCATCGGCGATGACGGCCCAGGCATCCCGCCCGAGAGCGCTGAGCTGATTTTCGAGCCATTCTTCACCACGCGTGCGATCGGCCAAGGCATGGGCCTCGGCCTCTACCTGTCGCGGCGCATCGTCGAGGGTTGCGGCGGCCAGCTGCAATATCGCCCACGCAACAGCGGCGGCGCGGAGTTCCTGGTCGAGCTGCCGTGCGCCGAGGCACAGGCATGAGCGCCAAGGTCCTATTCGTCGACGACGACGAGAGCAACTTGATCGTGTGCCGCGAGGCCTGTGGCGACGAGTTTTCGGTCTTGACCGCCGAGAGCGCCGACGCCGCGCTCGAAATTCTGAAGAGCCACGAGGTCGGCGCGATCATCGCCGATCAACGCATGCCCGGCACGACTGGTGTGGCGCTGCTCGAGCGCGTGCACAGCGAGTACCCGGACACCGTGCGCCTCCTGATCACTGCCTACAGCGACATCCGCGCCGCAATCGACGCGATCAACTGCGGGCACGTGCGGCGTTACCTGAAAAAGCCGTGGCTGCCGGAAGAGCTGCGCAACGAAGTGCGGGACGCGCTCGACGCCTACCGCATGAAGCGCGAACGCGAGGCGCTCGACATCCGCTTGCGCGAGACCGAACGCGTCTACGCTCTCGGCGTGGTCGCAGCCAGCATCGGCCACGAATTGAAGACGCCGATTGGTTGGATCACGAATAACCTCGCCTACATGCAGCGCGAAATGCGGCACCTGCACGAACCGCTCGAGCAAGATCGTTTGAACGCGCTACTCGACGAAGTGAACGCGAGTCTCAGCGACACCAAAGCCGGCGTGGAGCGCCTGCTCGAAATCGTGCACGGCATCGAGACCGCGAGCCGGATCAGCGTGACGGACAAGCAGCTCGTGGATCTGTCGGAAGTGCTGCGGCTCAGCCTGCGGCTCGTGTCGAGCGAGCTACGCCGCGGCGCCTCGCTCGAAGTCAACGTGGTCGGTGCCCCCAAAGTGCGCGGCTCGAATACGAAGCTCGGACAAGTGATGCTGAATTTGTTGGTCAATGCGATTCAGGCGCTGTCGCTGCGTCCGCGCGAAGAGAACGCGATCAGCGTGCGGCTGCGCGCGGACGACTCACAAGCGCTGTTCCAAGTCGCAGACAACGGACCCGGCGTGCCCGAGGCATCCGAAGATCGCATCTTCGATCCATTCTTCACGACCAAGGATTTCGGCTCGGGGCTCGGCCTCGCGATCTCGCGTCGCATCGCCGACGAAGCCGGCGGGCAGCTCAGCGTCAGCCGCGACGCCGAGCTCGGCGGAGCCTGCTTCAGCCTGAAACTGCCGCTCGCACACTGACTCTGCGCCTCGCGCGACTACTTGCTGCAGTCGGCGACGGTGAGCGAATTGATCCAATCGCCCACGACTTGGGTCGCGTTCGTATCGACGACATAAGACGCGATCTGCGGCATGCGCCCCGCATCCGGATCCGCAACGTTCATGCGTTGCCACATGACGGAACCGGTTGAGCTGCCTGGATCGAGGATTTTCGTCGCGTTTGGAGCACTCGCGATCGGCGGTTTCTGAATATCCACATTGCAAATGTTCGTGTCTTTGAGCGCGGTGTCGTTGCGCAAATCGAACACTGAATAGGCGCCGCCGGGGCGATGGCAAAAGCCGCAATTAGCGTGCAAATACGAGCGCGCTTCATCCGTCGTGGTGGCGCCCGCGGCAGGGCTTCCGACCTGACTCGTGTAAGGCGTGACCAACGCGGCTTTGTACGGCTTCGCAGGCGAAGTCTCGAACACGCCGAGCGCCGCCATCTGATCGATTTGATTCATCATCGTCCCGGCGACGTTGCGGTTCAGCTGGGCCGTCTCTGGCCCGAGCGTGAAATCCGCGCCCGAGTTGTGACAGAGCAAACAGTCTTGTTGGCTCGGGTAGTGCCAGTCCACCGTGCGCATGCCGGTGTTGAACATCACCTCGGCGCGATCGGAGGTCTTGATCGTGGCATCGGTTTGCGCTTCGTCCCACTCGTAGCTGTAGCCCACCCAGTCGTCTTCATCGAGGTGCATGAACAAGCGCGTTTCGACGAGCTTGTCGTCGAACAGGAAGATTTTGATCATCACCGTGCCGACGGGAAAATGCCAGCGACCGTCGTCTTGGATGCCATTCGGACAGTCGGTGGCCATGTTTGCCGCGCAGTCGCGCACGTGGATTTTGCCACCGGGCGGGAGCACGAACGCGCGCTGTTTATCCGCCGAATCCGACCAGAGCGGACTATTGACTTCGTAACTGACGGCGCGCGCGATCGGCTTGCGCGGATCCGTGGGATCGACGCAGCCCGTTTGGCTGAGCGTCGTGATCGGCGAGAACACATCGGCCGGCGGCGAGCAATCACCGATCATGCTTCCGCCGCTGCCCGCCGCGCCCGCGTTTCCCGAGCCCGCACTGCCGCTCGTACCCGCGCCGCCGCTACCCGAAGTACCGGCGCTCGTGCCTCCACTCGAGCTCCCCGAGTTGCCCGCGCTCGAGCCGCCTGCGCCAGCGCTCGAGCTCGAGCTATTGCCGCTACTTCCGCCGTTTGCTGAGCTCGTGTTCGCGTCCGAACTACCGCAAGCAGCGACCAGCGAAAGCGTCGTCCAAACCACGAGCGCGTGTGAGCGAAGATGAAGCATAGAATTTTCTTAGCCTACTCGACTTCGCGCTGAGAAACCATGTTGCCTCAGCACACATTGGCTCCATCGAATTCGCGCGCGTCGCGCCCATCTCCGCAAAAATGGATACGCTGCTCGTCGCTGAGCGATGCGGTGAAATCGCACGGCAAGCTGCTGCGAATACGTGCGCTCGCGCTTTCACCAGCGCATGAGTCGACGTAGACTCGTGTTCGCTGTCATTACTCCCAAGCTCCTTGGGCCGATCCGTTCGGATGGTCTCGGGTTGTAGTGGACTCGCGTCACTCGCGTATTTTGCGAGACGCGTATTTTGCGAGAGAGGAATTCAGATGAACCGAGCTTTACTGTGCACGACAAGCGCGCTTCTGCTCACCCTCGCGTGTGGCAGCTCGAGCTCAGATGGCGACAGCTCAGCGAACGGCAACAGCAGCAACAGCGGCGCCGGCAGCGCCAATTCGAGCGCGGGTTCGTCGAGCGCGACTGGCGGCACGAACGGCTCGAGCGCGGGCTCGTCCAGCGCAGGTTCGTCGAGCACCACCGGTGGCACGAGTAGCGCCGGCTCAGGTACCGGAGGCGCGGGCGGCGCGAGCACCGGCGGATCGGGAACCGGCGGCAGTGGCACGGCGGGCACGAGTTCGGGGGGCAGTGGGACCGCCGGCGCTGGCGGCAGTGCCACGAGCGGAGCATCCGTCACTCAATGGGGCAACGACATCGCGCGCTCGTCGCACTTCGTCGCGCCGACGCTGACCAAGGCCAACGCGAGCAAGATGACGCTCGACACGTTCACGGCGCCCGCGGGCAACGCCGAATACATCGGAAAATTCGCCGGCGAAGTCGCGGCGATTCCGCTCTACTTGGCTGGCAAAACCGCAGGCGCAGGCGAGTACGTCGCGGTCACGACGGAAAACGACGTCTACGCGTTCAACGAGAGCACCGGCGCGCTCAATTGGAAAACCAACATCGGCGCGTTTCGCGATGCTGCCGGATCCTGCGGCACGCCTGCTCATCACGGCATCATCAGCACGCCGGTGATCGACGAAACCACGCGCACGATTTACGTCGTCGGTGGCATGTCCGCGGCCAACAACCACGAGCTCCACGCGCTCAACGCCGACACCGGCGCGGACCAGAAAACAGGCGGATTCCCAGTCAACCTCGCGTCGATCAAAGCGACGACCGCAACCGGCACGGTCAGCATGATGTCGGACGTGCAAAACCAGCGCAGCGCGCTGTCGCTGGTGAACGGCGTGATTTACGTCGCATTCGGCGGCTACTGCGGAGACGCGGGTAATTACCATGGTTGGGTCGCCGGCGTGAAAGCATCGGATGCAACTCAAGCCGGAGCTTGGGCCACGGTCGATCGTCAAGCGGGCATTTGGGCGCCGGGCGGCATGGCCTCGGATGGCAACGGCGTGTTCGCGGTCACCGGCAACTCCGGCGCGATGGGCGACCACACGATGAGCGACAGCGAAGAGATCATC
>DATATR010000032.1:0-6556 GCA_036268695.1 Polyangiaceae bacterium | reverse complement strand
CGTCGCGCGCCGCTTTGCGGCTGGCAAGTGCGCCACGAATGCCGGCGAAATCTCGGATTCTCAGTTGCAATTGCAACTAAGAAACGCCGCCGTGAGGGGTCACGCCGGGATGAGTGGACGGGCCGCGTTGTCGCGCGGGCTTCAGAGTTTCGCGATCGGGCGCGCGTCAACCGGATGACGAATCGCCCACTTCGGTGACACCCGAGCAAGAAATTCTGCCGCCCGACACCGCGCGGACGAATTGTCTTTCCATGTCGGGCAAAGCTCGGCATCTGCTGGTCATGCTGAGTCGAAGAGCGTTGTCGATGGTGCTGGCGGCCGCGGCGGTGGAGGTTTGGGCGCCACGCGAGGCAGCGGCGTTCCCGTCGCGCGAGCTGTTCACGCTCGGGCGCAGCAAGAATGCGAACGTGGTGAAGTATGCCGTGCGCACCGGACGCGGCGGGCGCTTGCATCCAAGCGAACCGATCGAAGCATATTGGCTGATGCTCGCCGAAGACGGCCGGCGCGAAGAGCTGACTTGGACCGAACGCCAGCTCGCGTACGGATTTTCAATCACTGCTCAGAGTGAAGACGCGCTCACTCTGCGACTCACCGCTTGCCCCGAACGCGAACTGCACGTGCGCGCAAGCGACGGCGCGTATCGCGCGGAGCTCGCGATCGCGAAGCAGCCCGCTTTTTTGCGCCGGATTTTCGTGCGCACCGAAGAGGGTTTTTTGATGCCAAAGGTCGTATACGTCGAGATTTCTGGCAGCACTGCGTCGGGGCAGCGCGTGAGCGAGCGGATCAAGCCGAGCTGAGCTGCCTCATGCCGCCGTGAATTGGCTGCTCGTCGACTCAGCGTGGCGCGGGCGGCGGGTTCGTGCAGAGCGCGTCGGCGTACGCCCGCGCGATGCTCGCGTTTTTCGGCGCGTCGACTGGAATTTCTCCGGCTGCGGCGGCGCGCTGCAAATCGAACACGGCCCATGCTTTGGCGTCTTTGGGCATGTCCCGGTAGCGCGGCACGAGGTGGGCGTGAAAGTGTGGCGAGCTTTCGCCCATCGCCGCGAGATAAATGCGCAGCGCGCCGGTGACTTCGAGCAGCGCGCGTTGCAAATGCGCGAGCGTCGGACCGAAGCTTTCGATTTCGCGCACGTCGAACTGCGCGGGGCTTTGCACGTGACGGCGCGTGATCAGCATCAGCCAGCCGGGCACGCCGAGCGGCTCGTCCGCGGCGCGGACGTGCCAGAGCTCATTTTCGAACAGCGCGCTCGGAGCTCCCGTTTGCAGCTTGCTGCAGATCCCGCAGTTCGCGTCGGCGTGCGCGAGGCTACTCATCGCGGCCGAGTAGCACGGAGCGCAGTACGAAGCCCACCCGTATTTTTTTGTTTGGTTGCCTTGCTCGTCGCGCACGGCGTAGCGGCCACTCGATCCGTTAATGTACGAAGAGCTAGAGCTCGAGCTCGACCTGAGTGCCGCTCGCCTCCGCCGCGCGCGGATCGCTCGGTCGATCGGTGTCGTGCCTGCGTCGCTCGAACTGCACCATGCTCTTGCCCGACAGGCTGGTGTGCTGTTTCGTGTTCTTTTTCAGTGAAGCAGCGATTTGCGAGAGCAGCGCCGGGTGGATGCCGGGCGCGACTTGAGCGCCGGAAATCGCGGCCAAGCTCAGCGTGGTCAGCGGCACCACGGCTTCTCGACCCAGGCGATCCAGCGCTCGGAAAGCGCCGCGCTCGACGTCGGCCGCGTTGAACATGGTCATCTTCGCGCGATCGAAGTCTTCGCAAAGTCGCTCGAGCGCGCTTTGCGGGATCGCGCCGCGGCAAGCGATCACGAAATCGTCGCCGCCGACGTGACCGAGCCGCGTTTCTTCGCCCAAGCGATTGAGCGCGAGCTCGAGTTGATGCGCGGTGAGGCGAATGAACTCGTCGCCGCACAAGAAGCCGTACGCGTCGTTGAACTCTTTGAAGCGATCGAGATCGGCATAGACGATCGTGAAATCGCCGTGCTCGGTCAGCTCGAGCAGCCAGCGCGTGATCGCGCGGTTGCCGGGTAAACCGGTGAGTGGATTGGCGCCGGCCGCGTTTTGAATCTCGAGCTCGGCCGAGCGCACGATCAATTGCTTCATCGTCACCGTGCCGAGAAAAGCTCCGCTCGCGTCAGTGACCACGACCGGGTCGTACAAGTCGTCGTGCAATCGTTCGGTCGCGAGCCGCGCGAGCGTGGTCACGTGCGTCGCGTCGTCGACACGTAAAAAATGCGCTTTGGCGACCTCGTCGACCGGGCGCCGGCTGAACAGCGAATAGCCGACCGGGCCGCCCGTGCGCCCATAAAATTGCGAGCGCGTAACGAGTCCGACCGGGATCTCGTCGCGCAAGACCACGATTTCGTCGAGCGAAGGCTCATGGCGATAGTCATTGTCGAGCTCCGAGCAGCTGAGCGTGAGCGCCTGCACGCTGCGGCACGCGCTCACCATGCGTCCGACGCGCTCGTCGAGCTCGCTCCGCGGCGAGTCCTCGCGTTGTAAGAGCGTTTTGATGCGTTGACACAACGCTGGATCGAGCGAAGTGGGTTGCGGCCGCGGCCTTTCGAACAAGAAGCCTTGCGCGTAACGCACGCCGAGCCGCACCAGCACCTGCAGCTCTTCCCAAACTTCCACGCCTTCGGCGACGAGCCGAGTATCGACACTGGCCGCCAAATCCACGAGCGAACGCACCAGCCTTTGGCGGTACGAATCGAGGTGCACGCCGCGCACGATCTCGCGGTCGAGCTTCAAAAAGTGCGGCGTCGAGCTGAGCAACGTGACCAAACTCGAATGACCGCTGCCGAAATCATCGAGCGCGATCTGAAAACCCTGACTCACGTAGTGACGAATCAAGCGCTCGAATTGCGGGTAATCGCGCACCGATTCTCGCTCCGTCAGCTCGATCACGATTTGATTTTGATGGATGTCGTGCTCTTGCAAGAGCGCGCTCGTGAAGCCGGACACGAAGCGCGAGTCGCTCAAGATGCGCGGACTCACGTTCAAGAAGAAACGCAACGCGCGCTGGTCGGGCGCGAGCGCGCCGATCGAATCAATCGCCTTGCTGCGGCAGGCGTATTCCAAATCCCAGGACAGGCCGCACTGCTCGGCGCGCTCGAATGCCTGATGAATCTGCAAACTCGGCGCTAGAAAACGCGACAAGAGCTCGTAGCCGAGCGGCATGCCCGCACGCAAATCGACGATCGGCTGAAAGTAAGTGACGAGCGCGCGCGTCGCGAGCGCCCGGCGCAGTTCGTCTTCGTAACGGTCCGTCTTCGATTCGATGCTCATCGTCCCGATCGGTTGCGCGTTCATGCCAGCTCCAAGCGAAAGACCGAACCTTCATGGAAGCATTTCCAGGTCGCGTCGTGTGCTACGAGACGGATCCATCTGTGGTGCGCGTCGTCACGCGTGCGTCACGGTTTCGATCGCGAACTACCTTTCACGACTGGTGCGCCTCGCGGCCGATCCACTCCGCTCCGCGCCCGCGCTCGCCCACGCGGTTGTTACAATGTGTGATTTCGAAACCGTCGCGTCGCGTGCCGCGATCGACGTGAAATGCAGCTGAAAATGCGCGTCGACTCGAGCGCGTCGACTCGAGCGCGTCGTGTAATTGTTGCGTCGATGTCGCATTGGCCGACGCGCGGTTGCCATAGCTTGCGCGCGGCCGAGTCGTTCACTTTGCCCCACTGGGAAGGTTTACATGATCCGAATTTCTTCTGGTTCACGCCGCGCAGCCATCCTCTTGCTCGTCACCGTTACGGGAGCTCTCAGCGCGCTCGGTTGCGGTTCGTCGGGCGACGACTCTTCGAGTCCGAGCAGTGAAGCCGGCACGGCTGGCACTATTGCCGGCGGCGGTTCGTCCAACGCCGGCACGAGCAGCGGCGGAACATCGAGCGCGGGCACGTCGAGCGCCGGCAGCGCGAACGGCGGCACGACCAACGGCGGCACCAACGGCGCGTTCGGCGGCACCAGCGGCGAAGCAGGTTCAACGACCGCAGGCACTGCGGGCGAAAGCGGCTCCAGTGCGGGCGGTGTCTCGGGTAGTGCAGGTGCGGCTGGTTCGGCGAGCGGAACCGCGGGCTCGGCAGGCACGAGCGCGGGCACGGGCGGCGCAGCTGGCGGAAGCGCGGGCACGAGTGCTGGCGGTTCGGCGGGCACGAGCGCGGGCAGTGGCGGCGCGGGGGCTGGAACCGGTGGCAGCGCAGGTTCAGCTGGCGCAAGCGGTGGCAGCAGTGGCGCGGCGGGTTCCGGCGGCACGAGCGCAGGCTCGGGCGGCAGCGCGGGTACGAGTGCCGGCGGTTCGGCGGGCACGAGCGGCAGCGCGGGCAGCGCAGGGTCGAGCGGCGGCAGCGGCAAGATCGTGATCAACGAAGTCGAGTCGAACGGTGGCGATCCGGGCGATTGGTGCGAGCTCTACAACGTGGGCACGGCGCCGATCGACATCTCGGGCTACGTCTTCCGAGATAACAAAGACTCGGACGGCTACGTGATTCCGAATGGCACGATCGTCCAGCCAGGCGCGTACTACGTGCTCGAAGTGGCGGACTTCGTGTTCGGTTTGGGCGCGCCGGACATGACCCGTCTGTTTCTGCCGGACGGAACCACCCCGGTCGATTCCTATTCCTGGGACACTCACGCCGTCGTGACCTACGGCCGCTGCCCGAACGGCACCGGCGATTTCGTGGACACCGCGGCGAGCACCAAAGGCGCCGCGAATAGCTGTCCGACTGGCGGCGGCGGTAGCGGCGGCGCGGGTGGAACCGGTGGCAGCGGCGGCGCCGGCGGTGCAAGCGGCGGCGCGGGCGGAACAGGCGGAACGGGCGGAAGCTCGAGCGCGTTTGCGCCCTGGCCGGGTCCGAATCCAGACGTCGTGTCGCTCGTCGACAATGCGAGCGAGTTCGCCGTGAATTTGGACTCGGACACGACGCTCTCCGACGGCACCAACGTGAGCGGGCTCTTCTACGAACCCAGCGCAGGTGGCGACGTGATGTGGGCCGTGCAAAACGGTCCGCCGCGCGTCTATCGCTTGCTGCAGAGTGGAGGCTTGTGGGTGCTGGACACCGCGAACAACTGGGCTGACGGTCACGAGATTCATTACAAGGCGGGCGGCACGGGCCAGCCCGACTCCGAAGGCATCACCAAAGCCGCCTTCGGCACCAACTTCGTTTATGTCTCGACCGAACGCGACAACACCAACAAGAACGTGAGCAAGCCCGAAGTGCTACGCGTAGACGACACAGCCACGACGCGCGACGTGAATGCGACCGACGAGTGGGATCTCAGCTCCGAGTTCAATCTTCCCGCGGCCGATGCGAATCTCGGTCTCGAAGCGATCGCTTGGGTGCCGGATTCGTACCTGACGGCGAATGGCTTCTTCGACGAAGCCATGCAATCGACCTACGATCCGAACAACTACCCGAATCACGCCGGTGGCATCTTCTTCGTCGGCCTCGAAGCAACCGGCATGATTTACGGCTACGCGCTGAATCACACCGACGACTCGTTCACGCGCGTCGCTGCGTTTGCAGGCGGGCTACCGACTGCGAATCCGGCCGCGACCACCACCGGTCAGTCGATCATGGACCTGTCGTTCGATCGCGAGAACGACTACCTCTGGGCGGTCTGCGACGACACGTGCAACGGTCGCACCAACGTGTTCGTGATCGATACCGCGGCCGCCTCGCCGACGAAGGGTCACTTCATCATCAAGCAAGGCTTCGAGCGCCCGAGCACGATGCCGAACATCAACAACGAAGGCTTCACCGTCACGCCAGAGGCGCTCTGCAACGGCGGCTTCAAACCCGTCTACTATTCGGACGACACCGACGACAACAGCCACGCCCTGCGCAGCGACGCGATCCCCTGCGGCCCATTCCTCAATCCCTGATCGAGACTGCGCGGATTCCGCCAGCGGTCGATTCGCGGCTAAACTCTGCCGCGCATCGACCGTTCTGAGCGGTGCCATGAAATCACCGGACCATCGCGAGACCTTGGCCGATCCGGACGAGATCGATACGGTGCCGGCGAACGAAGTCCCGACTCAAGCTTCGCTCCCGGTTCCCGAAAACGCCTGGGACAGCGAAGCGCCGACTTCGGTGCACGCGCGCAAGCCGCTCTTCGCGCGCCCGCCGCGTTTACCCTCGCGCTGAGTCGCTGGCGCGCCGTCCGAGATTTTTTGTTTGGGTTTCCCTGCGCGTCGCGGGGCGCGCGGTTGCCGTGATCGGTGGCGGGCATTACGGTTTCCGCCATGCAGGTCCTGATCGTCCCGTGCCTGAAGGATAACTACGCCTACGTCTTGCTCGCGCGCGGTTCGAAGCGCGCGATCGTGGTCGACCCGGGTGAAGCCGCGCCCGTCGCGCAGGTGCTGCATGAGCGCGAGCTCGAGCTCGGCGCGATCCTCGCGACGCACCACCACCCCGATCACGTCGGCGGCAACAGCGCGCTCTTGCATCGCTATCCGGGCGCGTGCGTGTTCGGCCATGCCTCGGATCGCGGCCGCATCGCCGAACAAACCGAGTTCTTGAGCGACGGTCAGAGCATCGAAGTCGATGGCCTCCA
>DATATR010000031.1:0-18276 GCA_036268695.1 Polyangiaceae bacterium | reverse complement strand
CCCATGTGATTCGGCACGAAATCGACGATGATGCCGAGCTCGTGCGCTTGCGCGAGTTGCACCAAACGTTGAAACGCCTCTGCGCCGCCGAACTCTGGGTTGAGTTGGTCGTGATCGAGCACATCGTAACCGTGCGCGCTGCCCGGCGCGGCTTTGAAGATTGGCGACAGATACAGCTCCGAGATGCCGAGCCGCGCCAGGTAGGGGACGATGCGCGCTGCCGCATCGAACCCAAAATCCTCGCGTAATTGTAGACGATAAGTCGCGCTCGGAATGCGCATCTTCGCACCTCACTAGGCAGAGCGGCGCTCGCGCAGTGCGAAGATGCACGCGCTCTTTGCGGCAATTTCAGCGGCTCGAGCCGAATGTTCGCGCGGTTCGCTCGCAAGCAACAGCTCCGCTTCGCTGACCCGCGGCTCGAGCTTGCGGGTGAGTCTCGGCTCGTCGTCGAGATTCAAGATCAGCAAGCGCTCGCCGGCTTCATTTCGGCGGGACGCGACGAGCAATGCGCCGGAGCTCGACACTTCGAGCGCGGATGGACGTGAGAGCACTGGATCGCGCGCGCGGAGCGCGAGTGCAGCGCGATAGAATTCGAGCATGGAGGCATGTTCCGGGAGTTCGCGCTCCGACCAGTCGAGCTTGCTTCGTTCGAACGTGCTCGACAGCTGCGGGTTGGGGATGCGGCACGCGCGCTCTCCAGCGAAGCCTGCGAAATGCGCGAACTCGTTACGGCGACCTCGCGTAATGGCCTCGCCGAGCGGCTCGGCGTGATCGGTGAAATACAGAAACGGCGAGCTTGCCGCCCACTCCTGGCCCATGAACAGGAGCGGAGTCGCGGGCAGAAAAATCAAGAGTAAGCTCATCGCGCGAAAAGCCGGCGCTCCCGTGAGATCGTGCAGTCGCTCGCCGCAAGCGCGATTGCCGATTTGATCGTGATTCTGCAGCGTGAACACGAAACGTCCGGGCGTGACGTTCGGCACCGGTTTCCCGTGTGCGCGGCCCGTCGCATCCGGTTGTCCCTCGTACAGCTGACCCCGTTCGCAGGTGCGCGCCAGATCCGAGAGGCTTGGACGATAGTCGGCGTAGTAACCGTCGCGCTCGTGAGTGAGCAGTACGTGTGCGACGTGATGGAAGTCGTCGCTCCACACGCCGTCCACGCCGAGCCCGAACAGAAAAGCGGGATCGTCCCGGCAGTCTTCGGCGATCAGCACCGCCTTCGGCGAGCAGCCGTGAGCGACTCCGGCGAGCGCCTGCAGGATGTGCGGATCTCCGCCCGGCTCGAGCTCGTGCGTCGCGTCGAGTCGTAAGCCGTCGAAGCCGAGCGTCTCGAGCCAGTAGCGCGCGTTGTCCAAGACCAAGCGACGAAAGGGCGGTTTTTCCAGGGCCGGAGCGTGGCCCCACGCGTTCGTGCGTTCGGAAAAGTAGCTGTCGGAGAAGATCGGTAGTGCATTGCCGGCAGGTCCAAGGTGGTTGTACACGACGTCGAGGATGACGCTCAGCTCGAGTGCGTGCGCGGCGTCGATGAATGCGTTCAATTCGTCGCGCGTGCCGTAGTTCGGATGAGGCGCGAACAGCGCGACTCCGTCGTAACCCCAGCCGCGTTGGCCGGCGAACGCGGCGATCGGCATCAACTCGACGACTGTCACTCCGAGTTTTTTTAGATCGGCGAGTCGCCTGGCGGCGCTTTCGAACGTGCCTTCGGGTGTGAACGCCCCGACGTGCAGTTCGTAAATGACTTCGCCGCGTTCGAGCTCGACTCGACGTTTGGGAAACGCGGGCGTAAGCAACGGGCGCACGACTCGAGCTGGCCCGTGCACGCCTTGTGGCAATTCGCGCGCGTAGGGATCGATCGCGATTTCTTCGTCGACGCGGAACTTGTAGAGCGCACCGGGCTCGACGCCGCGCATGATTCCGCTGAAAATGCCGCTGATTGCCGAGCGCTCGAGCGCGAATTCGGCGCATTCCTCGCCGGCGAGATCATACAGCACGACCGAGATCCGTCGGGCCTTATCGGACCAAGCCGCGAAATGTACGCCGCTGGCTTCGGCCACGGCACCGAGAGTGACGCCCTCGGTTGGATTCATGGCCGCCGCTTTCGCGTCAAGAGTTTGAACGACGCGGACTCCAAGCGCGTCTTTTCGCCGCCGCGGTTGCGCTCGCTCGCTTCGTCGTGGGCGGTGTCAATCAATACTTCCCAGGGGCGATCATCTTCCGGGTACGGCAACGCGAAATCGATCGGTTCGCTGTGTGAATTGAAGAGCAAGAGCATGTCGTCGTCGATCAGACGATTGCCGTCGTTGTCCACGTCGTCGAGCCCGTTGCCGGCATAGAACACGCCGAGCGAGCGAGTATCGGAGTTCGCCCAATCTTCGTCCGACATGTGTTCGCCGTCATGACGCAGCCAGGAAATATCGCTCACTCTCGAGCCGCGGAGCGGCCGACCCTTGAAGAACGTGGAACGTCGGAAGACGGGGTGCGCTGCGCGAAGCTCGGTCAATTTCTTGGTGAAATCGAGCAAATTACGGCGCCAATCGTCGAGTTGCCAATCGACCCAGCTGAGCTCATTGTCTTGGCAATAGGCGTTGTTGTTGCCTCGTTGGCTGCGACCGCGCTCGTCCCCGTGGAGCAGCATCGGTGTGCCTTGCGACAAGATCAGCGTGGCCAGGAAATTGCGCACGTGCTTCAGTCGAAGCTGGGCAATGCCGGGATCGTCAGTCGGCCCTTCGGCGCCGCAGTTGAACGATAAATTGTTGTCGTTTCCGTCGCGGTTCTCTTCGCCGTTGGCCTCGTTGTGTTTGTGCTCGTACGAAACCAAGTCCGCGAGCGTGAAGCCGTCGTGTGCGGTGACGAAGTTGATGCTCATGTACGGGTTGCGGCCATCGTTTTCGTACAGATCGCTGCTGCCCGTGATGCGATAGGCGAGCTCGGAGGCCGAACCGCCGTCGCCGCGCCAGAATGCGCGCATCGCGTCGCGGTAGCGCCCGTTCCACTCCGCCCAGCGGGTCGGGAAATTGCCGACTTGATAGCCGCCCGGGCCAACGTCCCACGGTTCGGCGATCATCTTGATTTGGCTCAAGGTCGGATCTTGATGAATCAGCATGAAAAATGCCGAAAGCTGATCGACCTCGTGCAGCGATCTGGCCAGCGCGGCTGCGAGATCGAAGCGGAAGCCGTCGACGTGCATGTCCGTCACCCAATAGCGCAGCGAGTCCATCATCAACTGCAACGTCTGCGGATGGCGCACGTTGAGCGTGTTCCCGGTGCCCGTAAAATCCATGTAGTAGCGCTTGTTGTCGTCGACCAAACGGTAATAGGTCGGATTGTCGATGCCGCGAAATGACATCGTCGGGCCGAGCTGGTTGCCTTCGGCGGTGTGGTTGTAGACGACGTCGAGGATCACCTCGATGCCCGCGGAGTGCAGCGCCTTCACCAGTTCCTTGAACTGTTTGACCTCGCTGCCGAGCTCTGCGCCGGCTCGGTATTTCGGCGAAGGTGCAAAGAAGTTGATCGTGTTGTAGCCCCAATAATTCTTCAGTCCGCGATCGAGCAGGAATTTGTCGTCGACGAAGGCGTGAATCGGCATCAGCTCGAGCGCGGTGATGCCGAGCTCTTTCAGGTAACTGATGATCGAGGGGTGACACATCCCGAGGTACGTGCCGCGCAGCTCTTCGGGCACTTCCGGGTGCTGAATCGTGAGCCCGCGCACGTGCGCTTCGTACACGACTAGCTCGTGAAACGGCAGATTCGGCCGTTGATCGCCGGCCCAATCGAACTTCGGATCGATCACCATCGAGAGCGGCGCGCCGAGCGCCTCGTCGCTTCCGATTTCCAAATCTTCGCGCTCGCCGCCGACCTGGTAACCGAACGAACCACGGGACCAATCGTGCGTTCCCGCGAGCGCTTTGGCGTAAGGATCGATCAGCCGGATCTTTGGATTGAAGCGCAGACCGCGTTCCGGGTCATAGGGTCCGTGGACGCGGTAGCCATAGAGTTGGCCTGGCGCGATCCCTTCGATGTAAGCGTGCCAAACGAAGCCGGTTCGTTGTTTGAGGGGCAGCCGCGTTTCTTCACCCTGTGGGTTGACGAGACAAAGCTCGATCGTCTCCGCGGTCTCGGAGAAGATTGCGAAGTTTGCTCCCCGTCCGTCCCACGTGGCCCCGAGTGGATAAGGATTGCCAGGCCTATAGCGCACGCATCTTCCTTTGTTTTGCGAACGCGCCCACGCGCGCCGTCGAAACCAACAAGGGCAATCACCATGCCGCTAACGCGCGAGCGTTACGGCAAATCCACCGCTGAAAATCGCTCAGTCCGGCCCATTTTTAGCGCCATCCGTAGCAATTTGTGCACTCGCAGCACGACTGCCTCCACTCACATGTTCGCGCCGCCGAACGGCGAGCTGCCGCCGAATGGCGAACCACCGAATGGATTTCCGAACGGATCACCGGAACCAGTGCCGCCCAGACCGAACGGATCCGAGCCGCCGAGACCGCCCAGGCCCGGCGTGCCGTCGAACGTCCCACCGATGCCGGACGCGCCACCGAAACCGGTGCTACCGCCCGTCGCTGCGCCACCATTGACGCTGCCGCTGACACCGGAGCTGCCGCTGACACCGGAGCTGCCGCTGACACCGGGGCTGCCGCCATCTGCGATCACCACGGGTGTAGGCGCCCCGACCGTCGGACCGTGGCCCTGATCGCCGCTGCAAGCGAACGCGACGCAAGAGCCGATCGCAACCAGGAGCATCAGCACGGAGCGTGGGGAAAAAGCATCGATCATTTTTGCACCTTTTCAGAGCGCTACGAGTCGCTCTGCGTGCTCATTGAGAGTGCAAAATCGGTACCGCTACTTGGCCGCTTTCGCCGGTGCCGCCGCGCCACCTTTTGCGCCGAGGGCCTGCTGAATCTCCTTAGCCTCCTGCAAGTGACGCGCGACGTGCGGTTGAAACTGGTTCAAATAAGCCTTCAAATCAGGGTTTTTGACGCTGGGCAAGAGCTTGTCGTTCAGCGCGTCGAGGAGCTTTTGGTGGGCGTCGACCTGGGCATCGATGTACGCCTTGTCGAAAGCCGCGCCTTCGGAGCTCTTCAGCGTGTTCATCGCGCTCGCGGCTGCGGTGCCGAGCGTGTTCCCGAGCGCGCTCTCTGCGGTCGGTAACTTGAGCTTGTCCTGATTTTTCTTCGCTTCTTCATGAGCGGCGATCATCTTGGCAGCGAAGCGCTGCACGTCCTTGTCTTTGGACTTCAGGCGCGCAAGCTTCCCTTCTTCGATTTCGGTGCTGTTCGCGCTATCGGTGATGGCAGCGATCTGTTCGTCCGTGAGCGCGTCGGATTTGGATGCGCTCGGCGGCGTGCCGTCGTCGCTCTGTTTTGCCGCGGTCGGTGCGGGCGCGGCGTCTACGGGCGGTCCCGCGTCCGGACCATTGACGGGCGCGGGCGGCAGCTCGGCCGGAGCGATGGTCGGCGCGGCAGCGGCCGTACCGGGATTTTTCTGATCGCCACCGCAATGGAGCAGCGCGACGCTCGAACACAAGGACCAGACAACAAGCGAAGATCGATTCATGACCACCTCGACGTGAACGGATGAGAGAAGCGCGAAGGAGTCTGTGCCGCTAAGCATAGTTTCGAGTCAGCAACGGGCAAGCGCGAATTCGCTTGAAATCAGCGCAAAATGGCAGTCATCGCCGCGCCCACTGCGGCGAATCTGTACGACCAATTCGCGGCGAATCGCTACAGACTCCGAGATAGTTCGCAGAATCCAATGAGCATTCATGGCGCACCGAATAGTCGAAATCGAAATTCGATATCAGGATTGGCTCTCAGGCGCCGCGCTGACTGCCGCTTCTGCCCTCGACGATGCCGGCGCTGGCCGTCATCGCCATCACTCGCCCCGAATCCGCGATCATGCTCACGAACGGCGCTTCCCAACGCGCATCGCTCCAGGCGGGACGCCAAGCTTCGGCCAGGCGCGGATCGCGCGTCCACAATTTGCCGAGGCTCGCGACCCACTCGCGGTCCAACAAATCGAGCGCGCTCGCCGAGAGGTCGGGTGTGCCGTGCACGACCGAGACCGTGGTGTCTTCGCTTTCCGCGCGAAGCGCAGTGCCGTCACTGCCGACGATCAAAGCCAGGCTGCGCTCGGCACTGCTCGCGCCGTTCACGAACGCACGTGTCGCCGGGGTCCGCAGCGGCATGAGCTCCCAAAGTAGCGGCGAGTACACTGCCGCAAATCCGCCGCCTTGCACCAAGCGCCCGCACACGAGCCAGCGCGTGTCGTCGAAGCGCAGCACGGCCGCGACGTTCTGCACGCCTTCGAGCGGAAAAGGCTTCAACCAGCGCCGCCCCGACATGGCCCACAGGGACGGCGGTAAGCCCGGCCGCCGCCCGACCGCGACCAGCAGATCATCGAAGATGCCGCTCGCATCGAGGAATTCGACGCTCGAGTCGGGCGCGCTCGTGAGCTCGCGCACGCCGTCCGTGCCGAACACCGCGAGCGTGCCGTTCGAGCCGCCGATCAGCCAACCGCCGGCTTCGTGCCGGCGCGCGAAGGTCATGCCGCGTGGGATGCGCGCGAGGATGCTCTTCGCGCCGAGCCAAGAGTCGCCGTTCCAAAACAAAGGGCCACGTGGCGTGAGCGCGAAGCAACGACCGTCGGTGTCCCAGGCCGCGCTTTGAATCACCATGTCCTCATGGGGGCGATGCTTGACGATCCATTGCCAGCCCGCCATGTCCGACGGTGGCGATAGGCTCGCCATCGTGCGCAAGAGTCGACGGTTCGACGTAGGCGGCGCCGGGCGATCGCTGAGCCACGGCAAAATCGCGTTGATCAGTGCCTCCGCGCTTTGCGGCCGGTGCTCGACCGAGAGCGTCGTGCCCCAGGCGAGCGCTAGGTCGATCGCGCGGCACGCTTCCGTGCGCTCGCGGATTTCCGGACTCAGCACGTTGCTTTCGGTGATGCTTTGGCGCGCTTTTGCCCGCATCTGTTCGTAAGCTTCGTACGGGCCGCTGCCGTTGAAGTAATGCGTGCCGGTGAAGATGTAATACGCGATGCAGGCCAGCGCGAAGACGTCGGTTTGCACGTCCACGCCTTGATCGAGCGCTTGTTCGGGCGCCGCGTAGCCGACCGTGCCGAACCCGACGCCCGCAAAGGTTCGACCGAAACCCCGAGGGCGAGCCAAACCAAAATCCGAAATCTTGAAAATCTCGGTCTCGCCAAAGCCGCAGCAGAGCACATTGCCCGGCGTGAGATCGCGATGAATCACGCCCACGCCGTGAATTGCGCCGATGCCGCTCGCGAGGCAGCGCAGGGCATGCGCCGCGCGCAACGGATCGAAAGCGTAGCCGGTTTTGTGAACCGAGTAGGTGACGCGATCTTCGAGCGTCGTGCCTTCGACGCCGCCATGCACGTATTCGATCGCGATCCACGGCGTCGGCGGATGGCCGAAGTAGGGCGTGCTGCCGGTATCGACGAAGCGCACCACGAACGGACACGGCGGCACGTGTTCGTTCAGGCGCCCGAGCGCGACCGCTTCTTTTTGCGCCACGAGCTCGGGTGAAATGTCCGCCCCGCCGAAGGCGCGGCGCACCACTTTCACGACCACGGGTGACGCGCCGTCCGGCGCTTCGCGGCGCGCGAGGTACGCCGCGCCCATGCCGCCTTCGCCGACTTGCTGCTCGAGCACGTAGCGCACGCCGGGCTGCACGTCCGAATCGATGAAGCGCCCGGTCAACGAGGAAGGGGCGATGGAGGCGGGCTGCTCGATCACTGCGCTCGTTTCTGCTCCCGCTTTGCGCGCGCGTCGAGTGCTAAGCCCGCCCGTTGGCTGCAAAAATGAGCACATCCGGCGCGTGTTCGCCGGCCTCCCGCGATTGCCCGGCTTTCGCCTTGCGGAGCGCGAGGCCGGAGTGTACTCGAGGGCCTGTCCGAAGATGGCGACGAACGAGCTCGCGGAGTCGATGAAGCGGCGCCTGCGCGCGTTCACCGCCTGGCGCGGGCCAGCGATTTCGATGTTTACCGATCGCGCGCCGCTCGATTTGCGCATCGTCGGCCGCACGCTCGTGCACGCCGCCACGGTCGGCATCGTGGCCGGGCTCGCGGGCGCCGCGTTTTTCGCGGGCCTCGAGTACTTCCAGCGCGGCGTGCTCGAGGAGCTCGCGGGCTACATCCCGCTGCGCGCGGACGGTGAAACCTTTGCGGCCGGTAGCGGCCACTACACGTTTCATCCCTGGCTGCTCGTGCTCCTGCCCGGCATTGGCGGCCTCGTGTGCGGACTCTTGTCGCGCCTTGCGCCCGAGACACGCGGCGGTGGCGGCGACGCGATGATCGACGCGTTTCACTTCGAAGGCGGCAAGATTCGCCGGCGCGTGATTTGGGTCAAAGCGCTCGCGTCGGTGTTCACGCTCGGCACGGGCGGCGCTGGAGGTCGCGAAGGTCCGACGATGCAAATCGGCGGCGCGCTCGGCTCGCTCGTCAGTCGCTGGTTCAACGTGAGCACGCGCGAGCGCCGGATTCTGATGGTCGCGGGCGTCGCGGCCGGCATCACGGCGGTGTTCCGCACGCCGCTCGGCGCGGCATTGCTGGCGGTCGAAGTGCTTTACCGCGACGGCTTCGAGTCGGACGCGCTGATCCCGGCGGTGCTCGCGAGCGTCGTGTCGTACTCGGTGATCATTTCGATCTTCGGCGAGAGCACGCTCTTCGCGCGCGTGCCGCGCTTTCCGTTCGCGCCCGGACAATTGCCGCTGTTCTTGCTGCTCGCGCTGGTCATCGCGGCGGTCTCGGTGCTCTTCATCAAGGTTTATCAGGGCTGCCGCAAGTTCTACGGCAACTTGCCCGTGCCGGCGTGGGTGCAGCCGGCGATCGGCGGACTCACGCTCGGCATCCTGTGCACGCCGATCATCAGCCTGGTCGGCGATCACCTGCATGCGCCGGGGCAAGGGCTCGGCCTTTTGGGCGGCGGCTACGGCGCGGTGCAAATGGCGATCGCGGGCTCGCCCTGGCTCCAAGAAGGTTGGACCGCGGTGGTCTGGCTCACCGCGCTCGCGTTTGCGAAGCTCGTCGCGGCTTCGATCACGATCGGCTCGGGCGGCAGCGCCGGCGACTTCGCGCCAGCGCTCGCGATTGGCGGATTGCTGGGGGGAGCCTTCGGACGCGCGGCGGCGCTCTTGCTCCACGATCCGCGGATCTCGTACGGCGCCTTCGCCCTAGTCGGCATGGGCACGTTTTACGGCGGCATTGCGCACACGCCGCTCAGCGCGCTCGTGCTCGTGTGCGAGCTCGCGGGCAACTATGATTTGTTGGTGCCGCTGATGCTGACCCAGGGCATCGCGTTCGTGGCGCTGCGCCGCCGCGCGCTGTACACGTCACAAGTGCCCACGCTGCGCGATTCGCCGATTCATCGCGACGCGCTCTTGCTCGACGTCTTGCGCGGCATGCGCGTGAGCGAGCTGATGCGCCCTGGTCCTGTGCCAGTTTGCTTTCGTAAGCAAACCCCTGCGAGCGAAATCTTGAAAAAGGTTCAGGACAGCGGCGACCAAGACGTATTCCCCGTGCTCGACGACGCGGAGCAAATCATCGGGCTCGTGACGGCCGGCACGCTGCGCGTGATGTCGGTCGAATTCGAAGTCGCGCACTGGACGCTGGCCGCGGATTTGATGCAACCCGTGGTCTCCGTGAGCAGCGAAGACGACTTGCGCACCGCCACCGAACGCATGGTCGAGTGCGGTTTACACGAACTGCCGATCCTGGATAGTGCAGGCCACGTGATCGGTTTGCTCGACGAATCCCAAGTCGCGGAAGTGTATTTGAAGGCCGCATTCCGCGCCGAGTCCGCGGATCAGGCTGGGCCGAGCTCGCGCGCGCATTGAGCATCAGCGCGGCCCGCTGCGACGACGCGCGCTCGCGCGTGGAGCTGCGCCGGAAATCAATTCTTGCCAGCTCGCGCTGAGCACGATGCCTTCGTCTTGTAGAACGAGCGCCGTCCACACGCCTGGCTCGTCCGCGCGCGAAAACAAATCCTCGGCCAGCTCCGGCGCGCTGCCGACGAGCGCGGCGCAGAGCGCACCGCGTTCGACGCAGCCGGCGTAGACGTGATCGACTGCCGAACCAGGCGAGAGCAAGAGTTGTCTCAATAGTTGAGCCGCGCGCGGGTTTCGCAAATCCGCCACCAGCCCGATTGGGCTCGCCAGCCGCTCTTGGCGTGCGAGTGCGTAGCTCTCGAGCAAGCGCCAGCGCGCGCCATGCACGCAGCGCCAGGCGTCCGGATGCGACTCGGAAAGCATGCTCATGGACTATGCGAGCCTCGCGCCCCTGCCAAGCCTCGCGCGCGCCGAGGCCGGACATTTTTTGGGTGCGCCAAGCGCGCGCTTTCACCAGCCTGAACCGGCCGTTCGCGCGAGCGCAGATTTGTTGCATGCTCGGTCAAGTTTCCTGGTCACCGATTGCGGCCCTGCTGCACGCTCCGGAAAGCTTGCTACGCTGCCCGCAGCGCCGGGTAACCGTGCGTTCCCTGCGCACGTATTCAATGAGCCGCGAGCAACTCGCGCGCGAAAGGATAAAAATGGCAGAGCGTTCCTACTCCAAACCCGCTGCTGATGAGCTCCGCTCTCGGCTGAGCCCGCTCGAGTACGAAGTGACGCAGCACGACGCGACCGAGCCGCCGTTTCGCAATAAATTTTGGGACAATCACGAGCCCGGTTTGTACGTCGACATCGTGAGCGGAGAGCCGCTCTTCAGCTCGACGGACAAGTTCGATTCGGGCACCGGCTGGCCGAGCTTCTCGAAACCGGTGGAAGACGAAAACGTCGTCGACAAGAGCGACGTGAGCCACGGCATGCGGCGCGTCGAAGTGCGATCCAAGCATGGCAATTCGCACCTCGGGCACGTGTTCGAGGATGGGCCGCGCCCGACCGGCCTTCGCTACTGCATCAACTCCGCGTCCTTGCGCTTCATTCCGCTGCAGAAACTCGAAGCGGAAGGTTACGGCGAATACCGCGCGCTCTTCGGCGACAGTCGGCACACCCACCAAGAACCCGTCGCGCGAGACAACGCGTGCGCCGTGCCCGCTCCAGGCGAAGCTCCCGGTTGTGAAGCCACGATTGAAGAAGCAATTTTGGCAGGCGGTTGCTTTTGGGGAATGGAAGACTTGATCGGCAAAATCCCCGGCGTGATCGAAACCGAAGTCGGCTACACCGGCGGCAGCACGCCCGAGCCAACTTACGAACAAGTGCGCACCGGCCGCACCGGCCACGCCGAATCGATCCGCGTGCTGTTCGATCCGAAAAAGCTCGCCTACGAAGATCTGCTGAACAATTTCTTCTTCCGCATGCACGACCCAACGACCAAAAACCAACAAGGCAACGACCGCGGCACGCAATACCGTTCAGCGATCTTCGTGACCTCGCCCGCGCAGCGTGAAGCGGCCGAGCGCGCCAAAGAAAAAGCCAAAGCGCGCTGGAAGGCGCCGATCGTGACCGAGATCGTCGATGCCGGGCCCTTCACCGTCGCGGAGGATTACCACCAGAAATACCTGGATAAGCATCCCGGCGGGTACACCTGTCACTTCATGCGTGATTAGCCGCTCAGCCTGGTTGTGACCGACGTTGCCGAGCGGGGAACGCTGATTTCGTCGATCTTCGCGGTGAACCTCAAGACGCCGCTCTCACTTCCGCCGGCGCAGGCGTCCCTTCGACACCGATCGCCGCTTCCGCGATCACGCGGTGCACGAAGCCGAGCTTGTGAATCGCGCGTTCCGAAAGCGCGAACGGATACAAATCCGCGAGTCCCATCGAGCGATTCAAGCTGTTGAGCGCGACCGTGACCGGCACCCAGGCCGCGATCAAATCTTGAAACGAATCGAAGTGCACGTGTCGCGTCGCGACTTTTTCCGCGACTGCGCCGCCCACTGGTGCGGGCTTGAGCGCGAGTCCGTAGGCTTGCGCCGTCTCGAGCGTGTCCATCATGTGGAGGTAGTGCGCCCAAGTTTCGGCCCAGTCTTCCCACGGGTGCATCATGGCATAGGCACTGACGAAACTTTCGCTCCACACGGCTTGCTGCGGTTCTTCGTAGTGACGCTTGAGGCTCTCTTCGTAGCTTTGCCGCTCGTCGCCGAACTCCGCGCGGAACTCTTCGAGCAGCGTCGTGCCTTGGATCAAGCGATCCCAATAGTAGTGACCGGATTCGTGCCGGAAGTGGCCGAGCAAGGTGCGGTAGCGCTCGCCCAACTTGGTGCGCGTTGCCTCACGCTCGGATGAGTCGGCTTCCGCGACGTTGATCGTCACGAGCCCATCGCAGTGACCCGTGAGCACGCGCTCGCCGTTCGGGCCATCTTGTTTGAACGCGAAGGCAAGGCCGGTTTCCGGTTGGTCGGATTTGGATTCGAGCGGCAGACCGAGCGCCAAAAGCGTGTACACGAGCCGCCGTTTCGCGGTCTCGAGTTTGCGCCATGAGTCGATGGCTTCGGGATTCGACAGATCCGGAATCAGCTCGTTCAAGCGGCACGCCGGGCAATACACGTTCGGATCGTGCTCGGGAATGGCCCAATTGCAGACCGCGTACGTCGAGTAGTTGCGGCACAGCCGATAGCGCGAGCCCTTTGCCGTCGGGTCGAGCGCGACGAAGCGCGCGTCCAGGTCGACAAGGGACGCCTCTCCGTCGCGTTCGAGCGCCGAGATGATCGAGCGATCCGGCAGATAGGCGAGCGCGTGGCCGCAGCGCACGCACTGGGAGTTCTCGAAGAACGCAACGTGTTTGCACGCCGAACAGCTGAAGATCTTCATTGGCCCGAGCGCGTGTTGCAGTCGGTGTGCCAGCCTTGCGTTCACGTTTTCCGGCCTAGATTTTTTGGGTTTGCGCCATGAGCGACGAATGCTCGTCGCGGTCGACGGCGCAAATGCGTCTCACGGTGTGGCGTCTCGTCGCAACACGTCATTCATTCGCGGTCGTCGCAAGGCTCCGCTCGGGGCATGCTTCGTGCACCCCGCGACACGTGGAAAAGCCGAAAATCAAGCGTGTTTGGGCGTTGATCCGGCGCGTCTCGGACGAAGCGGACGCGGACGACGCGGACATCGTCGCGGCGGGGCTCGCGTTTTACGGCCTGCTCGGCTTGTTTCCTGCGCTGCTCGCCGCCGTCTCTCTGTTCGGCCTAGTCGCCAATCCGATCGCGATTCAGCATGCGATTTACGGCGTGGCGCGTTCGCTGCCGCCCGCGGGGCGGGACATCGTGATCGGCGAGCTGTCCGCGTTCATCGCGCGACCTTCGCGCAGCTTGAGCATCGGTGTCGTGATCGGCTTCTTGGCGGTGCTATGGAGCTCGTCTTCGGCGATGAGCGTGCTCGTTCGCGCGATCAACGTCGCTTACGATCTGCCGGAAAAGCGCAATTTCTTCCAGCGCCGGCGCGTGGCGGTGCTGTTCACGCTGGCAGGCATGTTCGGCATGTTCGTGTTCATTCCGGTGATCGCCGTATTGCCGAAGCTGCTCGCATTTTTTCACATCGGCGCGGCGATCGTCGCGCTGCGTTGGATTGCGATGTTGCTCGGGGCTTGGCTCGCGTTTGGGCTGCTCTATCGCTATGCGGCGGAGCGGAGTCCGCTGCCGAGCGTGCGTCAGGTGTTGCCCGGAGCGACGGTGGCCGCGGTGCTGTGGGTGATCCTGTGCGCCGTGTACTCGGCTTACGTGCAGTATTTTACGAGCTTCAGCGCGACCTATGGCGCGCTCGCCGGCGTGATCGTGCTCGAGTTTTGGCTCTACATTTCGGCGCTGATCTTCGTCTATGGCGCCGAGCTGAACGCCGAACTGGAGCGCTCGGCGTTCAGCTCCGAGCAGCAGGAGTTGCCGCTGCCGAAGCCGCCGAAACACCCGCTCCACAAAACGCCAACCCCGCGGAGCACCGGCTGAGCCGGGCCGCGGGGTTGGCACTCACGGGCAGTCGTTTTGCGCTGCCCGAAAGTCTTCGACGATCACGACGTCGAGTTGCTGGTGTGATTTTCGAACTGATTCAGCTTGTCCGTGATCTTGTCGTTCATGCGCATTTTGGCATCGTCCATGCGGTGCTTCATGTCGTCGAGCCCGTCCGAGAGACGCGCGCGGAGTTCTTCGCCCGAGCTCGGTGCGAGTAACAACGCCGCACCCGCACCGACCGCGGCGCTCACGGCAACCAAACCAATCGCGGGCAAAGTCCGCGACAGTGCGCTCGGACGGCGCTCTAGGCCAATCACGCCCAAGACGTCGTTCCATTCGAGGCCTTGTACGGCCTTGATGGCCTGGCGTGCGCCAATCACCGAACCAATCGTCCACAACGCTTTGTTGAGATTCATTTTGAAGCTTCCTTCCCTGGATACCGTCCAGATCTCGCTGTGCTCTTCGCACGCTGCATACGCTTCCGTTCCAGCAATCGTTGTGCCACGCGATCGCCGAAATTCTGCCGTAAATCGCGCGGGATTTTCAAATTCAAATGACGCAACGTGCCTCACTGCGACACGTTGGTGTCAGTAGCGTCGGCGCCAAATCAGATCGAGCCCCGACTCGCCGCGATCGCCCACCAGCGCCGAGAGCGACCAGCGCGAATGGATGCGGAAATCGAAGGTGAGGAAGGTCATGTCTGGCGGTTGGCCCGGCGCAGGTGCGCCGAGCGCACGCGTGATGTCGGCGGACAATTTGGGCGTGAGCTGCACCACGAGCTCGGGGCGCGCGCTGCCGGTGCTGCTGTCGATGCGCGTGCTCACGTCGAGCGACGACAAGTTCGAGAGCGCCTTGTTCAAGCCCTGCGTGGCCGCGCCGCCCACTGCGCCGACCGCCGTCGCCGCGGTGCTGCCGCCGTTGCTCGGGCCGCCGATCGTGCCGTCCGGCGTGCCGAGCAGGAGCAAGCTCAAGACTTCGTCTTGCGTCAGCGGTGGTTCGGAACGAAGCGTGACTTTGCCGTTTTTCACGGTTCCGGTGTAATCCGCGTAGACGCGATGCTGTTCGTCGTCCGGCGCATCCCAACGCGCGGTCGCGACGATTGTCGGATTGCCCGGATCGCCCGCGAACGTGATGGTGCCGCTTTCGATTTCGAACTGCTTGCCTTGCACGTCGAGCTTGCCGCCGCGCAGGTTGATTTGGCCGGTCATGCGCGTCGGATCGCCGAGCGTCATTTCGGTTTTGCCCGAGAGCTGTACTTTGGTCGAGTCGCCGCGCTGAATCCAAATTTGATTGCCGAGCGCGATATCGACGATCATCGGGCGTTCGTTCTTCGCGGGCTCGCTGTCGCTCAGCGGTTGCAAGGGCAGGGTCACGAAGTCTCCGTAGCGCTCGCCGACGCCCAGGCGGACGTCTTTGGCTGGATCGAGCGCTTGCACGTCTTGTCCGCCAGTGTCCGGGAGGTGCACGTGGAGCTCGGGGATGTTGACCGCGAGTTTACTCGATGTCTCGGCGTTGCCCGGCTTCATGTTCACGTCGATTGCGCCCCACGCGTCGCCGATGTCCGTGCCGGCGACCGAAACCGAGATTGCGTCGGGCTTCGTGATGCGCACGTGCGCCGCCGCGCTCGTCAAATCCAAGCCGTTTAGGTTCGCTTCGCCCGTCACGTTCAGCTTGCCGCTGGTCGCGTGCGCGCTCATCTTTTCGAGCTTCACTTGACCCGGAACCATGGAAATTCGGCCTTGAATCTGCTCGAAGCGCTGCCCGAGCGAAGCCACCTGAGCCACGCCGCGCTGGATGTCGACGTGGCCGTCGAGCGCTGGCGCGCCGCCGCGGAAATGGGCGTTGAGGTCGCCGTTCACGAGTCCGTCGAGCTCGCCGAACGAGGAAGCGACGAACGGCGCGACCGCGGCCAAGCGAAAATTTTGCGCGCGAAGCTCAGCGTCTGCGGGCAGCACCAAGTTCGGCGCGACCTTTGCGCCCCAAGAAAATCCGGAATGCGCGTCGACCGTGGTCACGCCTTGTCGGTCTTCGACGCGGAGCGCGACTTTGGCTTGGTTGGCTTGGGCGGTGATCTCGCTCGAAATGCGCCCGAACTCGGTTTCGCCGACTTTGAACGGCTTGGCTTCGAGCTTCGAAATCAGTGACGCGTCTTTGCCGAAATCCTTCAGCTCGATTTTGCCGCTGAGTGAACCGCCCACTTCGCTGGTCTGCGTGCCGGGAAACAGCTCGATCGGGAAGCCGTCGAATTGAAGCAGGGCATTGCCGCTCATTTTCGGCAACGGGCCGCCCTGATGATGCAGCCAATCGCCGATCGCGGTTTCTAAGTTCAGATTGGCGCTGCCCACTTGACGCGCTCCGTTGCTCGCGGTGCCTTTGAAGGTCGCGCGCGCGCCGGAATAGTCGCCTTCCCACGCTAGATCGAGCCCGCGCGTGCGCGCCTCGCTCTGGCGAAAGTGCTGCACTTGACCGGAAAATTTTAGGTTTGGTTGGGTGATCACGCCGTCGTAGCTGAGCTCGCCGGAAGCGATGCCGCTGAGTCCCGCCGGGCGGACTTCGATCGGCAATTTCTCCAAAGCTCGACGCGGCATGCTGGCCTGCACTTTGAGCGGGATGGTTTGCCAATTTTGCGTGAGCTCACGCACGGCGTTCGCGAGCCGCGGCGCGACGTTCGCTTCGACGCTGATCGAGCCGAGCGCGCCGTATTCGTCGCTGAGGCTCGCCGCAAGCTCGGTCTTCCCGGCTTCTTCGTGCTTGAAATCCAAATTGAAATCGAGCCCTTTAATCGAGGGGGGCGCAGCGGCCAGGGCTTGTTGTCGCGTGGTCAGGTTGATTTTGCTGTCGCGCGCGCCGGCGAGCTGCAGACTCTTGCTCGTGATGTGCACGTGCACGAGCGGCAATCCCGGGCCAGGTCGATCGCGTTCGACGGTGAGCTCGTATTTCACTTGGCCGCGTGCGCGAGCGATCGGCAAATGACTTCCGGCGGGGACCAGCTGATCGAGATCGCGCAAATCGAGCTGGCCTTCGAGCTCGACCTTTCCGCTCACACGCTCGGGCTTTGGGCTTTCCAGATCGATGCCGCGCAGTTCGGAAAAATTGACGTTGAAGCCGCCCATCTGTTTGAGCTTGGCCTCGGCTGTTCCATCCAAGCGCCCGTCTTTGAACGCCAGATCGGCGTCGATCGCGCCACCGCCGACGCGGCCGAACGTCAAATTATCGGCGCGCATCTTGAGCTCGGCGCGCCGGTTCCGGCCGTTCTTCTCGTATCTCACGTCGAGCGTCGCGGTGCCGGCCTTGAGCGGCGCGCCGCGATCGACCAAGCGCCAGAGCCGCGCCAAATCGAGCTGATCGGTCTGCACGTTCGCGCTCTCGAGCTCGCGGCCGAGCACGAGCGACGCATCGGCGGTGCCGGCGCCTTCGAGGTGCAAGTTGTCGACCGTGGTGCGACCGTTCGCCACTTGCACCGTCTTCGCCGAAACGCGCACGTCGGTGTCAGCTTGGTGCAAGTTCACGCTCGGATGATCGAGCAAAATGCCATGTTCGTTCGAGACGATGGTGCTGATTTGAATGTGCCGCTGCGGCACGAGCATCGCGACTTCGGCGCTCAACGCCGCGCGTGAGAGCGAACCGCGCAGCGCCACTTTGGCATCGGCGACGTGCTGGCCCGCGAGGTTCGCGTCCTTCAAATCCAGCCACACATCGCTGTTCGGATGCGGCAGCGTGCCCTTGGCGCTCGCTTTGAGTGTCACGCGCGAGACGCGATTTTCGCCTGATGAAACCTCGCGTAAATCGGCATTCGCTTCTGCGTCGAGCTGTTGAGACTCGATTTCGTAGCTGCCTTGCGCGCGCAAATCGCCGCTCAGGCGCGCGTGCGCGAGTTGCTTTAAGCGCGCCGGATTTTCGAGCACTGTGTTGCTGCGGAACTCGACGTTCGTGCGCGCCGCGCGCGTGAGTGTCGCGTCGATGCTGGTGTGAGCGCCGGGCTCTCCGATTTCGACGTGCGCCTCGGCTTTCGCGCGCGCGCTTTGCGCATCGTTCGAGAAGTTGCCGTTCACGGAAATCGCGGGCACGGCTTGCGCCGACACCACGCCGGCCTCTGTCGCCAAATCGAAGCTGCCGCTCATGGGCCCTTTTTTCGGCACCAGCACCGAACCGCGCAGGCTGAGATCGACTTTCGAACGCGGCGCGGCGCGGCTGAACGCGCCTGCGTCGATCGCGTGCGCGTGCAGATTGGCTCGAGCGCGCAGGTCGTCTTTGAGCGACAAGTTGAAATCGGCGTCGAGCGCGCTTTCTTCTTCGTTCAGCGCGAAGGTGCCGGAAATGTCGGGCATCCTGCCTTCGGCGTGCGCGGTGAACGAAGCGGGTGAGCGCAGCTGGACGCCTGGCGCGAG
>DATATR010000030.1:0-7861 GCA_036268695.1 Polyangiaceae bacterium | reverse complement strand
CGCTCGATCCGCGACGCGCGCCAACACGGCAGCATCACGCCCGACGAATTCTCGAAGGTGAAGCAGTACCTCGCCGAGCGCGCCAAAGAACCCAAGGATGATCCCGACTTCGGTCTCGCGCGCGGCACGAACCTATTGATCGTGCAGGTCGAGGCGATGCAAAAGTGGGTCGTGGGCGCGCACGTGCGCGGTCAAGAAGTCACGCCCTTCTTGAATTCGCTGCGCGACCGCGCTTGGTCCTTCGACCATCTGTACGACGAAACCGGCGACTCATCGACCTCGGATTGCGAGTACATGGTGCTGAACTCCGAGTTCCCGATCCCGCAGGGCTCGGTCGCTTTTCGGCGCGATTCGAATCACTTCGTCACCCTGCTTCATGCATTCAAAGATGCGGGCTACACGACCTTCGCCGGCCATGCTTACGCCGCCGGCATGTGGAACCGCGGCGTGCTCTATCCGAAATACGGCTACGACCAAACCGCGTTCCGCGACGAGCTCGGGGACGGCCCGAAGCTCGGCTGGGGCATCGGCGATAAATTGTTTTTCGAGCGCGTGCTGCCGCGCATGCAACACTTGAAGCAGCCGTTCGTGAGCGTATTGATCACGCTCACCTCACATGGGCCGTTCAACTACGTGCCAGTGAGCGAGCACAAGCTGAAGCTCGGCCCGTTCGACGCGACGGACATCGGCAATTACCTGCACTCGATGCGCTACAACGACGAAGCGATCGAACAACTGTTCGCCGAGCTGAGGAGCACCGGCCTACTCGATAATTTGACGGTCGTGATTTACGGCGATCACGATTCGCGCATGAAATTCTCGACCTATCAAACCGCTGAGCTCGACGTTTCGCCGGATATCCAGCGGCGCATCGCGATGCGCGACTACACCACGAAGCAGATCCCGCTCTTGATCGTGTTGCCCGAAAAGCTGCACGCCGCGCCGCGTGTCGTGCACACGATCGGCGGCCAAGTCGACATTGGAGCGACGCTCGTGCACCTGTTCGGTCTCGCGCGGCCAGGCTCGTTCATGGGGCAATCGCTCGTGCCGGAGCACGCCGGGCACGCTTCGCGCATCGACGGCTCGGGCGTGAACGACCAACTGATTTACACCGCGCCCGGCGGCGGGCGTTGCGAATCCTTTCCCGACTTTTCGCGACGCGACCGCGCCGCTTGCGCCGAGCTGAGCAAAAAAACCCAAGAAGAACTCAACATGAGTTGGGACGTGACGCTGCTCGACTTGGCCACGAAGCTCGCCGGCAAAGAGCCCGGGAAAACCGCGGCCAAACGCTAGCGCGACTAAAGCGCCGTGTTCGACGGCTTTCGCTGGTACAGATCGAAGTCTTCGATCCGTTTGACGTAGTCGTAATCGTCTTCGATCACGTGAGCGAGCTCGGGGAAGCCGGCCAATTCGTCGTGCGAATCGATGGCGTGGCCGGTGACGGCGGGGAACACGTCGTTGTGCTGCACGATGATCAGCGCCGGTGGATGCTTGACCAAATCGCGCATCAGCTCGGCGCGCGCGTAGCCGCGCTGCCATTCGGTGCGCTGCGGCACGTCGTAAATGAAGCGAGAAGACGGCTGGCGCTGGGCGAGCCAATAAATCACGGGCTCGAAGCCCCAGACGAAGATCGGATCCGAGCTGCTCGTGCGCGAACGCACTTCGAGCGCGACGTCGCGGTCCGCGCTCAAATTGTAGTCGGCGACGTACGAACACTCGCGATCGAGCGCTTCGCGTGAGCTGAATGGCGGAATGCGGAATGCGTATTCGAGCCGCATCCACGCGCGTTCGCGGAAGTCTTGCGGTAAATCACGGGTGGCCGAGCGCATGTCCGTCGCGATCACCACGAACGAGGCGAACGCGAGCACACCACCGAAGCCGCCGGCGAGGCAACGACGCCAGAGTTTGTACAAACCGAGCCCGGCCAAAAACCCAATCAACTGCAGCGTCGCCGCGTAGTGATACGGAAAGAATTTGCCTTGCATCGCGACGCCGGCAAGCTGCATCGCGATCACGCCGAGCACGAGGAAGCTGCCTTCGCGCTCGCGACCGTGAAGCGGCGTGATGCTCGCCATCGCGATCACACCGGCCGCAGCCAGCGCCGAGAATTTGAAGAAGGCTTCTTCGAGCGCGTAGTAGAGCATCGTCGCGGCCTGGCGCCCTTCCCAGCCGAGCGTGGTGTAGCCGGGCGTGAACTCGGCCAGCGTCCAGTGCAACGCCGGCCAAGCGCCGCGCACGGCGAACCACAGCGCGCACAACCCAATCGGCACGATCGCGCCGCCGCCAACGGCGCAAAGCACGTAAATTGCGCGCTCGATTCCGCCAGATCGCTTTTGTTCGCGCGTAGCGATGTAAGCCGCGCACACGATCGCGCCGCCGCCGAGCGGTGGCTTGAACAAGAATGCGAGCCCGAACAGCGCCCCGACACCGAGCCAAGCCCAAATCTTTTTGCGCGCGGCGAAGGGCGAAACCGTGAGCACGAGGGCGGCGGTCGTGAGGTATCCGCCGAACACCTCGGGTTGTGCGGTGTGCCAGAACTCGAGCTCGGCGAGCAGCAAAGCGGCGACCGCGCCGCCGAGCAAGCCGACGATGCGGCGCTCGAAAAAGGTTTCCGCGAGCCGCGCGAAGCCGAATACGGAGACGACGAGCCCGAACACCTCGAGCAAGCGAATCGAGATCATCGCGCGCCCGAACAGCGCCTGAGCCAGCGCGTAGACCAAAAAGATCCCGGGCGGCTTGAAATCCCAAACGTCCTTGTACGGCATCTTGCCGTGCAAGATGCCGTCCGCGACCACGGCGTAGATGCCTTGATCGCGGCCGAAGGAGAAGGTCAGGATCAGCAGCGAACAAAACGCGATCACCGCCCACGCGACCCAGCCGAGCCAGGCGTCGGGGTCGCGTATGTGCAGGCGCGGCACGACCTCGGCAGACGGCGGACGAACCGAGGACGTGCCCATGGTCGGCACACGCTAATCAAGGCGCCCCGATCTGCGCTAGAGGCGCGCGCGCGAAATCGTCGGCAGCGCGCGCGCGCCGGCAATTTCGCTTGACCATTGCCTCGCACCTCACTTGGATTGCGCTCGTTCGCGCCCCTAGCTCAGCTGGATAGAGCATCGGACTTCGAATCCGAGGGTCGTAGGTTCGAATCCTACGGGGCGCGCTACGCTGAGAGAAAGCCAACGTTGGTTGGCTTTTCAGGCGGAGGGTGGAAGCGAACGGACCAGTCCCGCCGAAAACGCGCGCTAAACCTGAAGCAGTCGGACCTCCGGGAAATAGGAACGCAGACGGTCGAGGTCAGCGAAGTCCGCAGTCAAAACTCGATCGCCTCGTCGAGCGGCCGACGCCATGACCACCGCGTCGACTACTCTTGCCCCCTTCACTGCGGCAATAGCCTCCCCGGCGACGCGCGCCAGGTCTGGGAGGAGCGGCTCGATGACGCAGGCCTCGAGCAGCGCGGCAATCCGCGCTGAACGTTTGCCCCCGCGCCACGCCTCGACGATGACCGGGGTCGGAATCGTCAGCTCGTAGCCGAACTGCTCGGCAAGTTTGAGCTGGGCCATCGTCCGCCGGGCGGCACGCTCGAAGCCGATCAGCGCGCCCGTATCCAGAGTTATGCCAGCCATTCCGCCTGGATCGCAGCCAGCTCTTTGGCAGAAATCGTACCCTTTTCCTGCTCGTATTCGGCAATGAGTCCTTGGAGATGACGACGGCGTAGCTCTCGAGCCAAGGCCGCCGTGACCTCGGCGCTCAGCGTTCGCTTCGAGCGCTTGGCTTCGCGTTCCATCGCGCGGAGCACCCCCTCGTCGACGGTGAGCGACACCTTTTTCGCGCGGCCGCGCGGTGGCGAGCCCGCAGCCTTTGCTTGACGAATTGGCTTTCGTTCAGCTGACTTGAGCATCCGCGTATCCTACCTTAGGTAGGATACGCGTCAAGCCGCGCTGTTACCGCTCTAAACTCTTTACTAGGCGTGCCTCACGCCGCTACGACTCGTTTCTCGACGCCGGATCGCGAAAGGCCTTCCTCGAGCACCGTCTCGGCCACGACGGCCAGCGAAGCGCCCGACAAGATCCAACACCCGGTTGCGCGCATCATCGCGCGCGCACTGGATGAAGGCCGCTTTCCGCCGGCACACGACTACATCTTAGCCCACGCGCTTCGCGATGAGTGAGTTGACGCTGGTTTTTGCGGCAACCGCTTCCTCCTCCAAGCGTCGCCAGGTCTCGACAGGGAGCCGAACGCTCCGCACCGAGGTGGGTTTGCTCCGAGGACGACCAGGCCCACGGTGCACGAGCTTGCCGACGGAGGAAGAGGGCATCTCCCACAGCGACCAGAGCGCGATGCCGTCCTTTGGATCGTAGTCCGCGAAAGGATTGCCGGGGACTCGCTTCCATGATCTTCGATCGATGCGTTCTTCAGCCCAGTTCTTCATCGTAGATTCTCCGCTGCGCTGGGCTCGCTTTACGGGCGCCAATGATGCGAATCGCGTCTCGCCCGACCTCGGCGTGCACGACGAACAGCAGCCGCCGCTTCGATGAAAGCGCAATCAGTATCAGGCGGTCCTCGTAGGACGGGGCTTCGTTGCGCAGGTAAACTGCTCTTGGGTCGTCGAAGCACGTTGCAGCCTCCTCGAAGCTCACTCCGTGTTTTCGCGCGTTGGCCGAAGCCTGCTTGCGATCCCACTCGAACTTGAGCACCTGTTATTTGTAACACAAGTATAGAGCAGGTCAATCACGGGCCCCAAGCACCGGTCGTCGCCTCGTCCGGACTCCCTCATGACATCGGTGTCTGCACCGCCTACTCTCTCTCCCGCTCAACCCCAACGCTGGAGACTCCATGTCACTGTCCGTTCTTGCGTCTCTCGGCAGCTTCGTGAGCGGCTTTGCTGTCCTGATCTCGCTAATCTACCTCGCGCTTCAGGTTCGGCAGACTGAGCGCAATCAGCAAATCTCGATCCGGCACAGCCGCGCCTCGCGCATCGTCGAGCTCCACTTGGCGCTCGCGGACCCCGGTGTCGCGGACGCTTGGCTTCACGGTTCTCAGGCCCCGGAGGAGCTCACTCGAACTGAGCTAAGCCAGTTCATCAATCTCTGTCGCGCGCTCTTCTTCCATTTCGAAGACTCGTTCTACCAACGTGAAGAAGGACTGCTGAACGACGCGGCGTTCGAAACCGTCGTTGCGGGCGTTCGGTTCTCAGCGCGGAGCCCCGGCTGGCGCGCTGCTTGGAAGATGGCGCGGCCGAACTTTCGCGGGCGGTTCCTCGCCTTTATGGACGGCGTGGTCGCAAGTTCGGCCGTCGAACCCCCGGTGGATCTGTCGCTGGAGGCGTGGAAGATCGCTTTCGCGTCCGAGGCTCCGCGGAGTGCATAGCATCGCGCACGCCGCATCCGATTTTTTGGTTACCAACGCGCCTCCAGTTGCCGGCGAAGGTGAAGACCCAGCGCGAGCGACAGACAATCTACGCGCAGCCAGCGCGAACGCGCTCGACGATGGCGCGCGCGAGCGCTTGCACTTCCGGGCTCGTCGCGGCGTGGCAATGGATTTCGAGGCCAGGCACGATCGCCAGGCGATACCAGACATCGTTCACGGCGGGCGCGCTGGGCGCCGCTGCGCTCGGCGAACTCGGCGGAGCGAGCTCCGGTAGTAGTATTCCAGCGAGGCGCTCGCGCTCTTCTATGGAGAGTGACTCGAGCTGTTTGCGAATTGCGCTCAGTGACAGGCGTTGGTCGCGCTGCAAAGCGCGAATCGCGGCGAGATGAATCAGGTGCTCGCGCAAGTAGCGAGTGGCAGCGCCACGGAAGACCGCGGCCGGCAGCACTCGCTGCGCCGTGTAGTAGCGCACCGTGCGCGCGCTGACTCCCACCTTGGCGCCCAATTCGGCGGCGCTGAACCCTGCCAAGTGGAGCTGGGGCTTCGCGCGTCGAGGCTTGCGTCGTTTTCGGCGTTTACGCGTCAACCGCGGCTGGATGGTGCTTTCGCTCATGCCGTCACATCGGCAGCGCTTCGGCACCGGTTTCGAGATTTCAACCCGCCGGTGACTGGCCGGAACCAAAGCCGCGCCGACTTCGGGAAGCTCTCGACTGTTCGACCGTCGAGCGCGACACCCGCTCAGCTCGAGCCAAACTGGCTCATGCGCAAATCAAGATGGCCAGAAAAGCCTGAAACCGAGCAGCGACTGGTAGGAGAACGAGCGCAAACCGCGGCGAGCGATCAGCCACTGCCCGGAGCAAAGGGGTCAACCCGCGGCAAGCCGCCAGCCACTGCCAGGTAGCAGACGGTTTACCCGCGCGAGCGCGCCAGTCACTGGCTGGTTCCAACGTGCGCGCGCAATTCCTGTTTCTGAGTGCCGCGAAGAGCTCAGTCGACGCAGCTCGCTTTCAGCCCGGGCACGCCCTCGACGAACTGTTTTTCGTGCGCGAGAGCGTGTGCGAATGGTTCCGCGCCGAGCGAGCGCTCGAAATACGCGCGGAGCTTCGGAAAGCGCGCGCCGTCAATGCGGCGACCCAGATAATGAAACATGATCAAGTTCGAGACGACCGTAAGATCCGCGATCGTGAGCACGTCACCGACCAGATGCTTGCCGCTCACGCTTTGCTCGAGAAATGCGAATGCTTCGGGTGCCGCCTGGTTCAAGGCCAAATCGATCGCGCTTGGATCGCCGGGTTGTTTTCTGAGGTTCGGCGCCACGATTTGGTTGTGAAATAACGGATGCACGATTTGGCGGAACAGCGCCGTGCTCGCCCAAGCGTCGAAAAATAGCGCCCTTCCGTAGTCGCGCGCGTTCGCCGGAAGCAGCGCCGGCATCGGCTGTTTGCGCTCGAGGTAGAGCAGGATTGCGCTCGATTCAGCGAGCACGAAGCCGTCGTCTTCGATTGCCGGGATGAACCCGGTGGGGCTGATGCTGCGCCAATTCGCCGGTGTCTTGTCCGGAATGACCGGGACCACCGGCACGAGCTCGAACGCCATCGACTTGATGCGCGCGGCCAGGATGACTTTGCGCGTGTGCACGGAAAACGGAACGCCGTAGATCTTGAGAGACGAATTGCTCATGAATGCTCCTCGTGTTCGACGAGCGCGAAATCGCGTCGCACGCGCAATATCCGAACCAGCGCGGCGATCGACAATTGCTTGCGAGGTAAACGAGGGCACGAAAAGTCGCTCTTTCCAATCCGGACGCGACACTTACCTGGCTGGTAATTGAAATCGCGAACGCGCGGCGACGATACTGTCGTCATGACGATGCCCGCGCGTTCGGCTCAAGCGAGCTCGAGCTCCTTCGGCAGCTTGCTGCAGCATTGGCGGAGACTCCGCCACTTCAGCCAATTGTCGCTGGCCATGCATGCCGGCGTCTCCGCGAAGCATTTGTGCTTCGTCGAGACGGGGCGCGCCAAGCCGAGCCGCGAAATGGTGCTCTTGCTTGCGGGCGCGCTCGACGTGCCGCTGCGCGAACAGAACATGCTGCTTTTGGCCGCGGGCTTCGCGCCCGAGTTCGCCGAATCCGCGCTCGACGCGCCCGAGCTCGCCGCCGTCCGCCGTGCGCTCGACGCAATCCTTCGTCAGCAAGAGCCGTTCCCCGCGGTCGTGCTGAACCGGCGCTGGGACATCTTGCACCGCAACGACGGCGCGCGGCGTTTCTTTGGTTTTTTGGTGGGGGAACGCGCGAACACGTCGAGCCCCAACGTGCTCCGCATGATGTTCCACCCTGACGGGTTACGACCCTTCGTGAGCAATTGGCTCGCGGTCGGCGAAGCGCTGATCCGGCGCGCGCACCGCGAAGCTGTAGGCGGCGTGCCCGACCCAAGCACCCGAACGCTGCTCGACGAGGTCTTGAGCTACCCCGGCGTCCGCGCGACTGGCACGCAGC
>DATATR010000029.1:0-8847 GCA_036268695.1 Polyangiaceae bacterium | reverse complement strand
GGCCGATTTCACGCGCGAAACGGCGCACCGCGCTGTCCGTCCATTTGCCGTCGTATTGGCTCGCGCGCAGGTGATGCAAGACGAGGAAGCGTACTTCGTCGCGCAAGGTTTCGTCTTTGGCGAACAGGCGCTCGCGGCGCTCGAGCTTGTCGAACATGCGCGCGCCGACTTCGGCGTGGCCGAAGAAGTGCACTTCGCCGCTCGGCGAGATGCTGCGCGTGCGCACTTTGCCGATGTCGTGGAAGAGCGCGGAGTAACGGACTTCGATCCGCTGCACGCTCTGCGTCACGACTTGCTTCGTGTGCTTCCAGACGTCTTTGTGACGCCACTCGCCGTCGCCGAAGCCGACCATGGCTTTGACTTCGGGCAAGAGCGCGTCGAGCGCGCCGGTCGTGAGTAGTGAGTCGAGTCCGTCCCCTGCGTATTCGCCGAGCATCACGCGATCGAGGTGCGGGCGGATGTCCGCGGGCCCGAGCGCTGCGAGATCCGCGGCGCTCGTCAGGACAATGGGCCGGTCCGCCACGCCGTGTTCGGCGCAAGCCACTGCGCGTTCCAGCGCGTGCATGGCGCGCGCCGGGTCGGCAGCGGAGACAGCGGATTCGTGCGACATCGGATCCTCGGCGAAAAAGGGAGCATCTTTCTATTCAGGAAGACCGCGAGCGCAAGCAGATTCGTGGCCTTTAGCATGCGCCCGGGATCGGCAAATCTCCCGCGAAATGTGACGATGCGTGACCTCAGCCGCGCAAAACGGGCTCATTTGTCGCGCTCGCGATAGGCTACACGGCCCATGGCCAAGGCTCGGCTCGTGCTCGCGCGCGAAGCCCGAAATCACGATTTCGGGCGGATTCTCGCGCGTGTCGTGTGCGGGCTGTTCGCCCTGCTCGGCGCGCTGCCGCTCTTGCTCGGCGTCGTCCTATCGTCGAAGCCGGTCGAAGGTTGGGCTGCCCGCGAGGCGAGTCGCATCTTGAAACAGCAGCTCGGCCTCACGGCCAGTTATCGCGTCGAGCTGAAGCTGCTGCCGCTGCGCGTGACGATCAACCAATTGGTGGTGCCAGCGTCGGACGGCGGCACTCCCGCGCTCGAGATCGAGCGCATCGCGGTGACACCGCGCGTGTTCTCGCTTTTGTCCGGCAAGCTCGATGCGGGCGACATCGAAATCGACGAACCGCGCGGACGCATCGTCGTGCGCGACGGCAAAATCCAAAACCTCAGTTATCACCTGCCGGATTTACCTAAATCGAAGCACGCGCCGTCGAAGCAAGCGCCGTTCGGCTCGCTCTCGATCGGCGACGGGCACTTCGCGCTCGATTTCGACGGCGTGCACGTCGACACCGGTGAGCTCGATCTCGACGTCTTTGCCGAGCAAGGTCCGACCTTCGAAGTCGCGCTGCGCTCGAGCGGCAGCCGCATCTGGCGCGATCGCGTGGTGCGCGGTGTGCCGCCGCCGCCCGCGGGCACACTGGCAACGGATGAAGACGTCCTGTGTCGGCTCGAGCTGCGCATGCGTTACGAGCCAGGCGACATCTTGGTGCGCCGCTTGTCCGCGCTCGGCGCCGCCGATCTCGACGCGAAAAGCGGCACCTTCCCGAGTTGTGCCGACAATCGGGATGATCTGCCGGGCCGCGTTTTACTCCGACTTTCGCAGCTGCGCGTCGGTCTGCGCAGCGGTGAAATGCCGCTGATCGACGGCCACGTCGTCCTGCGCGCGCCGCTCCCGATCACGAACCGCTTCGTGCGCATGTTGCCTGTCGGCGGCGTGATCGCGTTCGCTGGCGACGTTCGCTACGACGGACGTCACAAGATGCCGGACCTGCACGGTAAGCTCACCGGCTCCGGCATCACCTTCGGCAAGTACGATCTCGCCAAAACCCTCGACGTCGACGCCGACATCGCGAGCGACGTGATTCACATCGCGCGCTATGAAATGAATTTCGCCGATGGCAACGTGGTGCTCAAGAACGGACGCATCGAACCGTTTGCACCGGGCGTCACGATGTACGCCGAGCGCGTCGACAGCAAAGGCATGTCGTTCGAAGGCTTGATGCGCGATCTCGGCGTCACCAAGGACACGCTGATCAAATGGGATTTGAACGACGTGCGCGTCACGAAAATCGGTGGCACGATCAAACCCCTGAAAATCGACGCCGAAATCTACGCCGACACACGCGGCTTCGAGGTCTTCGACAAATCCTTCCGCGATCCCGCGCGTAAGCGCATGATTGGCGTCAAATCGGCGCTCGTGCGCGGGCACATCGGCGTGCGCCCGAACTCGTTCGACATCTACGACACACGCACGGATTTCGGGCAGAGCTCGCTCGGCGTGAAGATGGTGTCGATCGGGTTCGACGACAAGGTCGGGCTTTCCGTGCTCAAGGGTTCACGCATCGATCTCGCCGACGTGAGCCCGATCGTCGGCATTCCGATCGCGGGCAAAGCCGAAGTCGACGTCGACATGAGCGGCGTGGCGCCGGACATCCTACTCACTGGGAATTTGAAGGTTGGGGAATTTCAGTTCGGCGGATTTCCGTTCGGTGACATCACGAGCGCCAAGGTGCGCTTCAAGCCGCTCATTCTCGATCTGGCCGACGTGCAAGCGAAGAAGGGCAAGAGCGACTACACGGTCTCGAGCGCGCGTCTCAATTTCGACGGGCCAGCGTCACTCGTCACCGACGCGCAGGTGAAGAGCCCGAACTTCGACTTGCGCGATTTCTTCAACATCTGGCATTTCGACACGGATCCGCGCTTCGACGACATTCGCGGCGAGACCGCGCTCGATGCGAGCGTGCATTACGTGCTCGGTGGCAGCGACGATCGCTGTGGCGGTGGCAACCTGCGCGTCGCCGGCAACGCGCGCATGGCGGCGCTCGAGCTGTTCGACGAACGCTACGACTCGGGCGACGCACAATTCGATTTTCGCTGGACCGATCGCGACGCGACTTATCAGGGCGTCGATCTCGACGTGCCGAGTCTCACGCTGCACAAGGGTGCGGGCACCTTGATTGGCTCGCTCGGCGTGCGCCAAGGCGCGAAAGTGTACGGACATCTCGTGGGCAGCGCGGTGCCGCTGTCGCGCATCGACGCGCTGCCCGCGCTGCTCCGCGGCACGGACGGACAAGTCAGCGCGGTCGCCGAGGTCGGCGGTACGATCGACGATCTCGAGCTCAGCGCGAGCGGCAGGATTTCGCCGGTGCGCCTGGGGCGGGCGACCTTGCCGAGCTCAACTTTCGATGTCCGGCTCGTGCCGACTCGGCGCGAGCAAAAGATCATCGGCACGACTCGTTGCGGCAAGCCCATCGGCACGCCGCTCGAACGCGCGGACTACGACGCGGACTACTCCTCCGGCGTGTTTCACACCAATGGCAACCTGTTTGGCGGCCAGCTCAAGTTCGACGACCTGACCATCACTCGCCAGCGAAACAAGATCGTGCGCGGTGACGTCGTGTTCTCATCGCTCGACTTGGGCGCAATGGCGGAGCTCTCGGCCGCGCTCGGTGAATCCGAGACGCGCATGGCGGGCAAGGTCAGCGGCAAGCTTTCGCTGCGCGAACTTCACACGAAGACGCCGCTCGACTCTCGAATCGAGCTTGCGCTCTCGGACTGGGATGTTACGCGGAAGGGTTATCGAGTACAGCTCGCGCCCGGATCACAGCCGATTGTGTTCGAAAGAGGGCGTTTTTCGCTGCCTTCGCTGGGCATCACGATCACCACGCCACGCGGCCAACAAGCGACCTTCGATGCGCAAGGCACGATCTTCAACGTCTCTACCGTGCCGCAGATCGACGCGAAGCTCACGCTGCGTCCAATGCAGCTCGCGAGCTTGATCGACATGATCCCGCGCGCCGAACGCGCGGAGGGCACGCTCTCGGGTAAGCTCGAAGTGCAGGGCCCGCTGTTCGCACCGCGCTTTGCCGGTGGATTCGATCTCGAGCGCGGCGAAATAGCAATTCGCGGTTTGCCGTTGCCGGTGTCGGACATCGCGCTCGCGCTGCGCGTGGATTCGAGCGAGCTGCGCATCGAGAAAGGTTCGGCCAAGGTTGGATCGGGCACCTTGCAGCTGAGCGGCGGCGCGCCGCTGCGCGGGTTCGATCTCGGAGCGGCTCACTTCGCGATCGTCGCGCGCGCGCTTGCACTGCCCATGAACGAAGGCATCCGCGCAGTGGCAGACGCGGACCTGGACGTGAACATCAAGCCGCAGAACGCCGACGGTGAACGCGAATTGCCCAAAATTACCGGGCAAGTGACGTTGCGCTCGTTCGAATACAAGCGCCCGGTGACGATGACTGCAGATATCTCGTCGCTCGCGCAACGTGGCAAGCGCACCGAGGTCGACACTTACGATCCAGCGGACGACATCGTCGCCTTCGAAGTCAAGCTTCGCTCACTCAAACCGATGAAGCTGCAGAACAACCTGATCGACGCCGAGCTCGATGTCGCGGACGAAGGCTTGCTACTCTCGGGCACGAATGGTCGTTTTGGTCTGCGCGGCGCGGTGACGCTCAGACCGCGCGGTAAAATCTTTTTGCGGCGCAGCGAGTTCGAAGTCACGCAAGGTCGCGTGCGTTTCGACGATCTGACGCGCATTGCACCCGAAGTCGATGTGACGGCAGTGACGGAGTATCGTCGCTATCAGACGAACACGGCGGCAACCACGGGACCGACCACGGCGGCGCCCGCCGCTGGCGCGTCGGCCAGCACCGCGCCAACGTCCCAAGGCGGGCGCTGGCGCATTCAACTTCATGCTCACGGCGACGCCGACAATCTCAAAGTCGATTTGACGAGTGATCCGGCGCTCGCTCAAGATGACATTTTCTTGCTTTTGACCGTCGGTTTGACGCGTGCCGAGCTCGATCAAGCTCAATCCGCGAGCGTTGGCGAAAGCGTGGCGCTCGAGGCGCTCGGTTCACTGAGCGGCGCCGATCGCGCGGTGACCGATGCCGTGCCGCTGATCGACGAATTCCGCTTCGGTAGCGCCTACTCGTCGGTGACCGGCCGCACCGAACCGACAGTCACGATCGGCAAGCGGCTCACGCGCCGCATTCGCGCGAACGTCACGAGCGGCATCGCGGATTCGCGCGAAGTGAGCTCGAACGTCGAATGGCAATTGAGCCCGCGCGTCAGCGTGGAAGGCTCGTACGACAACGTGAACGACATTTCGAGCTCCGCGCTCGGCAACCTCGGCGCGGACGTGCGCTGGCGCCTCGAGTTTCAGTGAGCGGAGCTCGAGCTTTCGTTCGGCGCCGCTCGCGGCGTGAAGCTCGACGCAAATAGCTTCGCAGCGTGCGGCATAATCAAACCCGGTAAGCCTTGCTTCGGCGAAAGCTGCGCGACCAAGCCGAAGAGCAGCGCGAGCGTGCGTTCGACGTAAAAATAACCCTCGGGGTATTCCACGCTGCGCATTACCGCGCGCAGCCGCCCGCGGATCTGCTGGTAGCCCGAGAGCTTTTCCACGGTTTGGCGATCCAGCCGGGAAAAATCTTCGATTTTCACGGAGCCGAGCACCTTGAGGTACTCGCGGCCGACTTGCTTCAACAGCTCGCGGTCGCCGTCCGCGGCGACAAATCCCATTTGCTCGAGCCCGGCCAAGATCTGATCGTCGTTTTTGGTGATGGCGCCGAGGATTACGATCTTCATGCCGTTCGACAGCGCGACGGTCAGTTCTTCGACCGCGCCGTAGTCGAGGATCACGATTTTCGGTCCCGCGCGCACCAAGAAATTTCCTGGGTGCGGGTCGGCGTGAAACACGCGATGGTCGAGCAGCATCGTGAAGTAACATTCGACTAGGAGCTTCGCGACGGCATTCGAATCGATGCCTCGTTCGCGCTCGCCACTCAGATCGTTGATCTTGAGCCCCTCTTCGAAGCTCATCGACAGTACGCCCGCGTGAGTCAATTCAGCGATCACATCGGGCACGATGACGTCCTCGCGCGTGGCGAAAATTGTGCGGATCTTCGCCATATTTGCGCGCTCGTGCTGGTAGTCCGTCTCGCGCGCCAGCATCGCGCTCAGCTGATCGAACACGCGTTCCACGCGCCCGACTTGGATCACGCGCTTGATCACCGGTAAGAGCGAGCGCAAGACGGCGAGATCTCGGCGGATCAATTTTTCGATCCCAGGATAGAGCACCTTGACCGCGATCGGGCGGCCGTCACGCGTGGTCGCGCGATGCACTTGCGCGAGCGAGGCGGCTGCAATGGGCTCTCGCTCGAAGCTACCGAAGCGCGAAAGTGGGTCGTCGCCGAAGGCTTCGCGCAACCGACCCTCGATTTCGGAGAACGGACGCGCGGGGACTTGGTCTTGCAGCGTTTCGAGTGCCTCGCCGAATGCCGCCGGCAAAAATGTGCCGACCACGCTCAGCACCTGCCCCATCTTGATGAACACACCGCGCAAGCGCGCGAAGCCTGCCGCGAGTCGCTTGGCGTTTCGGATGTGGGCGCGCTCGAGCCTGCGCCGATAGCGCTCACGACCAAGAACCTGGCCGAGCATCCATTCCCAGGCGTACGAGAGGATGATCTTCCAGAAAAGCAGGAGTGCGCGGAACGAACGGAGCACGCCGGTCCCACAGTAGTCATTTCGAGCGCATCCACAACTGCGCCCAATTACACGGGTTTCTGGGAGATCCCGCGCCGAGGGAGTTCGCGCCGAGAGGACCAGCGGCGTGTGGTCATTAAGCCCTTCTTCCTTTGCGCCGTTAGGTGCATCGAGGTCTACACCCGGTGATTCGCATGTCTCAGCCAGGTTGGAGCAGAGGATGAAGATTCTGCTGGCCGACGACGAGCCGATTGCTCGGACCATGCTCGAGCATTGGCTGGTGGGCTGGGGCTACGAGGTCGTGACCGTGCGCGACGGAGAAGCAGCGCTGAATGCGCTTGCGGCGGACCCCGAGCTGCGGCTCGCGATCATCGACTGGGTCATGCCGAAATGCGACGGCATCGAGGTGTGTCGCCAGATTCGCGGCGGTCCGGCGGAGCCCTACGTCTACGTCGTCTTGCTCACGGCAAAGGACGACAAGGCCGACATCATTCAAGGCCTCGACGCCGGCGCGGACGATTACTTGGTGAAGCCATGTAACCCTTTGGAGTTGAAGGTGCGGCTGCGCGCGGGCCGACGCGTGATCGAATTACAGGAGCAGCTCGTCGCCGCGCGCGAGACGCTGCGCTTCGAGGCCATGCACGATTCGCTGACGCAACTGTTGAATCGCGGCGCGACGCTGGAACAGCTCGAGCGCGAGCTCGTGCGCGCATCGCGGCGTTCGGCGCCGGTCGCCGTCGTGATGGCCGATCTCGATCATTTCAAAGCCATCAACGACACGTTCGGCCATTCAACGGGGGACGTCGTGCTGCGCGAGGCCGCGCGCCGGCTCAAAGTCGCCGTGCGCGCGTACGACTCGGTCGGGCGCTTGGGCGGCGAGGAATTCATTTGCGTTTTGCCGGAGTGCGAAGCGAGCGTCGCGCTCACGGTGGCGCAGCGTCTGTGTCGCTTGATTGCTGAATCGCCCGTGATGACTCCCAGTGGCAAGGTTCCAGTGACCGTCAGCATCGGCGTCGCTGCCTCCGATCAATTTCCGGGCACCACTGTCCAGGAATTGATGCGCGCCGCGGATGCTGCGCTCTATCAGGCCAAGCACACCGGTCGCGCGCGCTCCGTGCTCGCCACGAGTAAGGATTGGCAGGCCCAGGCGCCGGTCAACGATCCCGAAGCGACGACGCTCAAGCCGCTCGCGATCGGCGCGCACGCCTGAGCCGAATTTGCCGCCACAGGCTCGACTCGTCTGAAATCGCGCGGGCTCGCTGCGCGAAATGAACACGACTTTGCGCGTTTCGATGCCGCCTGTCCGGTGCTAACGTCGAACCTGCCGCGCGTTTCTCGGCTTCGGTTGGGCGCAGGTTCCGCCCGCGCCGCGGACGAACACGGAGCAGCATGAAAATCGGTATTCCCAAGGAAATCCGCCCCGGCGAGCGCCGGGTTGCCGCCACTCCCGAGACGGTGAGCCGCTTGCAAAAGCTCGGCTTCGAGGTCTTGGTGCAGAGCCAAGCCGGCGCCGGTGCGTCGTTCGACGACGCCGAATACGGCGCGCTCGGCGCGACCGTAGTGAACGGCGCGCGCGAACTTTGGGATCAGGCGGATATCGTGCTCAAGGTGCAGCCGCCCGAACAACATGGCGAGCTCGGCGTGCACGAGGCGGAGCTGCTCCGCGAAGGCGCGACGTTGGTCAGTTTCATTTGGCCAGCCAAGAACGAGGAGCTCGTGCAGAAGCTTGCGTCACGTCGCGCGACGGTGCTCGCGATGGACCAAGTGCCGCGCATCACCCGCGCCCAGAAGATGGACGCACTCAGCTCGATGGCGAACATCGCGGGTTATCGCGCGGTGATCGAAGCCGCGAGCTTCTACGGTCGCTTTTTCACGGGCCAAATGACTGCGGCCGGCAAAGTGCCACCGGCCAAGGTGCTCGTGATCGGCGCGGGCGTGGCGGGGCTCGCCGCGATTGGCGCGGCGCGCGGCCTCGGCGCGATCGTGCGCGCGTTCGACACGCGTTCGGAAGTGCGCGAGCAGATCCAAAGCATGGGCGCCGAGTTCTTGGAAGTGCAGATCAAGGAAGAAGGCGCGGGCTCCGGCGGCTACGCCAAGGTGATGAGCCCCGAGTTCATTGCGGCGGAGATGGCGCTCTTCGCCAAGCAGGCCAAAGAGGTCGACATCATCATCACCACCGCGCTCGTGCCGGGCAAAGCCGCGCCCGTGCTGATCACCGAAGAGATGGTCAACATCATGCGTCAGGGCTCGGTGATCGTCGATCTCGCGGCCGAAGCGGGTGGCAACTGCGCGCTCACCCGCCCGGGTGAAGTCACGACG
>DATATR010000028.1:0-7916 GCA_036268695.1 Polyangiaceae bacterium | reverse complement strand
GCCACGCGCTGCTGCTCGCCACCCGAAAGCTCGCCCGGCCGATGCGAAGCGCGGTTCAAGAGCCCGACTTCCTCGAGCAGCGCTTCGGCGCGTTTGTGCATTTCGCGGCGCGAACGGCCCTGAATCAGCCCCGGCACCATGATGTTCTCGAGCGCGGTGAACTCGGGCAACAAATGGTGGAATTGGAACACGAACCCGATGTCGCGATTGCGCACCGCCGCCAAGCGCGAGCCGCTCATCGTGGTGAGCTCCTCGCCGCCGAGGCGAATCCGACCGGAGCTCGGCAAGTCGAGCGTGCCCATGCAGTGCAGGAGCGTGCTCTTACCCGCCCCGGACGGCCCGACGATGGCCAGGATTTGGCCGGCGTAGATGTTGAGATCGATGCCCTTCAGCACGTCGAGCGTTCGGCCCATGTGCTCGAAGCTCTTCTTCAAATCCTCGATGATGACTAATGCTTCGGCCAACTGAGCCTCACTCGTAGCGGATGCCGTCGACCGGACGCAAGCGGCTCGCAGCCACCGCGGGATAAATCGTGGCGATCGTAGTAATCACGAGCGCGGCCAGCGCGACCAGCGTGAAATCCGACCACTCGACGTTGATCGGCAATTTATCGACGTAATACACGTCCGGGTCGAGCCGCACGCCGAACCATTTGAGGCCGAGCGTGACCGCGAGGCCCGTCGTGACGCCGAAGATCGTGCCGATGCCGCCGATCATCACGCCCTCCGACATGAAGATTTTCAAAATCGCGTTGTCGCTCGCGCCGAGTGATTTGAGGATTGCGATCTCTTTGCTCTTTTCGGTCACCATCAAGAGCAAAGTGCAAATGATGCAGAAGCTCGCCACTAGGATCGCGAGCGAGAGGATGATGAAGGTCGCGATTTTTTCGAGCTCGAGCGCGCTGAACAGGTTCTTGTTCAATTCTTTCCAATCGCGCACGCGCACGTCGTCGCGGTCCTTGACCAAGGCTTCGATCGCTGGGCGAACTTCGGCCACGCGCTCGGCGTTGTCGAGTTTGATCTCGATGCCGGTCACGTTCTGCTTCAAATCGAAGAAATCTTGCGCCGCGTCGATCTTCACGTAAGCGTGACTCGCGTCGTACTCGTACATGCCGCTGTAGAAGATGGCCGCGACGCGGAACTTGCGGCTGCGCGGCAAAACCCCCATTGGCCCGAGATCGCCGAGCGGGGAAATCAGCGTCAGATCATCGCCCACGTACACGTGCAGGGATTTGGCGAGCTCGCGCCCAATCACCACGCCGGGCAGCGTGTCCGGCGGAATCGTCGCGTCGCTCACGTCCGGATCGAGCTTCGAGACGTATGGCTTGATGTCCGGCCCTTTGAGGTAGTACTCGCCGCCGCTGCCGATGCCGATCGGTTCGTCCGGCGGCAAATTGGCGAGCTTCTTCGGATCGTCGAGGTAAGAGAATTTGCCGACTTCGATGTTCTGCAAGAGGTCGATCACGGTGCCAATCGTCACCGTGTCGATGCCGCGCAAGATCACGCCCGCGGTGTTGGACGAACTCGACGCCATTGCTTCGCCCGACGCGACCGGCGTCGCGGCCTGCACGCCTTTGACCAGCCGCACTTGTTCGAGCAGGTCACTCCAATGATCGAAGCCGCCGACGCGCTTGGCTTCGATTTTCACGTGCGCGTTGTTGCCGAGGATCTTGTGCTTCAAGTCCGCGCCGAAGCCGCCCATGATCGCAACCACGGCGCACAAAGCGAACGAGCTGACGCCGACGCCCGCGATCGACAGCACGGAAATTACCGTCAAAAAGCCGCTTTTTTGCGCGCGCACATGACGCGCGGCGACGAGCGACACGAAGCCGCGGCCCTCGAAGCGATCCATCACCCAGGGCACCGCCAAAATCATGAAGCAGACCACGAAGCCCGTGCCCGTGATCGCGGCGCTGACGCGCACGACTTGGTGCCACAAGATGAACGCGCTGCCGCGCAGCTCGGGCAAGCGCGAGACTTGGAACGTGAGGCCAACGAACAGCGCCAAGTTCGCGCCCGTGAGCCAGCGCAGGAGATTGCCGCCGCCCCTCTTCAGCGCGAGCCGCACCAAATACCAAATCAGCGCGATGACCAGGCCGGCCACGGCGCAAATCGCGGCGATGCGACCGCCGAGCCCGCCCTCGTACCAAATTCGCAGCAGCGCGCCCGTGACCGCGCTGAAGCGACTCGTGACTGGCGCGGCGAGGATCATGCCGACTCGGGCCGAAGCAGCGGGAAGATGATCACGTCGCGGATCGACGGTTGATCGGTGAGCGCCATCGCCAAGCGATCCACGCCCAAGCCGAAGCCCGCCGCTGGCGGCATGCCGTGCTCGAGCGCGAGCACGTAATCTTCATCGTAGTCCATCGTCTCTTCGGCGCCGCGCGCTTTGGCTTCGACCTGCGCTCGGAAACGCGCGGCTTGGTCGTCTGGATCGTTGAGCTCGCTGAAGGCGTTGCACAGCTCGCGACCGTGCACGAAGAGCTCGAAGCGATCGACCAAGCTCGGATCCGAATCTTTCTTGCGCGCGAGCGGCGAAACCTCGAAGGGATAGTCCGTGATGAACACGGGCAAGCTCTTTTCGCCGTTTGTGCTGCGATAATCCTGCGGCAAAAACGGCTCTGCCAAGTATTCATAGGCCACGAACAGCCGCTCGCCGTCCGACGCGCAGTGCGTGAGCGCGCGCCTGAGGTTGCCCCAATCGATGCCCTTCGCGCGATCGGAGCGCGCTTTCCAGGCTTCGACTTCGGCGTCGAGCGCGCTCGGCAGGCGCTTGCCATCGGGTCCGAGCACGAATGCGATTTCGGCGAGCCGCGACATAACTTCCGCCGGCAACTCGGCGCGCACAAGCGCGGCCTGGACCGCATTTTTCATCGATACGCGCGCGAATGGCTCGCTCAGCGAAAACGGGCGCGCGCCGAGCCAGCGCTCGTAGTGCGCGCCGAGGCCGAGCGCTCCGAGCCGCGCTTTCAAGAACCCATCGACATGGCGGAACAATTTTTCGGCTTGATCCATCAACGTCTCGTACGTCGCGTACGCTTGATAGAACTCGAGCATGGTGAACTCGGGATTGTGGCGCGTGCTGATGCCTTCATTGCGATAGCAGCGCCCGATTTCGTAGACGCGCTCGAGCCCGCCGACGAGCAAACGCTTCAAATAGAGCTCGGGCGCGATCCGCAAGTAGAGCTCCAAATCGAGCGCGTTGTGGTGCGTCTTGAACGGACGCGCCGTCGCGCCGCCGATCAGGGAGTGCAAAGTCGGAGTTTCGACTTCGAGAAAGCCTTGCGAGTCCAAGAAATCGCGCAGTCCCTGCACGATGATCGAGCGCGCGCGCACAGCCACGCCGACTTCGGGGTTCGCCACCAAATCCACGTAACGGCGGCGATAACGAATATCCACGTCCGATAGGCCGTGCCATTTGTCGGGCAGCGGGCGGAGCGCTTTCGTGAGCAAGCGCAAGGACGTGACTTGCAAGCTCAGCTCGCCCGTCTTGGTGACCATGGCGCGGCCCTTGGCCTCGATGTGATCGGCGATGTCGATGTCCTCGAGCGCGGCGAAGCTTTCGCCCATGATGTCTTGCTTGGCGAAGAGCTGCAGCTCGTCGCTCAGATCGCGCAGGCGCAGAAACGAGGCTTTGCCGAAGCCGCGCCGCGCGACCAAGCGCCCGAGCACGTGGAACTCACGGCCCTCGGCGATGCGCTCGACCTGGGCCGCATCGTAGCGAAGCTCGGTTTCGGCGCCGGCCAGCGCGGGCGCGAACAGCGCGCGCACTTCGCGCAAGAGACTGCGATCCGAAACTTTGGCGTCGTTCGCGAACGGATTCTGTCCGCGCTCGCGCAAGTGCTCGGCCTTGCCGCGACGCGCCTCGACTAGGGCGTCTTCGCCACTCTTTTCCATGCGATTATCGCAGCCGGTCTAGCGTGGCTCGCGGGGCGCGTCCACTTCGCTCATCACGACGGATTTTACGAGAAATTCGCTGTGCGCTCGACCGACCCTGCTAAAACAAGCAAAGGTGACGCGATGGAATATTTGGTAATCGTCGAACCAACGGATTCAGGTTGGAATGCAGCTCGAAGGGCTTCCCATTCCCGAACCGCAATCGTCGTCTGCGTACATCAAAGTTCCGTCTTGAGCCTCAAGACAGCGCGGCCGGCGGCGCGCCTTGACCCGTGCCGACATCCGCGTTCTTGAGCAAGTAAGCCTCGATGAAGGCGTCGAGATCGCCGTCGAGCACGCCCTGCACGTCCGAAGTTTCGTGCTCGGTGCGCAGATCTTTCACCAGTTGATACGGCTGTAAGACGTAGCTGCGGATCTGGCTGCCCCAGGCGATTTGACCTTTGGCAGCCTCGTAGCGATCCTGTGCTGCTTCGCGCTTGGCTTGTTCCATTTCGTACAAGCGCGCTTTGAGCATCTTCAGCGCCATGGCGCGATTTTGATGTTGGCTGCGCTCAGCTCGGCAGACGACGACGATGCCGGACGGAATGTGCTTCATGCGCACCGCCGTCTCGACCTTGTTCACGTTCTGGCCGCCCTTGCCGCCTGCGCGCATGGTCGTCGTTTCGAGATCGTTCTCGTTCACTTCGATGTCGATCTCGTCTTCGATGTCGGGCGTGACTTCGATCGCGGCGAAGCTGGTTTGGCGGCGCGCGTTGCTGTCGAACGGACTGATGCGCACCAAGCGATGCACGCCCATCTCCGCGCGCAAATAGCCGTACGCGTTCTCGCCGCTGACGGTGAACGAAGCGCCGTCGATGCCCGCCTCGTCACCGGGCTGGAAATCGATGACTTCGGTCTTGAAGCCGCGCCGCTCGCACCAACGGAGGTACATGCGCATCAGCATTTCGCCCCAATCTTTCGATTCGGTGCCGCCGGCGCCGGGATGAACACTGACGATCGCATTCGCGTGATCGACCGGGCCGGAGAGCATGCGCCGCAGCTCGGTTTGGCGCACGCGCTGCACGAGGGCCGGAACCTGCGCTTCGACCTCGCTCATGATGCCTTCGTCGTTGTCGGCCGCGCCGAGTTCGAGCAGCTCGAAGGCGTCGGTCACGTCTTTGGTGAGCGACTCGATCATGCCGAGTTTGTCTGCCGCGGAAGCGCGCTTCCGCATCAGGGCTTGGGCTTTTTCTTGGTTGTCCCAGAAATTCGGGGCAGACGAAAGTTCGTCGAGCTCTTCGATTTCCCGCTTCAGTTGCGGGACGTCAAAGAGACCCCCTTAGCGCGTCCACGCGCCGTTGGAGGTCGGACAGGGAATTTCTGGCATCAGCGAGCATGGCGAGGGGATCTAGCTCGGGTCGGTGGAGTTGGCCAGTGGGTGTGACTGGCTGACTTATCTGACTGGCTGACTGTTTGCTACGTCGCCTGCGCACTGGGGGGGCCCTGCGCGTGCCAGGGCGCTTGGCCGCCGGCGCTTCCGGTCGCGCGGCTGGCGATGGGAAGCGGGCGCAACGCCTCGGTCAGACTCGCGTTGGATGTGGCTACTCGCCAAAACCGTGATCAGCCGGGCGAATCCGGAGCTTTGTTTTATTTCCGGGCATGCGGCTGAAGGCCTTCGCGCGCGCTCTGGCGCGAAAGCGAGAAGAGCGAGAGAAAGGACGAACACGATGGGCGTCACTTTCGCGGGGGCGCGTTCGTCTTCTCGTTTTTTGCAGAGGGCTGTGGCGCGGGTGGAACCGTGGGCGGCGCAGGCGCGGGTGGAGCGACTCGCGCGGGCGGCTCGCTGTCGGCAGTGACTTCGGAAAACCAGCCGTCGGTCAGCACGTCGAGTTCGACGGCCGCGCCGATGGCTTCGAGCTCCGCCGTCTCGCGCACGTCCGGTTCGATGTCTTCGTCCGCAGCGCGCACGCGACAGCGCTGCCAGGTCGTGAGCCGTTCGAGCACATGCTCGATCAATTTGCGCTCGGCCAAGTCGCGCTCGGTTTGCAGGCGCTCGATGCTCACCTCTTGTTCCGCGAACACCAGGCGATCGAGGTGCCACGTGAGCCGCGCTTCGAACAAGAGCTCGGACGTGCCGCCTTGGGTGTAGTCGTACGGATTGTCGAGCGTGGGCGTGAGCCGCAGATTTTCTCCGGTGCTGCGTAGCGTGCGAAATCTGAGCTCGGGCAACACGGCCGACGAACGCGCGCGCCCAGAAAGATTGGCGAGCCGCTCGCGCGTGCCGAAGTAACCCGCGACGCGCAGCGCATGCCGAACCGCGCCGCGAGCGAGCGCTGGCGTGAGCAAGAGCTCGACTGGCACTTTCTTCTGCGCGGGCGGATTCGGAGCGGGCGGTGTTGGGCTTTCTTTTTTGGGGGGTTCCTCTGACAGACGCGGTTCGGCACTGAGAGCGCGCGTTTCGTCCTGCGCCGCCCGTTGCTGAGCGAAGCGGTCGAGCGGAACGTTCACGATCACGAGCGCGACCCAATTCTTGTCGAACGTGCTGGTTCGATATTGACCGGTTAGTGACAGCCAAAAGCCATTGGGATTGGGCGAGGCAAGCGCCGGCGTTGTGGCCAGAATTCCGCTCGCCAGCGCGGCCCCCCAAAAAATCCCCCGCATGCAGCCAGAGTCGGCCGCGCGTGGCGCGAGTTGCTCGCTCAGGCGTGGCGCGTCACGTATTCGAGCGCGCGCGCCTCGGCGTTCGCCGGCACGCCACCGACCAGCGGATGCGGCCGGAATTGGCCAGCTTTGCCGCTCCCGCGCGGCTCGGCGCCGAGATCGGCCGCGAGCAGGAACGGCTTGAACTGGCCCGCGCTTTCCCAACCGAGCGCGGCACGCACGATCGCCGCGGAGCTTGCACCCGGCAAAGTGCTCGAGCCGACTTCGGCGTGCGGCGCGATGTCGAGCGAAGTGCGTTCGACTTTGCCGGCGCGCGTGCGGAACGTAACGACGCGAAGAACGGCGCGGCCCTCGGGGGAATGGGCGCGTAGCGCGGCGAGCGCCGACCCAGGCAGTTCCCAATAGAGTTGGCGGCGGCCCGAGAGTGCGAGCGTGACGAGACAGGGTTCGATCGGCGAAGCCGGCGCGGGCGCAGGCTCCGGCGTGGGCGCAGGTTCCGGCGCGGGCGCAGGTTCCGGCGCGGGCGCAGGCGCGGGTTCTGGTTCGGACGCGGTTTCCACGGGCGCGGCGTGGACCGGCGCGGGCGGCGCGATTTCCGAGTCGAGATCGGTGTCGGGATCGGGCTCGGTCGATTCGGGTTCGCGTTCGATGAACGAGATCTTCATCCGTGCGCGCTTGGCGGGCGCGGCGGATTCGCCGGCAGCGAGGCGATCGCGGAGCGCGCGCGCGGGATCGTGATCGGGTTCTTTGGCCAGCACTTCGTCGAGCATTTTGAGCGCGCGCTCGAGGTGGCCTTGCGCGGCGTAGATTTCGGCGAGCGTGACCGTTGCGACGGGCGGCGGACCTTTCCAGTCTTGGTCGCGCGAACCTTCGCCGCGGATCAGCGCGGCGGCATCCGGCAAATTCAAGCCGGCTTCCACGACGCTCGCGACCAGATCGCGCGGCACCCCCAAGAAACCGCGAGCGCGTTTTTGCTGCGCGGGATCGGTCGTGGTGCGGCGCACGATTTCGTCCCGCAGCTCGACGCGCGTCATCAGCTCCGCGCGCTCGACGCCGAGCACGCGCGCTTTCAAAATCAGCTGCTCGCGGCTCGAGTGCTCGAGATCGTCGCTGGCTTCGGCCATGGGGGCGGTATTATTGCGGCGCGGAGCGCGTCGAGGTCAAGCCGCGCGCCCAGCTAGCGCCAGGCTCCGCGTGCGGCCGGATCGGGCTCGAGCCGTGCAACGGCCGCGCGCGCTTCGGCGGCATCTTTTGCGATTTGCGCTTTGAGCTCGTCTAGACCCGAGAATTTGCGCTCCTCACGCAAGCGCTGCACCAAGTGAACGCGCAACCTTTGACCGTACAAGTCGCCCGCGAAATCGAACAAGTGCGCTTCGACGC
>DATATR010000027.1:0-48971 GCA_036268695.1 Polyangiaceae bacterium | reverse complement strand
GTCGTGGAAGTCGAAGTCGGTTTCGTCGAGCGTGGCGAGTTTTTCGCGCACTGGCACTGGCTTGCGCCAAGGCTCCGTCGGACGCGACGGCTCGGACGCGGGCGGCGCCTCGGCTTCGTCGTTGGTCCCTTGACTGAGTGGACTCGCGGGTGACATCGAAACTCCCTCTTGCCGAGCAAGCTTCGATCGCTCGAATGGCTCACCCGCTCCACGGGTTATCTCCAATTCGATTGACGTAAACAAGCCTTTTTTCCGCGAAATAATCGCGAAATCTCGCCACGATCCGGAAAATTGCGTGATCATCGGCAGTTAGCTTCCGGGGCTAACGTCTCACGTGAGTGTGGTTTCGCAGCAAAAAAGCGCGGCTTGCTCGTTGCTCGTGTTCGTCAAACGCGCGCCCGCGCCCGCTTCGCGCACGCGCGCGAGATGCGGAACGAGCTCGTGGCCCGCGTCCGACAAGTGCCCGTGCACGAGCCATTCGAGCCGGCGCGCGCGCGTTTCGTTCTGTGCGAAGGATTTTCCGGCGGCGATGTGCGCGATGAAAAGGCGCGCTTCGTCGCACTCGTGAATCGACTCGAGCTCACCGAACGAAGTCGCGTTGCGCGTGACGACGAAGCCCGCGCGCGTGCGCGTGACTTCGACCGCGGCCGAGCGCGCGCGGCCGCGCAGGGCTTCGGGTTTTTCGACGCGCAGCGTGACGCGCTCGAGCGCGGGATGCAGCGCGAGCAAGCTCGCTGCGATTTCCTCGGTCGCGACTTCGATCAGGTTGTAGGCGCGAAACTGCAGCAAATCCGTGACTTCGCTGGCGACGCGCGAATAGTTGACGGTGTGGGCAATGCGCCCACTCTTGCCCGCGCGCGCCAAATCCAAGCCCAGATCGAGGTGCACGCGGACGTGCTGCTTGCGCACGCGCTCGGCCGGACGAATCCCCACGATGCATTCGACGTCCAGCGCGTCGATCAGAATGCGGTCACCGGAGTTGGTCATGCGAAGGCTCGACGCTCTTTACCATTGCCTGAGTGATGTAGAGAACGAGTCTTGCTGGCGCGCGCGGCGAAACTCGGTATCCTTTCGTCAACAATGGCTAGTCGGGGCGCTTTCATGCTCGTGATCGCTTGTTTCGGTGCGGCGCTCGGTTGCGGCGCGCGCACCGACACCTTGTTCGATGACGGCGACGGCACGATAGTCGCTGGTTTTGGCGGCACGAGCTTCGCGGGCACGGGTGGCGGCGTCGGCGTCGCCGGCAGCGCATCCAGAGCGGGCTCCGGCGCGGGCGGCTCCGGAACCGGCGGAACGTTCGGCTCCAGCGGCTTCGGCGGATTCATCACGACCGGGGGCACACTCGGAACGGCTGGCTTCGGCAGCGCTGGGTCGCCGTTTGGGGGATCCTTCGGCACCGCAGGGAGCTTCGGCACGGGCGGCGTTGGCACCGGTGGTTTCGGCGTGGGCGGCTTCTCGGGCAGCGTGAGCGCCGGCGGCTTCGGCGGCGTTGCCGGAAGCAGCATTGCCGGCGCGGGTGGCAGCGGCGGCATCGTCGATTTGTGCGTCGGCGCTTCGCAGACCGCGTGTAACAAGTGCGTCTGCCAGAGTTGCGGTTCAGAGCTCGACAGCTGTTTTACGGACATCGGTTGCGCGCTGATTTTTGCCTGCTTCGCGCAAACCCAATGCAACGGCCTCGGTTGTTACCAGGCCTCGACGTGTCGCCCGATCATCGATCAATTCGGCGGTCTGACCGGCCCCGCCGTGGGTGAAGTGTTTTCGCTCGCGACCTGCGCGGCGACGTCGCAGACGAACTGCAAGTGCAACTGAACGCGCTCGGTGCTCAGTGCGTGATTGCGGGTCGCGCTTCGGCTTGCGCGACGACTAACGGCCAGGCTAGCGGATCGCGCGCCCATTGTTCGCTGCCGACCGCGCGCAGGTCCACGCGCAACTGGTAGCTGTCCGCGATCGGCGGAACCGGCAGGCCCATCGTGCGCGTGCGATAGCGCAGAGTCGGCGACTTGTGCGCGTGCGCGTCGGTGAGCGTCTCGAGCCCGCTGCTCGCGACCAGCGCGAAACGCATTTCGAAGCGTTGATTCAGCTCAGTCGTATCCAAATGGAAATAGGCGTGGATCTCGAGCGGCAAGAGCGCGCCGGGCGGCGGCTCGACATTGCGCGGCAAATTCAACTGCTCGACGATGTTGAACAGCGAAACGTTGTTGGATTGCTGATCCAAGCTCGAGCCGCTCGACAGCGTCAGCAAATAGCAACGGGGCATGGCACGCCTCTATACCACTACGGCGGCAGGATCACGCCGCTCGCGTCGCGAATCACGGCGTAGCTGCCGAGCAGGTAGGCGAGCACTCCGAGCGCGACGAGGGCGCGCGAAAATGCGCGTGATTTGCGGCGTGCGAGCAGTCGCAGCGCGAGCCGCGTGCCGACGAACGACGCCGCGCCCACGCCGCAGACGTAACCCGCTGCAGTGAGCGGCACGCCGAAGCGCGTGCTCGACAAAAGCGCGATCAGTTCCGGGCGCACGTCTTCGGCCGCGATGTTGCCCGACACGAGCGGCCAAGTGAGCTCGGCGGTGTGCCAAAAAGCGAACGCGCACACGACTGCGAGCGCGACTCGTTCGAGTACGCCCAGCGCATGTTCGCGATCGCCTGAAAGCTTCGGCTCGCTTGGCCTCGCGCGCCGAAATTCGGCTGCCGCGAACAGCAAAAAAGGTAGCCAGATCAGCACCAATGCCAAGACGGCGCTGATCGGCGCGGTCTCGACGTGCGCCGCGGGTGGCACGCTTTCGAAGCGGGCCCGCCATGCCTCGCAGCTCACGTGCAGGAGCACGAAGCCAGCAAAGCCGAGCGCGGCAAAGCGTCCGCCGAGCGTGAGCCCAGGCGAGAAGCGCGCGCTGTCGCTTGACGACACCTCGACGCGCGCATCACCCTTGAGAGACACGGCTCCGAGCATATGCCAAACGTCTCTGGTTTTTCCCCACTTTCGACGCCACTTTTGTGCGTCGCTCTGCTCGCTCCGGGTTGCAACCACTCTCGCGGCGATGTGGACCGTCCCGAAGCGACGCTCTCGGCCAGCGCGGACGCGCAGACCAGCTTTCGCGGCCTGCGCGCGGCGTGGTTCGCCGGCAATATCAGCGACCGTCGCAAACTCGAGCCTGAGCTACGCACGTTCCTCGCTCGCTTCCCGCGCGACGAACAGAGCGATATGGTCCGCGTGCTGATCGCCTTTGATTGCGTGAGTCGCGGTGCATTGCAAGATGCGCGCGTGTTTTTGGCATCGGTGCGCGAACAAGTCGGCGCGGCACGCGACTTCGCGCGGGTCGGCGAGGCGTACGCACTCTTGCGCGAAGGCAAGCCGGAAGATGCATGGACCGTGCTCGATCCGCTCGCCGGAAAAATCGTCGATCCAGATCAGCGACTCGTTTACAGCGAGCTTCGCCTGCGCGTCGCGGTCGACGCGCATCGCTTTCAACGCGCGGTGCTCGCGGCAGAAGAGCTCTTGGCCGAAGCTCCGCCGGACGCGCGCAGCGCGCTCGAGAACATGGTTCGGGATTTGTTCCAACGCGCGCCCAAGATCGATCTGCTCGACAGCTTGCAAGATCTAAATCGCGTTCAAGCAGACGATAGTGCCGCCGAGCCGGCTCGTGAATGGTTGAAAAAGATGCTGCGCGAACGCTTGGTCGAGCTCGCCGTGCAAAAAAAAGATGCGGCTTTGGCGCGCCAACTCTTGGACACTGCGCCGGCCGCGCTGCGCGCCAGCGAGAGCGGTGCGAAGCTCGCGACCGTCGCGAGCGCGGGCCAAAGCGCACCTTTGATTTGGGGTCGATCCTTGGGCGTCGTGCTTTCGCTCGGTACCGCCGAGTTGCGTCGTCGTTCGGCCAGCATCGCGGCCGGCATCGCGCGCGGGCTCGGCCTGCCCGATGCGCTGGCAAAGCCCGGCAGCGTGCATCTCATTTCCGAAGAAGACGGCGCAACGCCGGAAGGGGCGCTCGAAGCCATGCGCGAATTGTCGGCCGAAGGCGCGGCGATCCTCGTCGCTGGCATCGATCCGAACACGACCGAAGCGGCGGCGCGCTTCGCCGACGAAAACGAGATGCCCGTGCTTCTGATCGAAAAGCCGAATTCGGGCGCGGCGCTGGGCGAAGCCTTCACGGTCGGTGAAAGTCCAACCGAAGAACAAGCCGCGATCGACGCGGAGCTGACACAGCGCAAGTTGCAGCGCATCGCGCGCGTCGGGCGCGCGGGTGAATCGTGCGATGCGCCAGCCGAGAGCGCTGCCGCATCGCGCTTTTCGGTCGACGAGTGGCGCCGCGAGCGCGTCTCGGCGGTGCTCGTGCTCGGTTCGAGCGCCTGCGCCGGCGAAGTCACACGCGAGCTCCACGCGAGCGGATTTTTACCGGAGCTCGCGCTCGGGCTCGAAGCCGCGGAATTCGTCTATGCGAGCGCCGCGCCGCGCCAGAGTTTTGCGCTCGGTGCCGGGGTTTTCCCGAGCGCCAAGCGCCCGGATGCCGCCAGTAACTCGGCATTGCCCGCGCTCGATTGGTACGAAGCGCTCGGCCACGACGCTGCGCTGCTCAGTAAAGCCGCACTCGAAGGCTTTCCGGACGGCCGCGTCGATGATATTCGCGCGGTGCGCGAGCTGCACACCCGCGCCGAACGAGCCTTGGTCTCGGCGCGCGCTTCGCTTTGGACGAGCGACGCGCGCGGCTTCTCCGAGGCGCACGTCCTGCCGCGCACGCTCACTATTGTGTCGTCCGAATCTCAACCCCAAAAATCAGAGTGACTGCCCCCGAATCTCCGGCACTGAATTTCGAGTTGCCGACGCGTCGCGCGACGCAAAAACTCGCGCAGCTGCTCGCGCCCCAGCTCGAACCGAGTGATCTCTTGATCCTGAGCGGACCGCTCGGATCCGGCAAAACATTTTTCACGCGCGCGCTCTGCCGTGCGCTCGGCCTGCCGCAGTCGAAGCGCGTGCCGAGCCCGACGTTCACGCTCGTGCACGAGCACGAAACGACGCCGCCGCTCTCGCATGCCGATCTCTATCGCTTGAACGGAGACGCGCAGGTGCGTGAGCTCGGCTTGGATTCGCAGCGAGATGACGGGCGCATTTTGGTCGTGGAGTGGGGCGAGCCGTACATCGAGGTTTTGGGCGGGGATGCGCTCGTGCTCGCACTCGGGCTCGACCCGCGCCGCGCCGCGTTTTCCGCGACCGGCCGGCGTTCGCGCGCCATCCTCGCCGAACTCGGTGCTAAGGGTTAGCCGTGGCCGAAGCGGAGACGTCGGAGTACCAGCCGCCCGGAGCCTGGTCCGCACTGCAGAACGCGCTAACTGGCGCTTTCGAAACGGTCGGCTCGGTGCTCGTGCTCACCGGCGAAACGCTGGTTTGGTTGATTCGTCCGCCTTATCGCTTCGGGCAAGTGCTGCTGGCGATGGAGTTCATTGGCGTCGGTTCTGTGTTCATCGTGGCGCTCACCGGCGTATTCAGCGGCATGGTCCTCGCGCTGCAAACTACGTACAGCCTCCGTCAATTCGGCGCTGAAGGTGTGGTCGGGCAGATCGTCGCGGTGTCGCTGACGCGTGAGATCTCGCCCGTTTTCTCCGCGCTGATGGTGACGGCGCGCGCCGGCAGTGCGATGGCCGCAGAGCTCGGCAACATGCGCGTTACGGAACAAATCGATGCGCTCGTCACCATGGCCGTGAGCCCCGTGCAGTATTTGCTTTCGCCGCGGCTGATTGCATCCGTGCTGATGATGCCGCTCTTGTGCATCGTGTACACGTGCGTGGGCATGGGCGGCGCATGGCTCGTCGCGGTCAATTGGCTGGGTGTCGATCCCGGACTCTTCGTCTCGAACATCGAGAAGAACATGGTGCCGCACGACTTTTACATGGGCTTGATCAAAGCGTGCGTGTTCGGCTTTTTGATTTCGGCGATCTCGTGCACGCGCGGGTTTTATGCCTCTGGCGGCGCGCGCGGCGTCGGGCAAGCGACGACCGAAGCGGTCGTGCACAGCGCGGTTTCGCTGCTGGTCGCGAACTACTTGCTCACGAGCTGGTTGATGGGCGATCCGACTGCGGGTTGATGCGCGCGTCCTCCCCCTGAGCGCGCGGAGCGCGCGATTTGGGGGAGGCCACCGCCCGCAGCGCAGCGAGGACGGATGGGGTGGGGGCAGCCCAACTAGTGGACCGTGTGTGTGAGCGTGGGGCCGAAAAGGCGCGCTTTTCCCGATTCCTCAGCTAGACTCGCCGCGCTCAAGTGCTGGGAGCCCCGAAAACAGAAGTCGAAGCCGCGCTGACGCCGCTCGATCCCGCCGATCGTTTTGCACGCCTCGCACGCCTCGCACGCGTGCGCAAAATGTGGGCACCGTTCTTACTCGTCGTGCCGTCGGCGGTCGTGCTCGGGATGGATCTGTCGCGGCGCAGTTCGCGGCTCGCTTCGCTCGATCTCGAGCATCACTTGCTCTACCTCGCGTCGTTGAGCGAGAGCATGATCCTGTGGACCACGCTGGTCTACGCGTCGTCGCGGCGTCGCGGCGCGCTGCGCTGGCTCGCCGCGACGCTGTTCGTCGTTCTGTTCACGTTCACGGTCGGCGGCCAAAGCTATTTTTACAGCCAGTACAACGCTTATCTCAATCTCGACGTGTCGCTCTTCGCGTCGAACTTCAAAGATAGCGTGATCAACCAGCTGCTCGCCGATTTTGGCAACTATTTGCGCGCCAAGCTGCCGCCGCTTTGCATCGCCGTTGGTTTGGTTTGGGTTACGCGGCGCGCGCTTCGCCCGCGACAATTCTCGGCGCGCCTTGCTGGTGCGATCGCGCCCTTCTTGCTAGTCGCGACTTTCTTCATCCCTGCGCAACATCGCCATCTGCAAGCGGCGCCACCGGACGTGCTCTATCTCAACGCCATCGGCGGGTTGCTCGAAACGCAATTCGGTTTGACCGAGCAATCCAATCAAATGCGGCCGCGCGCGCGCCAGTCGATGCCTGTGCCACCGCTCAAACCAGCGAAGACACCGGAACGCAACGTGCTGTTCGTGATCCTCGAGAGCGTGCGCGCGGACGCGACCTGCATCGAGTACGATCCAGATTGTCGTCGCACGGAAGGAACGAACAAGCTCTTTCCAAAGCGCTTCGCGTTTCCGCAAATGCGTTCGATGGATTCGACGACGGCCGTGTCACTCGCGGTGCTTTGGTCTGGGCTCGGCCCGACCGAGTCGCGCGATAATTTGCACACTTGGCCGCTGATCTTCGACTACGCGCGCGCCGCCGGCTTCGACACCGCGTTTTGGACCAGCCAAAATATGATGTTCGGTAATGCTCGCTTGTGGGTGAAGAACCTCGGCGTCAGCAAATTCTGCAGCGCGACCGATTTGGAGCCGACCGCCGATCTCGACATGGGCGCGCCCGAGGGCTTGCTCGCCGATCGCGTCAGTCGCGAGTTCGGATCGCTACGGGAACCGTTCTTGGCCGTGGTGCAACTTTCGAACGTGCACTATCCGTATCTCGTCGATCCGAATGGGCCCCAGCCATTTCAGCCGTCGACCACGAGCAAGGCTCCAGAAGACAATCCCTACTTCAAAAACTACTACCAGAACGCGGTCTACCAACAGGATCAACACCTCGCGAAGATGCTCGCATCCGTGCGTTCGACTGAAGCCGGTAAGCGCACGGTGATCGTGTACACGAGCGATCACGCCGAGGCGTTCCGCGAGCACGGTCAGATGGGCCACACGTTCAGCGTTTTCGACGAAGAAATCCACGTCCCCGCTTGGATCGACGCGCCGCCCGGGACGCTCACCGTCGACGAAGAACGAACGCTCGAGAGCAAAGAAAGCGAATTTCTATTTCACGTCGATCTGGCGCCCACGATTTTGGATTTGATTGGCGTCAACGGCGATCCGAGCATCGCGCGTTACCAAGCACGCATGATCGGTCACAGTTTGCTGCGTGCGCCGCTCAGCGATCAGCCGCTCTTGATGAGCAACTGCGCGGGCGTGTGGAGCTGCGCGTTCGAGAATTGGGGTATCATGCAAAAGAACCTCAAGGTCGAGTCGCGCGCTTGGGACGTCGGTTGGAAGTGTCACGACGTTCTGCGCGATCCGTACGAGGTCGGCAAATTCGATTTGTCCGATTGCGGCAACCTCGCCGAGCTCGCGCAACAGGCATACGGGCGTTTGCCCGGGCAGGGCGTCGAAAAGAAAAACTGAGCGAGCTCAGCTGAGCGCGAGCATGCGGTCGATCGGGATTTGGGCGCGCGCGCGCAAATCTTCGGGCATTTCGAGGCGCGGCTCCAGATCCCGGAGCGCGAGGTAAACTTTTTCCGGCGTGTTCAAGCGCATGAACGGGCACTCGTTGCAGGCGCAGTTCGCGAGCGGTGGCGCTGGGATCAACGTCTTCGTCGGCGCGCGCTTTTGCATTTGATGCAAAATGCCGGATTCGGTCACCACGATGAACTTCTGCGCGTTGTCGTTTTCTACGAAGCGCAGGAGCGCGGCGGTCGAACCGATGAAATCCGCTCGATCGAGCAGCGGCTCTTCGCACTCCGGATGCGCGATGATCTTCGCATCGGGATGCTGCACGCGAATGTCTTCGAGCTTCCGCATGCTGAACGTTTCGTGAACGATGCAGCTCCCCTGCCAAAGCACGAGATCACGCCCGGTTTTCTTCGCCACATAACGGCCGAGGTTCTTGTCCGGCGCAAATAGGATCTTTTGATCTTTCGGGATTGCGTTGACGATCTTTTCGGCGTTGCTCGAGGTGACGATGTAGTCGCTCTCGGCCTTCACCGCGGCCGAGCAATTGATGTAGCTCACGACCACGGCGCCCGAGTGCCGCGCTTTCCAAACCTTGAAACGATCCACGGGGCAGCCGTCCGCGAGCGAACAACCTGCCTTCATGTCCGGTACGAGCACGATACGCTTCGGATTCAAGATCTTCGCCGTTTCGGCCATGAAGTGCACACCGGCAAACAAGATCACGTCTGCTTGGGTTTTTTGCGCAGCCTGCGCGAGCTGCAGCGAGTCCCCAATTACATCGGCGAGATCTTGGATTTCGCTTTCTTGATAGTAGTGCGCGAGGATCACCGCGTTCTTTTCGCGTTTCAAACGCCGGATCTCTTCGTCCAAATCCAACGCGGACAAGTCGCGATCGCGATTTTCGGCAGCCGATACCATGTTTCCTCGATCTATAAGACTCGAAGCGCCGGGGCGCCAGTTGCGCGTCGCGGCTTCGCTTCCCTCACTCGCTCGGTTTTTTGTCGACCTTTGGGACGGCTTCAGCGAAGCGCTCCGCGAAGACTTCTGCCGCGTTCGCGCGTGACAAATCGAGCTCGAAATCCGGCACCGGGTTCGCGCTCAACTTGTCGAACAATTCGCGCGCCTCACGCTTGGCCAGACCGAGCTCGGCCAGCGCCGCGGAGTCCAAGCTCGCGCCGTTTCGCGCATGAACTGTCTCGCTCCCGACAGCGATCAGACGCCGCAGCGCGTCGAGCTCCATGCGGCTCACGCGAGCTCCGCACACGTCGTAGTCGATCCAAGCTTCGTAGCTGAGCGGCGCCACGCGCTTCAACATGCCAGCCATCACGCGGCCGAATTCCTGGATCTCCCATTGTGCATGCGCGTCGACGCGCAGCTTCAAGAAATGCAGCAAGTTGTGCAGATCGATCTTCCAGTACCATTGCGTGTACGTACTGAGCGGCAGATCGATGCGCGACAGCTCGCGCGCCATGTCTTCGTTCGTCATCCATTCGTAAGCGGCGCGGCTCTGCTCGCGGATCTCGTTCCAGCGCCGCACGGCCTCGGCGTATTTGGCCGGTTCGACCGCGGTGCCGCTGCGGCCTTGGTTGTTTCGTTTGCTCTGAGTCTGAAGCTGCTCTTCGGTCGGCGTGTAGAACAGCATCGGCATCAGCGAATAGCGTCCGCTGTATTCGTTGACGTTCGCCGAGCGGTGCCGAATCCACTGGCGAGCCACGAACATCGGCATCGAGCAGTGGAATTTGAACTCGACCATTTCACTCGGCGTGGTGTGCAAGTGACGGCGCAAGTAACGGAGCAAGCCACGAGTCTGGCTGGTCTGGCGTGTGCCGTAGCCGTAGCTGACGCGCGCGGCGCGCTCGATGCATTCGTCGGTGCCCATGTAGTCGACGAGTGAGACGAATCCGTGGTCGAGCACGGGGAAATACAGGCCGAGGATTTCTTCCGCGAGGGGCGAGGTCGGGCGCCGCGTTTGATTCATTGGGGTTATCCCTACGCGCGCCCGCTGCGAGGCGCTACGCTAAAAAAGATGGCCGAAGGCCCAGCGTATTTCCCGCCAATCTCTCGCGCAGCGCGGCGCACGCTGAGCCCGCATACGCGCTCGGTTGGACTCGGCGCGCTCGCGGCATTCGCTCTCGGTTGTGCAGGTCAACGCGTCACGCCGCGAGCCGTCGTCGCAAGCAAGCCACAGGCGCTTGCCACGAGAGTGGAAGCGAGCTCCGCGGGAGTAAAAGACGCGTTTGCCCCGCGCCTGTTCCCGCCACTCGAGGGCTCCGACACGATCGCCGTCGGCGAAGAGCGCGACAAGAGTCAGCGCCTGGTCGCGTTCGGTTTGCGCGTGCTCGCGCGACCGGACGGCGCGGTCGAACTCGCGCGTGAGTATTTGCCGGCTGCGCGTACGGTGCAAAGCCTCGAACTTCCGCCGCGGCTCGGCGGTGGGTTTTTATTTTATGTTTTGTCATCGAGCGCGACGCTGTTCTTCCGAGCCAAAACCTTCACGGCGGATCTCGAGCCGTTCGCGCGGCTCGAATTCGAAGCCGAGCAAGTCGTGGTCGGTTTCGATCGCTTGTACGTGCTCGGTCGTCGGCCCGATCGTTTCACCGCGCTCGACGTCGAAACCGGCGCTGCGATCGGCCTCGGCAGTTTGCCGCCATCACCAGGCTTCGGAAAAATGGCATTCGTCGATGGCTGGTTCGGCGCGGTTCAAGCGCCATTTCGCGGCACGCTCGTCAGTTTCGATGCCGGCGCGTCTTGGCGACCGCTCGGCCTCGCCGCGACCAACCTCGACGTCGAAGACGACGATTTGATCATCACGGGACCGGACGGCGTGGTCGCGCTCGATCACAATGGAGCCTTCAGCCGCCGTGAAGCGAGCGCGCCGCAGGACAGCGAGAGCCCGGTCGCACAACGCTTGCGGCAAGTGCTGGCGCAAAACGAGCTCCGCGCCGGACGCGATTCGCTCGCGCCGCGCGCGCTCAAGTTGGCCGTCCTGCGTGGCTTTCGCGATCGCGACGGCTCGTTCGTCGTGGCGAGCGCAGGCGCGCTCTTTCGCGTGCGGCCGGACGACGGCAAAATCATCGCTCATGACGAGCACGCTTATCCCGGCGGTGGCGAGTGCACGGCGCTGCCATTCGAGCAGGGGTTCGGCTTTGCGTGCAACGAAGGTTCGGACAAGACGACGCTGTTCGCCTTCGAGCCGCCGCTCGCGTTGCGCGCCGTGCGCGAGTTTGCCGGCGCGCGCTACGTGGCGACGAGCGGCAATGGCGCGCTGGTGATTCGCGGCGGTTGCGGGCCGGGCCCGAGCGCCGACGGCGCTTATTGCATCGCTGGCAAGCACGGCGATTTTCACGAAATTCGCGTGCGCGGCGATCTGGGTGTCGAGCGCGTGGTCGCGCTTTCGGATAGCCGCGTCGCCGTGATCGTGCCACCGCGGCTCGGAGCGCAAGGCTTCCTGTCGCTGATCGACGCGAGCGGGAAAGAGCAACGCGTGCCGCTCAAACTGCCGCGCGCCGAGGCACACGCCGATTCCTTGCTCGATAACGGGCTGTGGCTCGATGGCTTTCAAGAATTGCCGTCCGGAACGCTCAGCGGCTGGGTTGCCGGCGCCGAACCGTTCGCCGGCGTGCGCGTCGCGCTCGACGGTACGGTCAGCGTGAGTGAGCCGGAGACCAGCATCGATCGCGCGTTGATCTCGGGTACGCACGCGCTGGTCGTCGGTCGCACGGGTCGCGCGGTCGAAACCATCACCGGCGGTTTCGATTGGAGCGACGTCGAATTGCCGTCCGAGTTCGACGGCACCAAAGAACCGCGTGACGACGCGCGGCTCCAAGGCTGCTCCGAGCTCGGCTGCGCCTTCGGCGGCTTCGTGCGCGTGGGCTGGCGCGGTGAAAACCCTGCGCCGCGTCTCCCGATCGCAAAGCTACCGAGCGTGACGGCGCTCGCGCAGCCCGGCGGTTCGCGTTGGGTGCTGAACTGCGAGCCGACCGGCGAAGCGAGCGAGCCCAGCATGGTGCAGCCGTCACCCGCGCGCGGGTCAGTGCGCGGTGAAGATGCGGAACCGCCCTGGGCGCCATTCCTCGAACTCGCGCCGCCGAAGCTCGCCGCCGGTGAAGTCGGCTACGACGCAGCGAGCAATGAATCGAACTCGGCCGAACTGCACGTCTATGCTTGGGGCGAGCGCGGCGCAGATTGGGGTCGCGCGGGCCATGCGCAAATTCGCGCGCTCGATCGTTTTCGCGTCGCTGGCGGCGCGTTTCAAAGCGCGGTCACGCGCAGCCCGTGGAGCGATGCGACAGCCGCCGCCGAAGCATTCGGCTTCGACGGCAGTGGCAACCCCACCAATTTTCGCGGCGTGCTCGAGACCGGACAGCGCTCGGGCGTGGTGCTCGCGAGCTCGCGCGGCCTCTTGGATTTGCTGCTCTTCGACGAAGGACGCAGCGTGACGCGCGTGCCAAACGTCGGCCGATTCGGCCTCGGGATGTTGAGCAGTGTGACCAAGCTCGGAGACGCTTGGTATGCAGCCTCGTTCAACGAGAATCACGCCTTCACGCTTTCGCGGATCGAAAACGGCCGCGTCGAACGGCTCGCCGAGTACCCCGACGTCTCGCGCGAACCGAGCAGCGCGCTGCTCGTGCGCGGCGTTCACGGCGACGCGCTCGGCATTTGGGTCGCCGCGCTCGGTTGGTACCTGTTCCCGATCGATCCGGAAACCGGCAGCGCGAGCGCGCCGCTCTACGAAAGCCCGGCCGATCTCGCGACCATGCCGCCGGCGTGCGCGCCGGACGCAGACGGCTTCTTGCTCAGCGATCACCTGGCGCTCGAACCGACCCTGCGTTTTCCGCACAACTTCGACGGCACGAGCGCGCGCCGTGTCGCCGCGCAATTCATCTGGTCCGCGCGCGGCTTGTGCACGCGGGCGCTCGCCGCCGACAGCGAAGGCAGCGTGAAACGCGCGTCGAGCTCGGCCGCGCGCGAGCCGAACCCGCGCGCACGAGTTCCGCTCACTTTGACCGAGCGAAGACCCGAAGGTCGGCGCTATGGGTTCATGTGCGCGCCGTAGCGCGATTGCTCACCGCTCGCCATCACTCGCGGATGTTACGACGGAACCTTTTCAATTTGAGACCGTCGCCGTAGCGGCAATTCGGCCGCATCGAAGCCCGTGCGCTAAACAATTTTCGGCGTGGCGGAGTTTGCTTTTTCATGCCCCTGCTGCTACGAATACTTCGTCCGCGTAGAGCGAGGCTGTCCCCCCCCCGGCCCCTTTGCGCGGACACTATTTTTTTGTGGCCTCGTGAAGCACGGCGTGAGCGTCCACCGGGCACGAGTAGCCCGAAGCGGTCAGCTTTTCTGAAGCTTCGCGGCCATCGCCTCACCGAGCTCGACCGCACGCCGCGTCGAAACCTCGACCGCGTCGATCAACGTGCGGCGTAACCCGCCCGATTCGAGCGTGTGTAGTCCCGCGATCGCGGTGCCGCCGGGGCTCGTCACCATGTCTTTGAGCCGGCCCGGGTGCTCGCCGGTTTCGAGCAGCAATTTGGCCGAACCGTACACGGTCTGCGCGGCCAAGAGCAACGCCGTTTCACGGTGCAAACCGACCTTCACGCCGCCATCGGCGAGCGCTTCGATGATCAGCATGATGTACGCGGGTCCGCTGCCGGAGAGCCCGGTCACCGCGTCGAGCAAGGTCTCGTCCAGCACGACCGTGCGACCGATCGCGTCGAACAGCGCTTTGGTGAATTTGACGTCTTCGGCCGTCGCGCGCGTGCCGGCGGCGATGCCGGTTGCGCCCGCGAGCGCAATCGCCGCCGTGTTCGGCATCGCGCGCACGACGTGTGTGCCGGCGGGCAAGCGCGCTTCGAGCGCGCGGATCGGTACACCCGCCGCAACCGAGATCACGAGCGTGTCCGAAGAAAAATCTCCGCCGAGCTGGTCGAGCACACGATCGATCACCTGCGGCTTCACCGCCAAGACGACCACGTTGGCCCAAGCCAAGAGCTCGGCATTGTCCGTGTGCGTCTTGATGCCGTAAATCTTCTCGAGCTCGGCGAGGTGCTCGGCGCGGACATCGCTGCCGCGGATTTGATCCGGCGCGAAGCTCTTCGAAGCGAGCATGCCGCGGATCATCGCGGATGCCATGTTGCCGGTGCCGAGCATGCCGATTTTGTGGTCTTTCATCGAATCACCTGCCAGCTAAGCACGATTTTCGAGCCCGAGCCCGAAGTCTTCCAAGAGCACGCTTCGCAGCTCAGTCGCGTCGCGCGCCGAGACCACGCCGCGCGGCAACGCGCGCTGATCGACCGGCGCGAACCAAACGGCTTGTGCGCCCGCGCGCGCTGCTCCCATCACGTCCGCTTCCCAGGCGTCGCCCACGTGCACGATTTCCGAGAGCGGCAAATCGAGCGCGCGCGCCGTATGCTCGAAGATGCGCGCGTCCGGCTTGTCGATGCCGAGCCGTCCCGAATCGACGATCACGCGGAACGGCTTCTCTTCACCGAGCTCGGCCAACAACTCCGCGAGGCGACCTTCCGAGTTCGAAATGACCGCGACCGGAATCGATTGCGCGACGAGCTCGTGCACGAGCTCGAACATGCCGGGGATGGGTTTGCGCCAGAGGTTGACTGCGGGCTGCGCCAGCCAAAGCTCTTGCACCATCTGCTCGGCGAAGTCCGGCGGAGCCGCGCCAAAGCTCGGGCGAAGCCCGCCGGCGCGCAAGAATTCGTGCATCATCCGCTTCCACGCCGCAGCGTGCCCGAGCGATTTTGCGGCGCCGTATGCTTCCCAAGCCACGGTGCCAGCGGCGCGCGAAGCCTGCGCGTCGAGCTCTCCGCCGAAAATTCGGACGCGCGCCGCGAGGAAATCGTGGTCGAGCTCGGCCAGGGTTTGCCCGTAGTCGAACGTCACCGCGCGTGCGCGCGCCACGCGCGCGTCAGCCAAAGAGCCCTCGCAGTTTCTCGAGGAAGCTGTGTTGCTGCGGTTGCACGTCTTCGCCGAGCTCGCGTCCGAGCTCCTCGATCAGTTCGCGCGCGCGATCGCTCAAGCGTGACGGCACCTCCACCGCGACCTCGACTAGCTGGTCGCCGCGGCCGCTGCGAATGCGATACGGAAAACCCTTGCCCTTCACGCGCAGCACCGCGCCCGACTGCGTGGATGGCGGTACGCGCACCTTGAGTTTGCCACTCAAGCTCGGCACGTCGATTTCGCCGCCGAGCGCGGCTTGCGCAAACGTGATCGGCACTTTGCAGATGACATCTTCGCCGACCCGGCGAAAAAACGGGTGCGGCGCGACTTGGATCACGAGCTCGAGGTTGCCCGCGGGCTTGTCCTGGCGCACGCGATTGCCTGCTTGATTCACGGTGCGCGTCGCGCCGTCCTCGATGCCCGCCGGAATTTCGACGGCCAGCGTGCGTTCACTCTTTGACAGACCTTTGCCAGCGCAAGTGTGGCACGGCGTGAGCACGACTTTGCCCGTGCCGCGGCAACGCGAGCACGCGCGCTCGACCGCTATTGGAAATAGCGCTTGCTGATAACGCACACGCCCGCGTCCGCCGCAGACCGAGCAGCTGTCCACGCGCGTGCCCGGCTCCGCGCCGCTGCCCGAGCACGTCTCGCAGATGTCGAGCCGCTCGTAGGTCACTTCGCGCTCGCAACCGAGCGCGGCTTCTTCGAAAGTGAGCTCGAGATTTTTGCGAATATCGCCGCGCTCGCCGGTGCGAATGCCGAACGCGCCGAGCAGATCACCAAATAAATCTTCGAAGCCGGCCAGATCGCTGAAGTCGATACCGGCCGGGCCGCCGCCGGGTCGGAATGCTGCTTCGCCGTAGCGATCGAAGGCCGCGCGCTTGTCCGGATCGCTCAAGATTTGATGCGCGAGGTTCGCTTCCTTGAAGCGCGTGCTCGCTTCCGGATCGCCCGGATTTTTGTCCGGGTGATGGAGCGCCGCGAGCCGTCGAAAGGCCACTTTGATCTCGGCTTCCGACGCCTGGCGACTGACGCCGAGCACCTCGTAAGGGTCGCGCACCGCGAGGTCGTAGCATTTTCGCCGCGAGTTTTCCTGCGTTCGCTCGCCTCTTCCCCAGGGGCGGCCACAATACTAGCCTGAGAAATAATGAGCTCACATGACGATGAGGATCGGCGCTATGCCTTCCGGGCGCCGATCGAGCTCAAGGTCGAATACAAGCGGCTGAACACGTTCTTCGCCGACTACACGAAGAACATCTCGCGCGGCGGCACCTTCATCGGCACCGACAAGCCGCTGCCGATCGGGACCGAGTTCGTGTTCGCGCTCGGCGTGCCGAACATGACCGAGCCAGTGCGCCTGCGCGGCAAAGTGATTTGGACGACGCCCGCCGAGGAAGCCACCAAGGCCAACCCGAGCGGCATGGGCATCGAGTTTCAGTACGATCCGGGCGAACGCGAAGAGAAGGAAGCCGCGGTCGAACGCTTGATGGCGCTCGAACTCGGCGATCACTTGGCCGAGAAGCTGCTCGGACGTAAGCCTCAGACTTGAGCGCTCACGGTAGCGCGAGGTTCGCCGGCAACTTGTAGTCTGGCGCGGGTTTGGCGCGCAGCGCCAAGAGGTCACGCGCGATCGTCACTTCGACCAAGTCGATCGCTGGACTTTGCGCCACGCGCTCGAGCTCCTTCGAGCTGTCCGTCCCGCCCTCCAGCTTCGACATCGCCACGTAAAACGCGGCTTCCGTGCGTTCGCCCGTGCTGCGCGCGGCGTTTTCGAGTTCCTGATCCGTGAGTTTGCCGCGCGCCCAAGCGCGGAGCTTCGCGGGCCAACCCGAGTTGTCGTCGATCTCCGCGTACGCTTCTTCGACCGTGCCGTCGCTCGGGACGTTCAGCTTTTTTTCCACCAGCTGCAGCCACAGCGCGACGTAAATCAAATCGTCACTGCCGAGGCTGGCGGCGACTGCGCGCTGCACGGCGCGCCGCGCGGCCCCGAGATCGGCGTGAGTGAGCGCGCGCCGCGCCGCATCCAGCACGGTCGCGGTGAGTTGATTCAAGTCCGAGCTCGATGCTTCGTAAGCTCGTTCGGTGGCACGTCGCGTCGCGCGTTGATCGCTGTAGTGCTCGAGGATGCGCGCGAGCAGGCGCTCGGAACGCGCTTGCGCCGGACCGCCCTGACGCGCGCTCTTTTGTGCGTCGAGCGCGCGCGAAAGCGCCGCGTTCAGCGTCTGCGTCGCTTGTTCGGTGTCGCCCTTGTCGCGATAGACCTCGAACTTCATGTTCAACGCGTCAGTCTCGGCCAGCGGATCGGCTTGAGCTTTGGCAAGCTCCACCGCTTGGCCCAAAGTCGAGAGCGCGGCGGATTGGTTTTGTTGTCGTTCGATCGCGCTCAAGGTCATGAGCTCCTCGAGCGTCGGCTCCGCTTTGACCGCGGCTTGCACTAGCGGGAGTGCGCGCTCGAGCTCGCCGTGACGCGTCTCGAGCGCGCCCATCACGTAGCGGATGCGCGCGCTGCTCGGCGCGACTCGACCGAGATTTGCCTTGTTTTCGGCTTGAACCAGGATCGGTGCCGCGTTTTGAAACGTGCGCCGCGCGCTCGGCAACTGATCGAGCTCGTCTTCGGAGACGAGCGCTTTGCCGATCATACCGAGCGCAAAGCTCAGATTTTCTGGGGAGCCCTCTTTGGCAAGCGCCGGCGCGAGCACGAGCGGTGCGACTTCCGCCATACCGCGTGACACGAGCTCCGCCGCGAGCGGCACCGCGCCGCGCATCGAGCTCGGCTCGGCGCGGAAGAGCTCGAGCGCCGAGCCCCAAGTCGCGGCTTCCATCAAGTCGTGATCGACGATCTCCTGCGCGTCGGCCGCGTGCGACGCAGAATCGAAGAAGCGATATAGGTCGGCCCACGCGTCCGCGTCGCTGCCGTCGGCCGCGCGCTCCAACCGATCGCGCAGCTCGGGTGCGATGATGCGACCGAGGTCAGCGTGATCGGCGGCAGTGAGTGCGCCGCGCGCGTCCCCGTGCCGCAAATACAAAGCGACGATGGTGTAGCCGCCGCCGCGGAGCGCGCGATAAGCCTCGAAGGCTTCGTCGCGATCCGCGTTCGACTTGATCGGCGAGTCTGCCACGTTCGATTCGAGCGCGCGTTTCAGCCAAGCAACCGTGCGTTCGCTCGCGGTATTGAGCGCATTTGGCCTGGAATCCAAAAGCGACTCTTGCATCGCCGTGTGCATGTCGGAGGCGGCGACCTGCATCGGGCCAGCGCCGTGGGTGGCTTGGGAGAAGCGCGCCATCGCTTGCAGGTGAGCTTCGACTTCCGTTCGCTCTGCGCCTGGCGGGAGCTTGTCGCGCAGCATGCCGTAGAGCGTGAGCGCGTAACCTTCCTGGCCGAGGCGCGCGACTTCGCTCGCGCCGTCGCTCAGCGCGGCAGTTGCGCCGTCGAGCGCGGCGTCGCGAAATTCTCCGGTGCGCATCAGGTACAAGGCGCCGGTGAGCGCCGCGAGCCCGGCATCGCGCTGATTCGCGTCGAAGCGCGCCTTGGCGCGTTGGAGCTGGCGATTGACCACGCCGGCGAGCAGATCGGCGCGTTGCGCGGTCCCGTCGCCGGTCACGAGCACGCGATAGGTCGCGCTAGCGAAGCCATCGTCGTCCACGGGGGTGATCGGCCCCGCCGCATTCAGCGTCGCTTTCGGCGCGTTGGCGTGCAGCGTGTGACCGGTGCAGCCCGCGCTACCGAAGGCGAGCGTGAAGGCGAGCGCGAGCTCTGCACCAAACCGAACGGGGCGACACGGTACGAACCCTTGCATCGCTCGAAGTTATACCGCAGTGGCGGCATTGCACGAGCGCTCGGCCTTTTACGGCGCTGCGTCAGAACCCGACGTCACAGTGCAGTTCCAGGCCTGAAATGTGGTTATCGGCCAGACGACCGCCGATCGGGAAAATGTAGCCGAGGCTCGGCGAGATCTTGCCGAAGCGCGCGCCGAGCCGCGGCTCGAACACCACTTGGATAGGCGACGGGTTCGTCACGTTGTCGTTCGAGTTGAACGCGACGTTGTCCACGGCGTTGGTCACGACCCACGAGTCGAGTGCGAGGGTGAGCGCCGGCTTGTCGAGCACCTGGTAGCCGATGCCCGCGGAAGTCACGTTGCGGAACATCACGGATTTCAGCTGATAGCTGCCCTCCGTCGGGTCCGCGTTGAACGGCTCGCCACTGTAATCGAGCGTGCCGCCGGTTTTGATGCCGGCGACGAATTTGGTCGCGGCGTGCAAGCTGAGCGCCTTGCCCTGATAGTCGATGCCCACGCCGAGCACGATCGGCAAGCGTTTCGGCCCAAACAACTCGCCGTCGCGATAGCCCGCGGCCGCGTCGGCGAAATCGTTCACGATCGATTGGCGCAGCTGGGGCTGGCCGTTGACCGTGTCGTAGTTGCCTTGCGCGACCGGAATGCCCAGTCCGAAGTCGATCGGCAAAAGCGTGCGCGGGCTGAGCGTGACGCGGTACTCGCCCATCAGTTCGGGCGTGCCGAGCGCTTGCGAAGCGGCAGTGATGCCGTCCCCGCCACGTACGTTTGCCGTCGTCCACGGCACGCGCAAACCCAAACTAAAAGCCGGGCTCACGTCGTAACGACCACCGACCATGAACGTCGCGCTGGTGCCTTTGTTCGCGTCGTTTTTGAGCGGCGGTCCTGGTTCCGGCGCCGTGCCGCCGAACCCGATCAGTACGTTGGCGTAGACCACGACTTTGTCGCGTGGCCTTCGCTTCACGTCTTCGATCGGCGCGACCTCGGCCTCCGCCTTCTTGGGTTTGGCCTCACCTTCGGTTTCGCCCTGGTTGTCGCCTTCGCTTTGAGTCGCGCCCTCTTCCGGGGTTTTGTGCGCGGGCGCGAACGGACCATGGTCGCTGGTTTCCTTGTCAGCGGGATCGTTCGTGTCCATCGTCGCGCCGGCGGGCTTGTCGGCGGTGGCTTTTTTGCCTTTTGCGGCCAGAGCATGCCCGCTCAAGAGAACCAGGATGAGTCCAAGTCGGAGGCTGATTCGCATGCATTTCTCCGCGGCTTTGTCGCGTTTCCGCGACGTTAACACGCGAGCATCTGAACGCGCTAACGTATCGAGCGATTTGGCCAGAGCGAGTTCCGAGCTAGCGTCGTGCGCGAGCACTGGGTGACATGACCGACGCGCCAGTTCGTCCTCCGCCCAAACGCCTCGCCGACTTCGAAATCATTCGCAGGCTCGGCGCCGGCGGCATGGCCGAAGTGTTTTTGGCGAAAAAACGCGGCGCCGAAGGCACTTTCAAGCTGCTCGTGCTGAAGCGGATTTTGCCCGCGTACGGCTCGTCGCGTCGCTTCCGCACCATGTTCGCGGAAGAGGCGCAGCTCGCGACGCGCCTCAATCATCCGAACATCGTGCAAGTCTACGACTTTCAAGACTACGGCGAAGAGGGCCAGCTCCTCAGCATGGAGTACGTCGAAGGTCCCGACCTTCGCAAGTTGATGCGCTCGGCGCAAGCCAAAGGACAACGCATTCCGCCGTACGTGTCGGCTTACATCATCGCCGAAGTCGCGAAAGGTTTGCACTACGCGCACGAGCGCAAAGACGAAGCGGGCAAACCGATCGACATCGTGCACCGCGATGTGTCGCCGCAGAACATTTTGATGAGCTTCGACGGTGCCGTAAAAATCGCTGATTTCGGCATCGCGTCCGCGAACCTGTTCCGCGAAGAGCCGGGCGTGCTCAAGGGCAAGACGGCGTACATGTCGCCCGAGCAAGCGCGCGCCGAACGCGTCTCGCGGCGCACCGATATTTACTCCCTCGGCGTAGTTTTTCACGAACTCCTGACCGCGCGTCCGTTGCACGGAGCGGCTGAAGGTCAGGAGCTGCTCGAAGCAGTGCGCGCGGGCCAAGTCGAACCGCCGAGCACGTACGTGCGCGAGTTGCCGAGCGAGCTCGAAGAGATCGTGATGCGTGCGCTCGCGAAAAATCCGGACGAGCGTTTCCAAACAGCGCGCGATATGGCGGCCGCGGTGAGCCGCGCGCTCTTTCAAAAGCAGCAGCTCGTCGACTCGCACGTGCTCGAGACGACCATCGCGGAGCTCGTCACACGCGAACACACTTCACCCGGCGTGCAGCCGGGCTCGGACGTCGCGAGCGAAGCGCCGCAAGGCAGCGAAGCGCTCGACGACTTGTCTTCGGTCGCGCACGTCGTCGGCACCGCAGCCGGCGCGAGCAACGACGAGAGCACCGGACCTGGGCGCACCGTCGGCGGGCAGCGCGGCCGGATCGGGCGCGAAGTGCGGCACGTCGCCGTGGTGACGCTGCGCTTGCACGGCTTCGATCAGCTCGCCGTCAGCGTTGGACGCCAGCAAGCCGCGCGCGTGCTCGAGCAACTCAAAGCCACGCTCGGCGAGGTCGCGTTTCGTCGCGGCGCGCGCTTCGCGTGGGAAGCGCCAGCGCAAGTGCCGGGCGAACCGGAGCAGCTCGGCACGGCGGCACGCGCGCTCGTCGGTTTGATGGCGAATCCGTCGCGCGCTCCGCTCGACGCGGTTTGGCTCGCGATCGACGTGCACGAAGTGATCCGCGGCGCATCCGAAGATCTCCCGGTCACGCTCTCGGCGAGCGTCGGCATCGTGCGCGGCATTGCGACCGGCGAGCGCGATCGCCAAGGTCATTTGATTCAGCACGAGCTGCAAGAGCCCGCGACCTATCTCGCCGACTTGCTCGGCGACCGCGCGCCGCCGGGCGTGAGTTGGGTGGCGGGCGGTTTGTATCGCCTGGTTCGGCGCGACTTCGTCTGGGGCGACGCGCCGACGATCAAGATCGACGACGCGGAGGCGCTCAACCTGCCGCAGGACATGCGCATCTATGCGCTCTTGCGCCCGCACACGCGCCAAGAAAAATTGGAAGAGATGTCGCTCGCGCCGAGCGACCTGATCGGGCGCGACGCAGAGCTCGCCGATTTGCACGCGGCGTATTACGGCGTCGTCGGATCGGGCCAAAATCCCGGGCAAGTGTCGGCGCGCGTGGTCTACGGCGAGATGGGCATCGGTAAGACCGCGCTCTTGGCCGCGTTCCTGAACGAGCTGCCGCCGGACGCGCGCGTCTTGCGCGTGGAGTCTTCGCCGGCGTTGAGTGAAGTGCCGTTCGCGACGATCAGCGAGTGGGTGCGTGAGCTCACCGGCACGCGCATCGATCAACCATTCGAGCAAGCACGCGACCAGATCGCGGACGCGCTCGGCGAATTCGCCGGCGACGACGAAGGGCCCGAGATCATCGAGCGCATGGCCGAGCTCGCCACCGGTCGCGTGCGCCAAACCGTGGACGACGCGGACGTCGCCGAAGCGCGGCAGCTGATTGGTCTCGGGATGCGCCGCTTCTTCGCGCGCGCGGCGGTCGATGCGCCGCTGGTCGTCGCGCTCGACGGCCTGCAATGGAGCGATCGCCCGAGTCTCGATTTGATTATGGAGTTTTTGCGCCGCGCCGAGCCGCTCAGCGTGCTCGTCGTGCTCTTGACGCGGCCCGAGGATCGCGTCTCCTCGTTCATCGAAGGCCTCGTGCGCATCGAGCTCAAGGGGCTTAGCGCCGAACACCAACTGCGCTTGTTGCAGACGCGGCTCGGCGTGAGCCAAGGCGTGCGCCAAGTGTGCGCGGACCTCTTGCCACGCGCCGGCGGAAACCCTTTTTTCTTGCTGGAAATGGTGGACGCGTTGCTCGAGCGCGGCCTGCTCGAAATTCGCGAACGCGAAGGCCAGCAAGAGCTCGTGCAAGTCGAGCGCTTGGGGGATGCGAGCCTTTCACTGCCGTCGACGCTCGAGCAATTGATCGCGGATCGCTTGAACGAGCTGCCGCCGGAAGAGCAAGCGGTGATCGAGTGGCTCGCGGTGGCCGGCGGTCCGCTCAGCCTCGCCGATCTCGCGGCGGTCAGCGGCGAGGATTCGGCGGATGCCGTGACGCGGCTGTCCGCGCGCGGTCTGTGCGAGCTCAAAGTCGACACCATCGACGTGCGTCATCCGCTGACGCGTGACGTCGCGTACCGCGCGCTCGATCGCCGACGTCGCGTGCGCATGCACCGAAAACTGGGCGAACATTTGGCGACCACGCCGCTCGGCAAAGGGCCGACCGCGGCGATCGTCGCGCGCCACTTGGCTCGCGGCAACTCGCGCGACGAAGCGGCACGCTTCTACCTCGAAGCGGCGGACGCGGCGCGCGCCAGCTACCAAACTCAGCTCGCCAAGCGCTGTTACCGACGCGTGATCGCGCTCTGCGCGGACGGCGATTTGCGGCTGCTCGAAGCACACGAGGCGCTCGAATCGATTTGCAGGAATCAAGGCCGCTGGCGCGAGCGCCGCTCGCATTTGACGAAGTTACGGGCGCTGGCGCGAACTGCGAGGAGCGCAGAATGGGTCGCGACCACGCTGCTCAGGACCGCGCAGTTCGAGCTCGACGCGGGACGCTTGGCGAAAGCATTGAGCTCCGCGCAGCGCGGCGAGTCCGTCGCGACGCAGGCGAATTCGCCCGTGCTCGAAGTGCAAGCGCGCACGCTGATGGCCGAGATTCTGCACGACATCGGCGACATGCAGGGCGCGCTCGCGGCAGTCGATCGAGCGCTCGCCACGGCCGAAGGTAGCGGTGTGCCGGCGCGCCTGCGCGCGGAAGCGTTGCGCTTGCGCGGCACGCTGCTTCGGCGCGTCGGTCGCGTGCACGAAGCCGTCGAAGCGCAAGCCGAAGCGATCGCCGTGTTCCGCCAAACCGGCGTGCGTCGCTTGGAAGCACGCGCGAAGAACTCGCTCGCCTACGCGCTGCTCGTGCTCGGTCGTTTCGAAGACGGCATCGCGCTCGCGCTCGACGCAATTCGCATCGATCTGGCGATCGGCGGACGTTTTCAGATCGCGAAAACGCTGAGCACGATCGGCGAATGTTACGCGAGCCTCGGGGATGTGGAACGAGGACTCGCTTACTTGCGCCGTGCGCGCGAAGCGCACGAACGCTACGGCGATCGCGATTCGCGCGCCGACACGCTGCTCTCGATGGCAGAAATCCTGATCGAATATGGCGATCTCGACGGCGCGGAGACCCTAGTCGGCGATGCGGGCGCGCTCACCGCGGTGACCGGCAGCGCGTTCGACTCGGTGCACGAGAAGATTTTGCGCGCGCTGCTCGCGCGTGTGCGCGGCGATCACTCGCGCGCCGTGATGTTCGCGTTCGATGCGCGGCAAGCCGCAGAAGCGCAGGCTTACGTCGCGTTTCACTTCTACGCCATGGCGATCGAAGCGCGCGCACGCGTCGACATGGGCGAGGAGCACACCGGGATTCTACTCGCCACGACCGCGATGGGCGCGATCGACACACTGCAAGGCTCGGAGTACGGACTGCCGACGCGCGCGCTCGGTTGTGAGGCGCTGCGCGTCGCGCGTTCGCCGCAAGCCGAGGAAATGCGCGAGCGCGCCGCGCGTTATGCGCGTTCGTTGCTGGAGCACATTCGAGATCCGCTATTTCGGCGCACTTTCGTCGAGCGCCGCGTGGTGCAAGCGGTGTTCAACTCGCCCGACTCGAGACCGGACGCGACGCGCGGTGTCGAAAATCCGCTCAATCCGTCGCGTTGAGTTACTGAAACTGCGCTTTGCCTTGCGTGACCGCGTTGGGTTGCACCGCGGGCAGGCTGTCCACCAACATCTCGCCGCTTTCGGCGGTGATGCGCACTTGAACCGTGCCGGTGCCGAAGCCGCTGCTGTTCAGGAAGTAGTTGTAATTCTGGCGCGCGGCCTCGGTCCAAGTCGCGCCGTCGGCCGAAGACTCGAGCGTCGAGATCGGATAGCGGCTGTTTTCGACTTGGACGGCGGTCCAATACGCATTCGAGCCGTCCTTGTATTTGTATGCCACCGGGCCCGTCACGTCGCACGCCACGAACGTCCAAGTGATCGGAATGCGACCTGCGCTCGTCGGCGCGAGCTTGGCAAACGCGTCCGGGTGCAAATCGAGCTGCCCCGGCATGCAATCTGGGCACTCGTCGACGATGCGCACGCGCTCGACGTTGCTGTTCGGTCCAGTGATGTCGACGCACGCGCCGCACCAGGCGCTATTCGCCCAATCCGAAGCATTGAGAGCCGCGATGTTCACGTCCGAAGTCTTGTCGTAGAGGCACGCGCCGGTGCCGTCGGCGGTCGTGTAAAAAGTCGCGACGCCGCTGTGCTGCATCCCGAAGTTTTGCATCGTGACCACGTTGGTCGCCGATGAACCGGTGTCCCCGGTGCTGCTACCGCCGCCCTTCGACCCGGAGTCGCTCGACGAGCACGACAGTGCGCACAGCGCCGCGCAGATCCCCAAACCCTCTCGCATGCCGAATCGCCTCATGTGGCCATGCACTTTAACACGACGCGCGCGGATCACGTGCGCCGCTCAGCTCTCGACTGTAGCCAACTCGGATTCGAGCTCACCGAGTGCTTTACTGTCATGTTTCTCGGTTGCCAGCGCGACACCTTGCTTCAGCCAAGTCGCGGCATCGGCCAAGCGCGCGGCTTCGCGCAGCATTTGTCCTGCCATCAAGTACATCGGCAAGTAAGCGGCGTCGCGGCTGCGCAGTGTTTCGAAAGCTCCGAGCGCGTCGTCGACTCGGCCTTCTTTGCGATATTCCATGGCCAAACAATAAAATGCGAACGAGTCCGCTTGAGCCGACGCGGTGAGCTTTTCCAACATGGCGAGCCGCTTGTTCATGCTCGAGAGCCTAGCCCAACGGGCGGGATTCGGCCGCCTGCTCGTGACGGAGCGCGGCGAAGCTGCTACGACGCGCTCCTGCTCGGGGTCACGCACCCGGGAGCGAAAGGACAGAGTCATGTTTCGATCCAAAAACTCCCAAGCAGGCGCGCTGATCGCCGCTTCGTTGCTGTCGCTCGCGCTCGCTGCAGGTTGCAGCAAACCGAAGCATCATCGTTCGACGGCGCCCGCGGCTTCGGGTTCCGCGGCCGCCCTGAGCAACGCGAACGCCGGTCCGTGCGACAAATACGCGGCCGCGCTGTGCGAGAAGGCCGGCAAGGAGAGCGACACCTGCCAAGCGCTGACCGCGAGCGCGGAGATCCTCTCGCCCGCCGCGTGCAAAGCCGGCTTGAACGACATCGCGTATTCGATCAAGAAGCTCGGCGAGCAAAGCAAATCGTGCGACGAGCTCACGACCAAGTTGTGTAGCGAAGTCGGGCCGCAGAGCGAGACGTGCAACATGGTCAAGACTCAGACCAAGCAGTTTCCGCCGGCGCGCTGCAAATCGATGCTCGATCACTTGCCCGAGATCGTCGCCGACTTGAAGAAGATGGAGGATGCGAACAAACCGCTCAGTCCTGAAGTTGCGGCGAACATCGCGAAGGGCAAAGCGCCTTCATTCGGGCCGGAAAACGCCAAGGTCACCGTGGTCGAGTTCTCGGACTTCCAGTGTCCGTATTGCTCGCGCGCTGCCAGCGTCGTCGATCAGGTGAAGCAAAAATACGGCGATCGCATTCACTTCGTGTTTCGCCAATTCCCGTTACCGATGCATCAAAATGCGCGCGGCGCGGCCGAAGCCGCGCTCGCCGCCAACGCGCAAGGCAAATTCTGGGAATTCCACGACAAGCTATTCCAAAATCAGGGCCAGCTCTCGCGCGACGGGCTCGAAGGCTTCGCCAAAGAAGCCGGACTCAACATGACCGAGTTCAAAAAAGCGCTCGACGGCAAAACCTTCGCGGCCGACGTCGACTCGGACGTGAAGATGGGCGAAAGCGTGTCGGTCGAAGGCACGCCGACCATGTTCATCAACGGCGCGCGCGTGCAAAACCCGACCAGCTACGAAACCGTCTCCGCGCAAATCGAGAGCGCGTTGAACGGCACGCCGCCCGCGCCGGCAGCGGCTCCCGCCGGCACGCCGGGCTGATCGGCAGTGCGCCGCGCCTTGAGGGGATGTTTTCCGGGCGCCGCGCGAGCGCCAGATGCGCGGAAATAAAACTGACTGTTCATCACATCTGGCGTCTGTTCATCCTCTCTCTTTCGCGCCGGAGCGCGCGCGAAGGGCTCGGGCCAGATGCCCGGAAATAGAACAAAGCAGCTGATTCGCCGGGCTGATCACGATTCTCGAATGAGGCGGGAGCCAACGACGCGCTTCGCGATCCCGACGGGGCGAGACCTGACCGACGCGCTTCGTGACACCCGAAGGGGTGCACAGGCGCCAGTCGCGTAGCGAAATGCGCGAGCGGCCAAGCGCCAAAATCAGCGCCGGGCCAAAAAATATCCTAAATGTTTGTTTGGGGTGCTCCTGTGCGTCATTCGTATTCGAGGAATTTGGCGTGAATGCGGCGCGTTCCGTATTCTTTGAACTTGGCGACCACGGTCGGCGCGCTGCCGAACTCGACGCGCTCGACCACGCCTTCCCCGAATTGCTTGTGATAAACGCGCGAGCCCGGCCGCACTTGCAGGCCGTCACCGACTTCACCTTCGCTCGCTTCGCGCTCGACCACGCGCGTGCCGACTGCGTGTGACGCCGCGCGCGGCGCGGCATACGGCGTGGCGTACGGCGTCGCGGCGAAGCCCGTGCCTTCGCGCGTGATGGTGTCTGCCGGCAAATCGCGCAAGAAGCGCGACGGCGACGAGTAGCGCGTTTTGCCGAACAGCGTGCGCGTCGCGGCGTGCAAGATGTAAAGCCGTTCGCGCGCACGCGTGATCGCGACGTAGGCGAGACGGCGCTCTTCGTCGATCTCTTCGGGTTCTTCGTGGCTGACGCGCGCGTACGGAAAAATTTCTTCTTCCATGCCGGTGAGGAACACGCTGCGAAATTCCAGGCCTTTCGCGCTGTGCACGGTCATCAGCGAAATCGTGGCCGCGCCGTCGATCGCGTCCGTCGCGGCAACGAGCGAAACGCGCTCGAGGTAGCCTTCGAGCGTCGGCTCTTGCTCTTCGCCGCTCCGCTCGAACTCTTCCTCGTAGTCGGCGATCGAGCCGACCATTTCTTCCAAGTTGCCGAGCCGCGCGTCGCTCTCTGCAGTGTCGTCCTTTTCCAAGACTTCGCGGTAGCCGGTGACTTCGAGCACGCGCCCGGCGAGCGTGTGCGGTGACATTTCCTTGGCTTCTTCGCGCAAGCCTTCGATCAGCGCTTTGAACGCGCCGAGCTTCTTGCGCGCTGCGCTGCCGAGCTCTTGCTCGCGCACGACGGTGTCGATCGCGTCGTACGCGCTGATCGAATTTTCGGACGCGACATCGAGCAAATGCTCGACGGTCTTGGTGCCGATGCCGCGCGCTGGCACGTTGATCACGCGCACCAAATCGGTGTCGCTCATCGGATTCAAGATCAGGCGCAAGTAGGCGAGCAGATCTTTGACCTCGGCGCGCTCGAAGAACTTCATGCCGCCGATGATTTGATACGGCATGTTCGCGGCGCGAAACGCTTCTTCCAGCGTGCGCGACTGCGCGTGCACCCGGTAAAATACGGCCATTTGATCGGCCGGTACGCCGCGCGCGATTTCGGACTTGATCGTGCGCACGACGAAGGACGCTTCTTCGCGTTCGTCTTTCACGAGTCGCACGCGCACGGTTTCGCCAGGCTCTTGCGCGGTCCAAAGTTTTTTCGGCTCGCGCTCGTACGCAGGTTCGATCACGCCGAGCGCAGCTTTGACGATGTTGCCCGTCGAGCGATAGTTTTGCTCGAGCTTGATCACGGTCGCGTCTGGGAAATCGCGGCGGAAGCTCCTGATCAAACGCACGTCCGCGCCGCGCCAGCGATAGATCGACTGATCGTCGTCACCGACCACGCACAAGTTCTTCCGCTTGGCGCTGAGCGCGCGGATCAACCGATACTGAATCAAGTTCGTGTCTTGAAATTCGTCGACCAGCACGTAGAGGAAACGATTGCGGAGCTCTTCGCCGCCTGGGCTCTTCGGATTTTCGGCGATCTTTGCCATCAACAAGAGCAAGTCGTCGAAGTCGACCGCGTTCGCCAGCGTGAGCGCGGCTTGATAGCGTTTGTAGATTTCGGGCAAAGCGTCGTTGAAACCGGCGTCGCCTTTGACTTCGTCTGGGCCGCGCCCTTCGCGTTTTTCGCGGCTGATCAACGACGCCATCTGCTTCGGCGGATATTCCTGGTCCGAGAGATTGAGCTCGCGGATCGCGCGCACGAGCACGGCCTTCTGATCCGAATCGTCGTAAATGACGAAGCTGCGCTTGAGACCGACTTCTTCCGCGTAGCGCCGCAACAATTTGGCGCACACCGAGTGAAAGGTGCCAATCCAAAGATCGCGCGTCACCTCCGGCCCCGCCAGCGCGGACAAGCGCGACTTCATTTCGCCCGCCGCCTTGTTCGTGAACGTGACGGCCAAGATGCGATACGGCGCAACGCGCTGAGCCAGCAGATTCGCGATGCGATAAATAATCGTGCGCGTCTTGCCGCTGCCAGCGCCCGCGAACACGAGCAATGGCCCTTCCGTGTGCGCCACGGCTTGCATCTGCGGTTCGTTCAGTTCGGCCATCGCATTGCTTCGCTAACCTTGCCGCCCGCTTCGCACAAGACAAGAGCGGAGTTTTTGGATTTGCTCTACGCTCGCGCCATGCGCGGCTTCGCTCTTCCGCCGATGCTCCGCGGCGTCAGTGTGGCGTTGCCCGTCGGCACGCCGCTTTTTCCAGAAGAATGCGCGTGCTGTGGAGATCCCGCGACGCACCGCGCTGAGCTCCGCCGCCGCGACGGCGCATCCGTGTTGATCGGCTACTGCGACGATTGTGCCGAGCATCAAGCCTCGGCTTCTGCGCGAGTGCTGTCGGCGTGCCTCGCGTCGCTCTTACTCGCGCTGGTGCTGGCGTCGGGGTTGCCGCTGATTGCGCCGCGCCTCGGTTCGCTCGGGCTTTCGCTGACGGCGCTGCTCGCGTCGATTTTGCCGTTCTTTTTTTTGTTGGTGCCACGCGGAAGCGTCGAGGCATCGCACGGCGCGCGCGGAAGCGCCGTGCTGTGGCTCGCGCCGAATCGGCTCTGGTGCGCGAGCGAACGTTACGGTGCGCGCGTGGCGGAGCTCAACGCGTGCAGCGCCGAGCCAGAGTCGCGACGCGATTCGCTCGTATCGGTTTGGCTTGGCGTGGGCCCGCTCGTCGCGCTCGTGGCAGCGCACTTCGCGTATGTCACCTATCACCCGGAGCTTCGCATCGTGAACCTCGGCGCGTCGCGGATCGAAGTCGCGCTCGACGGCGCGCGCATCGCTTCGGTCGACGCGACCAGCAACGAAAGTCCGTCCGCGGGCGCGCTCGTGCGCGTGCCCGCTGGCCACCACGTGCTCAGCGCGAGCACGGCCACGGATCACGTCGAGGTCGCGCGCACCGAAGTCGATCTGCAAAGCGGCGCGACGCACCTTTTCGCCCCGGGCGCCGAGGGCACGTGCTTTTGGCTCGAAACCACCGGCTACGGCGCCGAACGCTTGCAGAAACCGAGTTACCAGCCGCTCTCGTCAGCCGACCATTTTTGGCTCCTGCCCGACGGCATCGATCGCTGGTTTGCTGCGAATCCAGCGCCTTCGGAGCGCGAATCGCACAGCTCGGGCGGACTTTTGACGGCCTTGCGCCAGGCGCCGTGCTCGGAAACCCCAGCTGAGGCGCGAAGCGCCGAGTAATTCGGCGCCGCTCTCGACAGTAGCGCTCGAAGTGCGAGTGGTTATACTCGCCGCGCCGTGTCTGACGAAACCAGCTCAGAAGCTCCGCCCGCACAGGATCCTCAAGTCGAAAGCGCGCAAGCGCCGGAGCCGGTCGATCCGCTCGAAGCAGCCAAAGCAGAGGTCGCGAAATTGCGCGACCAACTGCTACGCACCGCCGCCGACTTCGACAATTTCCGCAAGCGCTCGCGACGCGAGCTCGCGGACGCGGAAAAGCGCGCGCGCGAAGACCTGCTCAAAGAACTACTGCCCGTTTTCGATAATCTCGAACGTGCGACCGCCCACGCCGAAACCGCGACGGACGTGAAAGCGCTCGCAGAGGGTATCGGCCTCGTGATGCGGCAATTCCTCGATACACTGGCGAAGATCGGCATCGAGCGAATCAAGGCGCAAGGCCAGAGCTTCGACCCCGCGTTCCACGAAGCGGTACAGCAGTTCGAGACCAGTGAGCACCCGCCAGGCACCGTGATTCACGAAGTGCAAGCTGGCTACAAGCAAGGCGAGAAGCTCGTTCGCCCCGCGATCGTGGTGGTGGCGAAAGCGCCGCCGAATTGATTTTGGTTTGTGGCCGGCCGAGCGCCTTTTTCTGAGCGCGAGGCCGACCAGCTCACCTACATCTTTTACCGCGAGCGCTTTCTGGTGCTGGCACTCCGCGGTATGCTGAGCGGGAGTTTTCATGGGGAAAATCATTGGCATCGATCTCGGCACGACCAACTCCTGCGTATCCGTGCTCGAGGGCACGAACGCGGCGGGTCAGCCCGAAGTCAAAGTGATCGCGAACGGCGAGGGCGCGCGCACCACGCCGAGCGTGGTCGGCTTTACCGCCAAGGGTGAACGCTTGGTCGGCCAAGTCGCGAAGCGGCAAGCGACGACCAACCCCGAAAACACGGTGCACGCGGTCAAGCGCCTGATGGGGCAGAAGTTTTCGTCGCCCTCGGTGCAGCGGCAAAAGGATTCGGTTTCATATCGGATCGTCGCGCACGACAACGGCGACGCCTGGGTTTCGGTTCAGGGCAAGACGCTCTCGCCGCCCGAGGTCTCGAGCATGGTGCTCGCCGCCATGAAGGAAATCGCCGAAACCTACCTCGGCGAATCCGTGACCGAAGCCGTGGTCACCGTGCCCGCCTACTTCGACGACGCGGAGCGCCAAGCAACGAAAGACGCCGGGCGCATCGCGGGCCTCGACGTGAAGCGCATCTTGAACGAGCCGACCGCGGCCGCGCTCGCGTATGGGCTCGACAAACAGACGAGCGAAGTCATCGCTGTTTACGATTTGGGCGGCGGCACCTTCGATATTTCGGTGCTCGAGATCTCGAACGGCGTTTTCAGCGTCAAAGCCACTGGTGGTGATACGCACCTCGGCGGCGAAGACTTCGACGCGCGCATCATCGACAAGCTGTGCGACGAATTCCAAAGCAAAAATGGCGTCGATTTGCGCAAAGAGCGCTCGGCATTGCAGCGCTTGCGTGAGGCCGCGGAGAAGGCCAAGCACGAGCTCAGCTCATCGCTCGAAACTGAAGTCAACATTCCGTTCATCGCTTCTGGCGGCTCGGGCCCACTGCACCTCGAGCGCACGTTCAAGCGCAACGAGCTCGAGAGCCTGACTCGGGATTTGATCGAACGCACGACGGCCGCGTGCAAGACGGTGCTCGCCGACGCCAAATTGACGACCGCAGGGATCGGCCAAGTCGTGCTCGTCGGCGGCATGACGCGCATGCCAGCGGTGCAGAAGGCAGTGCGCGAATTCTTCGGTAAGGATCCGCACAAAGGCGTGAATCCAGATGAAGTCGTCTCGGTCGGCGCCGCGATTCAAGGCGGCGCGCTGTCCGGCGCGATCGACGAAGTGCTCTTGCTCGACGTGACTCCGCTTTCGATCGGCGTCGAGACTGGCGGCGGCGTGTTCACGAAGCTCATCCCACGCAATACGACCGTACCCACGGAAAAGGGCGAAATCTTCACGACCAGCGTCGACAATCAATCGTTCGTGCCGATTCACGTGCTGCAGGGCGAGCGCGAAATGTCGCAAGACAATCGCAGCCTCGCGCGCTTCGAGCTGAACGGCATTCCGCCCGCGCCGCGCGGCGTGCCGAAGATTCAGGTCACGTTTCGCATCGACGCGAACGGCATTCTTTCGGTCGAAGCCAAGGATCTCGGCACCGGTCGCACGCAAAACATCAGCGTGACACCGACCAGCGGGCTCAGCCAAAACGAAGTCGACACGCTGGTCAACGAAGGCGAGAAATTCAAAGAAACCGATCAGCTGCGCCGCGACCTCGCGGAGATGCGCAATCAAGCCGAGACCTTGATCTACACGACCGAGCAAGCGCTCGAAGGCTACGCAGATCTGCTCGAACCCGAGCGGCTCCAAGCCGTGCGTGACGAGGTACAGATCCTCAAGAAGATGCTCGAGACCGGCGCGAACCTCGACGCGGTTCGCGACGCTTACTCTCGGCTCGAAAACGCGACTTTCGAAATCGCCGAAGCGATGTACGCCACGCCCGAAGCGGGCGGGAGCTGAGCTCGCGGGCTAGCCGACTTTGTCGGCGACGCCGACGACGTCTTTCAACTGCACGCGTTCGACTTTAGCGATGCCCGGCCCGTTGCCGTTCGGGGTCCAAACGGTGACCTTGGTGTCGTTCTCGGGGAACCAAGTGTCGACGCGCATGATTTTGGCTGTGCGACCATCCGCGAGCACGACGGGGCGGCGGTCATTCATGATTTGATGGATGTAACGAAGCGAAGCCATCCGGTGGCCCTTCCTCTATTTGCTTTCCAGAATGATATCTAACCATTTTGGTTTTGTCAGGTTTCGGGTGTGCGGCTCGATCGTGCCGGCTCTGCGACATCGCCTGAAACTTGGCGTTGGGGGGCGCGCTTCCGATATCGTTCGATCACGATGAATTGGCGGATTTCGTGCGCTTACTTCGGAGCCATGTTGCTTTCTCTCGTCGGCGTCGGCTGCAGCCTCGAGCATCGCGCGGAGGTGCGTGCGGTGGAGCTGCCAGCGCTGCCCTCGCCGGTGCTGCATTCGAATCGGTTGTGGGTCGAGCTCGATGACGGCGTAAACCAAAACACCTGCATTTCGCCGGAAAATCTGCGCGCGATTTGCTTCGACGGCTTGCGCCAAGAGCTCGCTGACGCGTTAAGTCGAGCGCTTTGGCCGAGCTTTCCGGGCGTCGAGCTGGATCATGGGGAACCGAGCCCAGGCGACTACGTGCTTCGCGTTACGCTCGGGCTCGAAGCGCTCGCGCCAGATGCGAACAATCCCGGTTGGTCCGCGGGCACGCGCGGCAACTGGCGCCTCGAACGCGACGGCAAGCTGCTCGCCGGCGAACAAGTCGCTTCGCGCTCGCGTGCCGAATTTGCTTATGGGGCTCCCCTGGGCGTCGGTGCCGGCGAAGTGATCGACGCAGTGGCGGTGCGCATCGGCATGACCCTGGGATCGCTCCCAGAAACGCGCGTGGTCGAGCCCGTGCCGCTGCCGGCCGTCGCGACCGCCCCGCTGCCTGCGGCCGAAGGCCCGCGGCCCAGCGCAGTGACGAGCGGGAAAATCGGGTCGCTCTAGTCGGGAGTACCGCGGCGCGCGATCAATCTTCGGACGACGCGAGCCGCTGCTCGATCGCTTCGAGATGCGCGTTCACTTGCGGGTCGCGCTGACGCAGCGCTTCGACGCGGCGTACGGCGCTCATCACCGTCGTGTGATCGCGGTTGCCGAAGGCGCGGCCGAGCTCTGGGAAACTGCACTTCAAGCGCTGACGGCACAGATACATCGCGACTTGGCGCGCGAATGCCACGCTCTTGTGCCGATCTTTGCTCAGCAAATCCGAGTTCGACAGCCGGAAGTGATTGCACACGGCGCGCTGGATGTCCTCGACGCTCATCAGCTCGGGTCGTCGAGGCGTGACCATCGCGAGCTCACCGAGCGTGAACTCTTCGTCGATGTGCCGGCCGGTGAGCGAAGACTTCGCGGCCAGGCGAATCAAGGCGCCTTCGAGCTCGCGCACGTTGCTCTGCACCGTCTGCGCGAGCATCACCGCGACCTCGTCCGAGAGCTCGATGCCTTCGAGTTCGGCCTTTTTCCGCACGATCGCCACGCGTGTCTCGAGCTGCGGCGTTTGAATGTCCGCGACGAGACCGGACGTGAAGCGCGAGACCAAGCGCTCCGGCATGCGCTGCAGTTGCTGCGGATACTTGTCGCTCGTGACGATGATCGGACGGTCCGCGTCGTGGAGCGCGTTGAAGGTGTGAAAGAACTCTTCTTGCGTCTGCTCGCGACCAGCCAAGAACTGAATGTCGTCTACGAGCAACAGATCGCACTCGGTGCGATAGCGCGCGCGGAACTCGTCCATCTTGTGGTGCTGCAGGGCCTCGATGAACTCGTTCGTGAAGTGCTCGGCCGAGACGTAGACGATGCGCGCGTCCGGGCGTTCATCGAGTACTTTGTGCGCGATCGCGTGCATCAAATGGGTTTTGCCGAGCCCGGTGTTGCCCGCGATGAACAGCGGATTGTAACGCGGACCCCCACCACCCGCAGAAGCGAACGCAGCGGCGTGCGCCAGCTCGTTCGACGGACCCACGACGAAGTTTGGGAAGGTGTGCTTCGGGTTGAGCGCCGCGGTGAGCTGGGCCTTCGAGTAGCGGGACGGCCGCTCCGAACGGCGTGCCGCTCCGGAAGGAGCGATCGAAGGCGGCGGCTCGGAAACACGGCGCCGCGGCTGGCAGACCGGTCGATCGAGTCGATTCGAGATGTTCCACTTCACACGCAGCGAAGCGGGATTGGTTTCACCCGAGAGTCGCGCCAGGTGGCTCAGGAGGTCGGGCAGGAAATGCGCTTTGACCCAGTCCCGCACGAACTCGTCCCGCGCGGTGAGGCTGAGCAAACCAAGTTCGAAACCGTCATATTGGACGCTCGAGAACCATTGCTCGAACGACGCAGGCGAGCGTCCGCGAGTTTGTTCGAGGGCGTCTGTCCACAAACGTTCCCCAGGGGTCGAGGTAGTGGCTTCCACGGGATGAGTACGAGGGGTTTCAGTCATCACGAGAAAAAATTCCCCAACTTATCCACAGGACTGTGGACAGAGATCCTTCACCAGCCACCTGGTACATCCGACATTCGTCGGTGCTCCAACCAAGTTCTGACCTGTTCGGGCGGGCGCTGCTTGGGTTCTCCATACAGACAACGAACCGCCGCGCTCGACACTCATCCGCAACGCGGGAGCTCCGAGCGACAACGGGCGGGCAGCTAGCACCGACCTCATTCAAAGTTCAATCCCAAGATTTTCAAAATGCGAAAGGCCGCCAAATAGACGCTGAATCGTAACACGCCTCGCGGGCACGATGCGTCATTTGCGGAGAGCCCCATCGAAGCGCGATCAGTAACCTCGCAGACAGAGAAGAGAATCCATTCGCGCGCGCGAGGCGTCACTTTGCTCTGGCGAAACTTTCGGTGTTTGGGACGTCAAGAGGCAACGGCCGAAAACTTGACATCGATCTGCGGCGTGCGTGGGTTTGCGCTGGCCGAACGGCCGTACACCGGCGTGTTTCGCGGCGCGCGGAGTTGAGAAGTTGGCCTGCGCTCCATTCGAGAGGTAACGCGTTCCGAATAAGAACGAGATGCAGAGCGTTTGCTTCACGCACGTGCGAAAAAAGCGTCGTCGCTTCGAGTCGCTGAAACGAGTGCGACTCGCGCATGCCGCGCTCGTGTGCGCGCTGTGCGCACTGTCGAGCGTGCCCGCGCGCGCCGACAAGAGCACGGTGCCTCCGCAAGTCGGTTACAACTACCAAGAGATCGAGACGCCGCGCATCGCCGCGACGAACGGCGCGACCCGTGCGCTCAGCAACTCGGTCGAAGCTTTGTTCGACAACCCGGCGAACATGAGCATCTCGCGCGTCTATCACTTGAGTGCATTGGCGCAGATTTGGCCGGAATCCGGCCGTCAAAGCTACGGCGCCGCCGCGGTGGATTCAGTTGGTTCGAGCTCGCGCATCGGCGGCGGTATCGGCGCGACGTACAACACCCAAGATACGGACGGCATCGATCGCCGCTGGACCGACGTTCGTTTCGCCCTGTCTTATCCATTCTCGGACAAGCTCTACATGGGCCTGGCTGCGCGCTACCTCATGCTCAGCCAAAACGGCGAAGGTCCACTCGGTCAGAGCCTCGCATCGAGCGGCATCGCGGGCGAAAAGATCGTGCGCAACATCACGTTCGACGCGGGCGCCACGTTCAAGCCAACGCAAGAGCTCGCGCTCTCCATCGTCGGCTCGAACTTGAGCAATCCGGGCAATGGCTTTCAACCGATGAGCCTCGCGGGTGGCGTCGGTTTCGGCAAAGACATGTTCAGCCTCGAAGCCGACGTGGCCGAAGATTTCACGACCTACGATCGAACCACGACGCGCGCGATGGCCGGCGGCGAGCTCTTGCTCGGCGATCATTTTCCGCTCCGCGCCGGCTACCGCTACGACGACGGCGCGAAGAGCCAGTCGGTGAGTGGCGGCTTGGGCTACGTCGACACCACGTTCGCAGCGGAGCTCGCCGTGCGTCGCGTGGTGAGCGGCGACAAAGTCACCGCGATTGTTTTCGGATTCACGTATCACCTCGACTCGGCTGGGCTCACGACCAGTGAAACCGACTCGTTCTGAGCCAAATTCTGCTCAGAGCCACGGTTCGACGCGCGTGCGAAACGCGCTCACGCCGAGCCTGAGCGATTCCGCGTCGACTTCGCTCGCGCGCGGCTCGGCGAACTCTGCGCAAAGTTCGCGGATCGCGCGCGGGTTTCTAAACCAATCTTCGTCGTGACTATCGATCAAGATTTGGGTTTGGGTTTGAGCCGAGAGCGACGCGGCGAAGCGCTGTGAATCACGCGGTCTGACGCGGACGAACGCACCGACCGCCGTGTGCGGCAACTCGAAGCCGAGTGCGCCGTGGCTCAGCTCGGCGATTTCGCGCCGCACCGCGCTCGGCCCTTGCAGCAAGAGCTCGCGCAAGAGTACGCGGAACGCCGCCACGCGCGTGTCGATCAAGAGTGCTCGAGCGAGCACTCGGACGTGATCGTGCGCGCGCGAAGCGCCGAGCCCGAGCTGACGCGTGGCGAACACCGCAGATACGGGCGCGGCTCCGAGCAACGCGCCGAGCTCGCTGCGCCGAAAGTCGAACACATCGTGCGCGAGCGCGAACGGCGAACGTGGTTCGCTCGCGGCGTCCGCCAGCGCGCGACCGAGCTCGGAAAGCGCTCGCAGAAAACTCGCGCCGCCGATCGCGCGCGGCAAGTGAAAGGCGCGCACGCGCAAACCCTCGGACCATTGCTGCGGCACGAGCTCGCTCACGGTGCGCGCCGTCAAGCGCGCGGGCCAGCCTTCGTTCGCAGATTCGGCGAGCGCCGCGTCGAGAAACGTGCCTGCATCGCGGATTTCGAGCGTTTCGAAAGCCGGTCGCGTGGCGCTCAGAAATTCGCGCGCAGCGGGCGCGAGCGCGAGGCTGATCACTTCGAACGAATCGAGTGGCGCTTTGACACGCTCGGCAAAGAGCTGGCGCTCTTCCCACAGACGCGCCACGAGCTCGGCGAGGTCGCCGGACGATGCGAAGTAGCTCTGCAAGTACGCGGCGCGCTCGCGCGGACGCGTCAATGCGAGCTCGAGCATCGTGGCGAGCGAAACGTGCGCGTCCTCCGGCGCCGAAATGTGGTGCAGCGCGACGCGGTGCGCGCGGCCGAGCTCGGCGCGTCGTGGCGCGAGGTCGGCTTGTTACCGGAGGCGCAAGAGCCAGCGCTCGAGCGCCGGAGCCAGCGGATCTTTGCTGCCGAGCTCGCGCAGCCAAGCCAGCGTTTCGTCGTCGAGGAGCGCGTCGGGTAGGGCGCCTGCAAAGGGTTCACCTTTGGCGCTACGACGCGCGAGCGTGTTCGCGGCATCGCGCAGCGTGCGATCGAACGAAAGCGGTTCGAGTTCGAACATCCGCGCGAAAGCTTACACGAGCCTCGCGCGCGCGCTCACAGCCCTGGGCCGATCAAGATCGAAAGCCGCGCAGAAAGCGTGCTGAAGCCGACCGCGTGCCCGTTCGCCGTTTGATCGAGCTCGACGCAGGCTTCGTTCGGCGCGCAGCGCGCGAGCTCGCTCACGTGAAAGCGGGTCCACGTGAAGGCCGGTCCGAGCCGCAAATGGCGACCGAGAAAAAACTCGAGCCCGAAGCCCAAGCGCAGCGCAGCGCCGAAGCTCGTGTCCGTGTAGCGCGTCTCGTCGAGCTCGCGCGCGTTGGTGCGCGCGGCGCCGCCGCCGAGAGCGGCCTCGAGGTACGGCTCGACCGCGCCATGATCGCTGAAATAGACGCGACCGAGCAGCCCGTAGAAGATTCCGCCCGCGCTCGTGTCGCGCAAGCCGCTTTGCGCGCTCGGACGAAAGCGGAAGTCGAGCCCGCTCACGGTGCTGCCGAACGCAAAGTACGGCGACGCGCGCCACAGCGCCGTCAGACCGAAACCGAGACCTGCGCCGAGCCCGTCGCAGCGCGAGTCATCTGCGCTGCCATCGCTGCAGCTCGGGAAAGCGAGCGCGAATTCGGGTGCGATTTCGAGCGGGCGGCGCGCGTATTCGAGCGGCGCGAGCTCGGGCGCGGGTGCACCATCGAGTGCAATTGCGGGCGGCGGCGCGTGCGCGTTGCCTTGCCACGCCGTGTACGGCGCGGGCTCGGTCGGTGCTTCGGCGCTGCTCGACGTGGATTGCGTGGTTTGCGCCGCGCCGTTTCGCGGGTTGCTGGTTAACGCCGCGACGCAGACTGCCGCCACCCAAAATAAAAACCGCGCTATGCTCGAATACGAATTGAGCCGCGCGCAGGTCATGGTCCGAAAGCTCCCGGTGTTGCAAAACCAAGACACGGACGACGCGCTCGCCGCGAGCCGACCGCGTTGGCATTGGGTGCTGATTGGCGCAGGATTCGTGCTCACGTTGTTCTTGCCGCTGTCGCAAGTGGGGCTTTGGCTCGGTCATCGCTTGAGCGAAATCGCGAGCGCAGGGCGTGGTCTTCAGGTCGGCCTCGGCGCGCTGCCGGTTGCGCTTTCTTTTTTGTTCGCGTGCGGCGCGGCGGGCGCGCTGGTCGGGCGCTTCGGCGGCCGCGCGAAAACGCGCGAGGCGGCGCTCGCGGGCGCGCTCGGTGCGTTCAGTGGTTGGGCGCTCGCGGCGCTCGGCGGCGCGCTCTCGCCGTGGCTCGTCGCGCTGATTTCGCTTTTGGTTTTATTGGTTTTTGGGACTTGCGCGGCTTTCGTCGGCGCGCGCATCGGCCTGTCGCGGCGCGTTTGAGTCGCGCGCGCTGACGCCGGTGGACCCGCGCGAAAGCCGGGGTTAGGCTTTTACACAATGAGCGACCTCGATAAAGAGCTCGAGCAAGCCGTGGCCGCGATCGAGGAGCCAATCCCCGCGGCGACGCGGCCGGTGACTCCGGAACCCGCGCCGCGCAAAACGCGCGGCAACCTCGGGCTCTTGATCGGGCTGCTCGTCATGGGCGGCGGCATCCTCACGTTGGTGTTCACGAGCTTCAAAGGCTCGGCCGTGTACTCGAAGGGCGTGGACGACTTGGTGCGCGACAAAGACAAATTCGCCGATCGCGCCGTGCGCGTCGAAGGCACGCTCGTCAAAGGCAGCCTCGTGCGCCGCGATCAGCCGTGCGAGTACCGCTTCACGATCGAGAAGAACAAGGTCGCGCTGCCGGTGCACTACTCGCAGTGCGTCGTGCCCGACACTTTCCGCGACATGCCGGGCATGGACGTGAGCGTGACCGCCGAAGGCAAGCTCGCGTCCGGCTATTTCGAGGCTTCGACGATCATGGCGAAGTGTCCCTCGAAGTACGAAATGAAAGACCGCGCGCGGAATGGCGAGCAGGCGCCACACGCCGCGATGACTCAGGCTCTGTAGGCAGCTCGAATCATGTGGGATAGATTTTTACGCGCCTGCCGGCGCGAGCCGGTCGACGTGACGCCGATTTGGTTCATGCGCCAAGCCGGCCGTTACATGGCGGAGTATCGTGCCCTCCGCGCCAAATGGACGCTGCTCGAGTTGTGCAAAAATCCCGAGCTCGCGACCGAAGTGACGCTGCAGCCGGTGCGCGCGCACGGCGTGGACGCCGCGATTCTATTCGCCGACATCTTGCTCCCGCTCGAGCCGATGGGCGCGCCGTTCGAGTTCGCGAAGGGCGAAGGTCCGGTAATTCATGAGCCAGTGCGCGATCGCGCCGCGGTCGATCGCCTGCGCGTGATCGATCCCGAAGAAGGCCTCGGCTACGTGCTCGAAGCGATCAAGCTGATTCGAAAAGAGCTCGACGGAAAAACGCCGTTGATCGGCTTTGCCGGCGCACCCTTCACACTAGCGAGTTATCTGATCGAAGGTGGCAAGAGCTCGAATTACGCGATCACCAAGCGCCTGATGTACGGCGAGCCCGACACTTGGCACGCCTTGATGGGCAAATTCTCGGAAGTCGTGCGCCGCTATTTGCACGCGCAGATCCGCGCGGGCGCGCAGGCGGTGCAGCTCTTCGATTCCTGGGTCGGCGCGCTTTCCCCGATCGACTACGAAGAATTCATTTTGCCGCACGTCGCGCACATCTTGAAAGATCTCGAGCAGACCGGCGTGCCCGTAATCCATTTCGGCACGGACACGGCCAGCTTGCTCGAGTTGCAGCGGCGCGCGGGCGGCAGCGTAATTGGCGTCGATTGGCGCACGCCGCTCGACCAAGCGATCGCGCGGCTCGGTGACGGCGTGGCAGTGCAAGGCAACCTCGATCCGCTCTTGCTCGGCGCGCCGCGTCCGTTGCTCACGCGCCGCGTGGAAGACATCCTCGTGCGCGCCCAGAGCGCGGCGGGCCACGTGTTCAATCTCGGCCACGGCATCCTGCCGGACACCGACCCCGGCGCGGTCAAATTCGTGGTCGACCTCGTGCACGAGCGCACAAAAAAAGGCTAGCGAACGCGGGCTGTCGTTCCCCGGTTGACTTGTCGGCCCGAGCCGACCAAAAGACCGAGCCTCTTCCCGCATCGTCTAAAGGCAGGACAAGGGACTTTGAATCCCTGAATCGTGGTTCGAATCCATGTGCGGGAACTCGTCGCTTCGGGAGCAAAGCTCCCTGCGCTCCTCGTGCTGGTCTTCGGGAGCGCAGCTCCCGCCCCAAGAAGTGAATTCATTGGGCCCCACCCTCAGGTTTTGGGTCCCGGCCCAAAACTAACCGTCGTGTTTTTGATTTGGGGCGCCGGCCTCCGTCTTGTTTGTGATTCGGGGCCCCGGCCCCAAATCGTTTCGGCGGATCGTGTCGGGTCGTGGCCAAGAGCGTGTTGCTCGGATCGTGCTCGCGGCGAGCCGCGCCGCGAGTGATCCACGTCGCAAAGCGTCCGCCTTCGGTCGCACCGTACGTCGCGGCACCTACATTCTTCCCGCTTTTTTCGATTTTTTATTTTGGGGTGCTCCTGCGCGGCCTTGCGGTTCTTCGGAACCTTCGTATCGCGGCGAGTGTCGATCTCGGCGCACGATGACAGATCCGCGCCGGATCGCGGCGCGGCTTGCGCCCCAGCAAAATGCGGAGGGGCGCGACGCGGCGGCGCATTCGGTCTACCTTGAGCGCTCGGTGTCCGACGCGGAAGATCTCGCCGAGCGCAAATTCATCGAGCGTTTGGCCAAACGCGACGAGCGCGCGTTCAACGAGCTCGTCGAGTTGTACGAGATGCGCGTGTTCCGCTTGCTCGTGCGCATGCTCGGTCGACGCGACGAAGCCGAAGACATGGCGCAAGAAGTCTTCGTGCAGATCTTCAAAGCCATTGGCACTTTCCGCGGCGATTCGAAGCTCAGCACCTGGATCTACCGAGTCAGCGTGAACCTGTGCAAAAACCGCATGAAGTATTTGTCGCGCCGGCACGCGAGCGGCGAAGACGAGCTCGAGCCGGTTGCCGAGCACGCCCCGCTCGATGAAGCCAAAGGCGTCACTTTCGGCGACGTCGCGCAGCCCGATCGTTTGGTCGAGGGCTATGAGCTCGAGCGCGTGGTGCAGATCTGCATCGCCGAACTCGAACCCGATTTCCGCGAAGTCCTGGTTTTGCGAGACGTCGAAGATCTGAGCTACGAAGAGCTGTGCGAGATCACGGGTCTGCCGGACGGAACGGTCAAGAGCCGCTTGCATCGGGCCCGCGCCATGCTCAAAGCAGATGTCGAGCGTAGAATGGGAGAAAAGATCCGATGAGCGAGCCCGGCGAAGAAAAGCTCGATCCGAGCTCGATTCAAGACGAGCCGGAAGACACCGTGCGCTCGATGCTGCGCGGCGCCCTGCGCGACGAAGCGCCCGCGCCCGACGTGCTCGCCGGCGTGCAGAGAAAGATCCGCGAACGCAGCAAAGGGAAATTCTACGCGGACGGCTGGAGCACGGCGAAGCACCCGCCGCGGAGCACGTACCTGATCACGAGCTTGATCATGCTCGCGGTGCTCGGCGTCTGTTACGCGCTACTGAGCCCGCTCGTCGGCAGCCCCGAGCCGGTGCGCAATCAACCGGTGCCGGTGCAGCTGATCCCGACCGGCAAATAGCGTTACTGAATCCAACGCGCGACGACGCAGGTGATGTTGTCGGGTCCGCCGTTTTCGTTCGCGCTCTCGATTAAGCGGTGCGTCGCGCTGGGCAAATCCGGCGCACTGGTCACGATCTGCAAGATCGCTTCGTCGCTGACTGGGCCGCACAAACCGTCGCTGCAAAGCACGACGCAGTCGCTCGCGCGCGGCGCTTCGAAGCGCGTGTCGACCTTGACCGTATCTTTCATCCCGAGCGCGCGGACGATCACGTTCTTGTGCGGGAAATTCGCGATTTCCTCTTCAGTGAGCCGCTTCATCTTTTTGTAGTCGTTGAGCAGCGAGTGATCTTCGGTCAGTTGCTCGATCGAACCGTCGCGGATTCGGTACACGCGGCTGTCGCCCACGTGCGCGACGTACACGCCGTCTTCGACCGCGAAGAGCGCGGCGAGTGTCGTGCCCATGCCGCGTTGCTTGGCGTTGCGCTGCGCTTGCTCGTAGATGCGCAGGTTGCAGAGCTTGATGCCGGTGATGAGCCGGTTCTCTTCGTAGCCCTTGCCGCGGTCCATCTTGTACGGCCAGGTGCGCTCGGGGTCGTCCGCCGTCGCAGCGAAGAATTCTTGCAGCGTGTCGACGGCCATCTTCGACGCGACTTCACCCGAAGCATGACCGCCCATGCCGTCGGCGACGACGTACAGGCCGTACTCCGCCATGATCGCGAAGTTGTCCTCGTTGTGAGTGCGTTTGCGGCCGACGTCCGTTTGGCCAGCGACTTCGATACGCAGGGGCCGATTCAAGCGTGCATTCCCGTGGAAGAGCCGGACCGAGCCCGGGGAGGTGAACCTGGATCTTCCTCGCCCAGGACGCCTTCTGTCAACGATTTCTCAGCGATACGGGTTTGGCGCGGTCGGCACGATCGGCGCGTGCGGCTTCTGGGGCCACGGATTCGATTGAATCACGCGCTCGTGACGGCCAACGGCCTCGGGCGGCTCGTGCACCACGATGCCGACTTCGCGGTAACGGCCCTCCGATAGGACCAACAAACGAATGGGCGCGCCGGGTGCGTGATTGTCGACCGCGTCGGCGAATGCCTCGGCGCTTGCTACCGGTGTGCCATCGACCGCGAGCACGACGTCTGCCATTCCGGGTGGGCCCGCGTGTAGGCCTGCGTTTGCCGCCGGACCGTCCGGCGCGACCGCCGCGACCCGCACGCCGCGCGCGATGCCCGCGTCGAACGCCACCGCTTCGAGCCCGACCCATGGCCCGTGCCGCATCGGCACGTCGCGCAGGAAACCGCGGATTGCACTGACCGGCACGCCATAGGGCACGAGCGTGCAGCCGGCTTTATCGTTCGGCGAGCAGGCGCGCGCGATCACGCCGACGACTTCGCCCTTGTCGTTCACGAGCGGGGCGCCGATGTCGTTTGGCTTGGGGGTGACGCCGAGCTCGAGCGCGTCACTCAGCTCGGCGCTGTCGCCGCCGCGCAGGGTGCCCTTGGCTTTCACGGTTTGATCCGTCGGGCCGAGCAGCTTGTCCCGCAGGTAGCCGATCGTCTTCAGCTTGGTGCCCGCGCCGGGCTCGGCGTCGCGCGAAGCCTTGAGCCCGGCGTGGCGCGCGTCACCCTCGGGAGTGAGAAGAGCCAAATCCCAGGCGCGATCCGCGTAGCTCACGCGCACGTGCGAAATGTGTCCGTCCGGGTATCGGGCATCGATTTGATTGCCATGGGTGAGCGGTGAAAGCGCGGTCAAGATGCGCCCGTCTCCATTGAGCAGCGTGCCGACGGCGAGCGGACGGCCCGCGCGCTCGAGCATCACCGTGCCCTGCACCGCGGCTTCGAGCGGCGTCTTCGGCGGCGGAAGCTTCACTTCGGGCTTGGTTGGCGGAGCGCCTGGAGCGGGCGGAGTCGTCGCGATAGCCGCGGCGGGCGGCGTTGATTTTGCGCTCGGAGCGGCCGGCGGAGTCGCGGCCGCCGCCGGCGGAGCGGCCGTCGTCGCGGCGGCGCTCGACGTAGCCGCCGCGGCCGTCTTGGTCGTTGCCGGTTTCGGCTTCGCGCTCGCGTCACCTGGCGCAGCCTGCGCCGTCACCGCCGATGCCAGAGCGCAAAAAACAAATAACCCGACACTCGCCGACTTTTGCTCCATCACGCGCCCGAGTTTAGCGCCAAAACCGAGCGCACGGACACGCGCTCAAGATCGCCGGGAAAGCTGCTGGATTCGTGCGGCTCCGGCCACGATCACCCAATCCGCGCGGCCACAAAATAGCCCAGTTTCGACCACGCCGGGCACCTCTCGGAAGGCGTGATCGAGCGGCGCGGGCTCGTCGATCGGCGCGACTTGGAGATCGTAAATGTAGTTGCCGGAGTCGGTGCGGACCGGCGCGCCGTCTCTCAGTCTCAACGTGGGCTCACCGAAGCGCTTCAACGCGAGTGCGGTCGTGTGGTGCGCGAACACGAGGACTTCGATCGGAACCGCGCGGCGCTCGCCGAGCCTTCGGCTGAGCTTGCTCTCGTCGACGATGATCGCGTTCTTGCGCGCCGCGAAGTTCACGACTTTCTCGCGCGTGTGCGCGCCGCCGCCGCCTTTGATCAAATCGAGCGCTTCGCTGACTTCGTCCGCGCCATCGACGCACAGATCGATTTGCCACGGACCCGCGTCGTCGAGCAACGGGATGCCGCATTGGCTCGCGAGCGCGCGGCTCTGCTGACTGGTCGGCACGCCGCTGAAGCGCCGGCCTTGGCGCACGAGCTCGCCGACCGCTTCGATGAAGAAGCGCGTGGTCGAGCCGGTGCCGAGTCCGATCACGCCGGCCTCCGGCAAGAGCTCGAGTGCGGCTTCGGCCGCGCGTTTTTTCGCTGCTTCTTCGCTCATGTTTTTTGGGGGTTAGCCTAACACTGCACTCGCCGTCGCGGCTACGGCTGGCAGTTCGGGCAATAGTGCGTCGAACGCGCCGCGATCACGACGCGCCGGATCGGCGTACCGCAGACGAAGCAGGCCTCGCCTTTGCGCGCGTAGACTTTGCGTTCGTGTTGATAACCGCCGTCGGAGCCGTCGGGCGAGACGTAATCACTGATGCTCGAGCCGCCGGTTTCGATCGATCGTTTCATCACGCGCTTGGCGGCGGCGACGATCGCGTCGCATTCGCGCGCAGTGACGCGGCGCGCAGCGCGCGTTGGCCGCACTTTGGCCAAAAACAGCGCTTCATCCGCGTAGATGTTGCCGATGCCGGCGATCACGCTTTGATCGAGCAGCAGCGTCTTGATCGGTGTTTTCCGTTTGCGCGCGGCTTCGTACAAAACGTCGCCCTGCGCGAGCAAGGCATCCACCCCCAATTTCTCGAGTCGCGGATCGTCTTTGCCCGCGCGTAAGAGCGCGACCTTGCCGAATTTGCGCACGTCGCGAAAGAGCACGGATGGGCCGCCATCGCTGAAGTGCAAACTCAAGTGGGTGTGCGCGTCGGCTTTGAATTCGGGCAGCGCCTCGGGTGGCAATGAGCCGCGCGTTTTCGCCGAAAATAGCCGGATGCTGCTCACGGCCGAGGAAAAAAGCTGCCCAGTCATGCCGAGGTGAAGGAGCAAGCGATCCGAGTCGTCGAGCTCGGCGAGCAGGTATTTTCCGTGCCGCTTCAGCTCGACGATCTTCCGACCGAGCAAGCGCCGCTTCAGTTCGGCAGGTTTGGTCAGGAAAAAGTAGCTGTCTTTCGTGGTCTCGACGCGATCGATGGTGCGGCCGACCAAGAGCGGCCTGAGCCTCCGGCGCGTGACCTCGACTTCGGGGAGTTCCGGCACCGCGGGAGTATATGCACACAGCTCGAATTCGACGAGCGCTCGAAGGCGTCGAGATCATGCAGCAAAGCGTGGCTTTCGCGGAGCGACTGCGGGTGCAGCTTGCGGATTCGGAGCCGAGTAGTGAATACTAGAGATGGATCCCCTGACGCGGCTGTCCCCCCCGGCCCGCAGGGGTTTCCACTTTTGTGGCCGAAACTCGCGCTTCACGGCGAGGCTTTCGCGGCAGGCTCACGGCGCACGATATAAAAGAAGTCGCGCTTTTCTTTTTTGCGCAGGTATTCGTCGTCCGAGTATTCGAAGCCGGGGGCGAGCGGCACGGGGTGAAGCACGTTCGTGTGTCCGATCGGTTCGAACGTGACGAACTTCGGGTACGACCAATTCACGTCGAGCTGCGCTACGTCGGTCGCGCCAGCGTGATGTAAGCCGTCCGCCAGCACGCGCGCCGTCGTGTGATTGGTGATCGCGAAGTAGACCACGCTGCGCTCGGCGTTGAGTCCAATGCCCGAGCGTCGAATCACCGTCTCACCGTCGACGGTCGAACCCCATTTTTTCAGGCCCGCGCCCGCTTGCAATCCGGCATGCAAAACGTCCTTCTCCCACATGCATTCCGGCGTCTGGCGAAACCAGAGCATGTCGGGCTCGGTCGCGGAGAGCTCGGGCCAGCTCGCGATGCGCATCGAGTCGTCTTTGTAAAATGCGATCGTGCACGCGCGTGCCTTCGGTTTGGCGATCGTCACGCCGTCGAGCTTCATGCCGTAGCCGCCGTGCTCGGTCATGAATCCGCCGTTGAAAGCAGCGATCAGGATCGGTTGTTTTGCGACCGGGATCTTGCCGTCGCGCACGTACTTGCGCGCTTCGTCCGAGTCCGGCTGCGGCTCTTGCGTACCGACGACCGGAAAGATTTCGACTTGCTTCAGATCGATCGCGACCACGAACACCTCCGCCCAGGAGCGCTCTTTGTCCGGGTGGAGCAAGGTCTTGAAGATGCGCGCCGGCTCGTCCACGTGGCGCGGATCTTTGACTGCGACCCAATCGCCGTCGCCGGCCGCCGACCACTCTTTCAGCGCGGGGCCCACATTTTTGGGGTTGAACTCGTTCGATTCCCCGGCTTGCGCGGCTGCGCTCGGCGCGCTGCTCGCGACCGGAGCCGCCGATGCAACCGAGTTCGCTGCTGGCACCTGCCAATAGGATTTCGGTGGCGCATTCTTCTTGAGCAGCCGATTCACGCCGTCTTCCGCGCCGTAAACGAAGTCTTCCAGCCGAGCCACTCGCTCGTCTCCGAGCACCGCGCGCAATGAGTTGGCGACGAGCGGACCGGCCCAATCGAAGTGATGCACTGCATACCAAACGAGCGCGAGCGCGAGCACGAGCGAGCCCACGGCCCAGAGCGCGATGCGCCCGAGGCGCGCGCGCTTCCGCGGCGCCGTGGACTCGTTTTTTTCGCGCTGCCGCCGCACCATGACCAGAGGCCGGATAGTAGAGCTCGTGCCTGCTGCCAACACTCTCGCACGAGTTTCGCGGATGCTAGGCCCGTGTCGACGCGGTCTGGTGTAAGACAGGCGCCATGCGGCTCAACCCGATGCCCCTACTTTGGGTGCTACTGGCCGCATTTTCGTCGTTCGTGGAAGTGCGCGCCAGTGCCGCCGAGAACGACGCGCCTTTGGTCTTGCATTCCGCGCCGGACCTATCCGCATTCGTTGAGCGCCCGATCAGCCGCATCGAGTTCGTGACCCAAGGCGGACGCTGGGCGTCCACGCCCGCGCTCGAACACGCGCGCGTCGGGCAGCTGTTGAGCTCGGATTTGGTGCGGCGCGCGCTGGAAGAACTCGGAGATACCGGGCGCT
>DATATR010000026.1:0-11461 GCA_036268695.1 Polyangiaceae bacterium | reverse complement strand
TTTTCGCGAGAATTTCCACGGCACGCGGGTCGGTTTTGGGAGAGATCGAGGTGATGGGGGACGATTGCGCCATTGTTGAAATTCCGCCGGTCGACGATGTGGCACCGCCGATATCGGGCGCAGCCCACATCCAAGAATGATGCCGAGTCAGCGCGGTTGATGGATGCCTAGAAAACGCCGGGATTCTAGCGATCTGCTGCTCGGCGCCGCGAAGCATGATTCGCAGTCTGGCGCGAAAGCAGCGTCGGAAGTGCAGGCGCTTACGCGCAAACTGCGAAAAAACAGCCCAACTGGTTCAACAACTGAGCGTCTCTTTGGCCCCAAGTTTTGTTTGATTCGACTGGCCTATGGCGACGGGTAAGCGTCGACCAATCGGCGCTCCGGTCGTTCGATGCTCGAGCAGATGCTGGTCACGAGCTCCCGGCCGTCGTCGCCGAAGTAGAGCGCCTCGCCGACTTTCGGCGGCGCGCAAGACGGAAGCGCGGTGCCGTTCGCCTGATACTTCACGCCACCCGAAAGGGTGCGCTTCACCGCGAGGTGAGATTGAAGGAAGCGTCCGCTGCGGAGGTCGCGCACCGCAACGCAGGTGTCGCCGCGAAAGTGATATTCGGTGTTGCGCGTCACGTACATGCGGTGGACGCGTCGTTCTTGTCCGCTGTAGCCGTGCTTAGCATTGCTCTTCATTACAGATCCTTCTTTGGGCGGTTTTGGCCGAATTTCGGCAGATTTTTGCCGCTCCTGCGAAGCACGGCCAAGTTTCCGTGAAGCTCACCGCAACCGCCCGCGCGCGGGCCGGCGACGCCTAACGCGCTGCATCGATCCGGCGGAATTCGCCGGGGAGCCAGTGGTTCAATAAGCGGAGAGTTCGGTGTGCTGAAAACGGCGACGAACTTCGCGTTAATTCGGCGGGCGACATACGATCGCAACGTGCAGTCCTCGAGCGTCCGCGCGAAGCGCAGCGTGCGCACAAAACAGCCTCATTTGCCGGGTGCTGGCGGCCTTCGCGCGCGAAAGCTCGGCCCATGACACGCAAACTCAAAGGTCCCGGCCCGGCCAAGACCGGCATCCTCGCGCTCGGCACGAGTCGAAAGCTCGAGCTCTGGCAGTCGACCGACTACCGCCTGCGCGAGTTGTTCGAGGCGGCGGACGTGATGAGCGAAGGGGCCACGCGCAGCGAACCCGACGGCGCCACCTACTACGGTTCGACCAGCGTGCTCTTGCCGTTCGTGACGCACGGCGGCTTCGTGCCGAAGGAGCGGGCCGGCGACATCGCGCGGCTCGTCGCGAGTGATCCACATGCTCGCCTGCGCGCGATTCGGATCGCATGCCTCGAAGCGCAGGTGCGCTCGGGCGCGCCGATCGGACGCGTGCGCGCGGAGCTGTTCGTGAGGAGAGACGCGCGCGGCATTCGTGTCGACGTCGAAGTCGAAGCGCGCGTGTTCAAGAGCAGTGAGCGACCTGGTCCGCTGCGCAAGACGGACGCGGCGGCGCTCAAGCGATCGTCGCGCGCGTCGTGAGCGCGAGTGACGCGCGCGCGTCAGTCAGCGGTGCGTTCGCGCGCCGTTGCGCGGATCACCGAGCTAGCGTCGTCAAGATGGATTTCTTCGTCACGCTTCACGCGAATGCGCGCCGCGCACACCGCGCGCGTCCGAGCAAGGGCCACTGATAGCAGCGCGAAGGGCCGCGCATTCTCGCCTGCATGGTCAATCTCTCCACGAACACTTGACACGCCGCGCTGCGCGGAAGAATTAGAAGGTCGTCCTTTATCGGAGTAGCGGGAACTGGCTAGAGAGATGGGTCGCAAGAGACAACGCGACGAAAAGATTATTCACGTGGTCTTCGGGCCAGGTGGTGGTCGTGTGCAGAAACGCGATGATCGCGCGGCCGCGCCGATCGCCGAATCGAGCACGGGCCGTGAACCGCTCACGGATCTATTCACGAGCGGCGAAATTGCGCGGCTGCTCGGCATCTCACCGACGCGCCTGCGCACCTTCGATCGCGCGGGCGTCGTCTCGCCGACTGGCCGCCGCCGTGGTCGCCGCGCGTATTCGTTTTCGGATTTGATCGCGCTCCGCGCCGCGCAATCGCTGCTGGAGCAACGCGTGCGCTTGCGCGACGTCACGCGCGCGGTCGGCGCGCTGAAGCGCTCGCTGCCGAAAGTGACCCGCCCGCTGCAAGAGCTGCGCATCGTTTCGGACGGGCAGCGCATGATCGTGCACACGACGGACGGCGCGTTCGAACCGCTCACCGGTCAGATGGTGCTCGACTTCGAAGTCAAATCACTGCGCGACGACGTCGTGCGCGTGCTGCGCCCGTCCGCGGGCCGCGAGCGCGCGCGTACCGCCTACGAGCTCTATCTTCGCGCGAGTCAACTCGACGAAGATCCGCTTTCGATGGACGACGCGGAGCTGCTCTATCGCGAAGCGATCTCGCTCGATCCCTGGCTCGCCATCGCCTACACGAACCTCGGCAACATCCGCTTCCGTCGCCACGACGCGGACGCGGCCGAGCTGCTCTACAAGAAAGCGCTCGAAATCGACGCGCGCCAGCCCGAAGCCCAATACAACTTGGGCTACGTGATGCTCGAGCGTGGCCAACCCGAGCAGAGCGTGCCGCTCTTCCACGGCGCGATCGAAGCCGATCCGAAATTCGCGGACGCTTACTTCAACCTAGCGATGGCTTACGAACAAATCGGCGAAACCGGCAAAGCGCGTCCGTTCTGGAAAAACTACATCTCGCTCGAACCGACCGGCACTTGGACCGAAATCGCCAAGCGCCATCTGTAGTTTTGTTTTTCATGGTCACGAGCCACGGCGCGCGACGTCGAAGCCTTCGGCGTCGCGCCGCGGCTTCCGAGATTTCGAACGCCGGCTATCGCGGCGGAATCCAGTCAAATTCTGCGATGATTCAAGCACGGCACGGCCGCGCGCACTTGCTCGAGATAAGTCAAATCGAGTGTCGCGCTGACTACGCCGATTTGGTCCGAAGCTTCGGCGATGATCGTGCCCCAGGGATCGACCACCAAAGAATGGCCGTACGTGGTGCGCCCGCGCGGGTGCTTGCCCCACTGCGCTGCCGCAATCACGAATGATTGCGACTCGATCGCGCGCGCGCGGAGTAGCGCGTGCCAATGATCCTTGCCGGTGTGAAGCGTGAATGCGGCCGGCACGAGCAGCACGTTCGCGCCGCGTTCGACGAGCTTCCGGTAGAGCTCGGGAAAACGCAGGTCGTAACAAATCGAAAGCCCGACTCGGAAGCGCCCGATCTCGAACGTGACGAGCTCGCTGCCCGGCGTGGTTCCGGCAGATTCCGACAAGTTCGTGCCGTCTTGCAGCGCCACGTCGAATAAATGGATCTTGCGATACGCGGTCAGTAGCTCACCGCTCGGGCCGAACACGAGCGCGCTGTTGAACGGCCGCGCGCGCTCGCTCGAAGCTTCCGGAAAGCCACCGGCGACCAAAAAAACGCCGGCCCGCTCGGCCATCTCGGCGAGCGCCGACTGGATCTTGCCGGCGCGGTCGCCGAGCTGTTCGGCGATTCGGTGCTTCGTGTCGTCCGCGCCGAAGTAGGCGAAATTCTCGGGCAGAACCACGAGCTTTGCGCCGCACTCGGCCGCCTCGGCCACGAGCTTCCGGCACGTGCCGAGGTTCTGCTCGACGTCGTCCTGACTCTGCAATTGTACGGCGGCGACGCGGAGCGCTTCGAGTTCCATCGTGGGCCGCGCTATTCTAGCAGCACGATGGTCGACTTCACCACCGGCGCGATGCAAGAGTTCGGGCCGGGCACGCGCGGCCCGGGCTCGGGCCCTGTCGCCGGTTTCGTGCTGCTCTACGCGGAGTCGTGGCAGAAATTGCCGGCCGCGTTTCCATTCAAGCACGAGCGTTTGGTGGTCGGCCGTGAGCCAGGCGTCGAGCTCGAGCTCGATGTGCCTGCGGTTTCGCGCCGGCACGCCGAAATCGGCTGGGCCAACGGTGCGTATCACGTGCGCGATCTCGGCAGTCGCAATGGCGTGATCGTGAACGGCCGGCGCGTGCAAGGCACCGCGCTCGAGAGCTACGACGAAGTGCGGATCGGAGACGCGATCTTCAAATTCGTGGAGCGGGACGCCGAGCTTTACGCCGGTTATCGCCTGGATGGTTCGATGGCGCGCGGCGCGTCGCGCCTCGCGGAGCAGCCGAGCTTGCTCGTCGGCGGGCTGCAGATCGATCGCATCGTCGGCCAACTCGAGCGCATCGCGCCCACGCCCTTGAGCGTCGTGTTGCGCGGCGCGAGCGGCACGGGCAAAGAAGTCGTGGCAAGCGAGCTGCATCGCCTGAGCGCGCGCCCGGGCCGATTCTGCGCCGTCAATTGCGCGGCGATCCCCGCGCTCTTGCTCGAGAGCGAGCTGTTCGGCTTCAAGCGCGGCGCGTTCTCCGGCGCCGATCGCGACAAGCCTGGCCTGATTCGCACGGCCGACGGCGGCACGCTGTTCCTCGACGAAATCGGCGACATGCCGCTCGACGCGCAAGCCAAGCTCTTGCGCGTACTGCAAGCCAAGGAAGTGCTGCCGCTCGGCGCGACCGTGCCCGAACATGTCGACGTGCGCGTGGTCTGCGCGACGCACCGCGACCTCGGCAAGATGCAACGCGAAGGCAAATTCCGCGAAGATCTGTTCGCGCGGCTCAACGAGTACGAGCTCTACTTGCCGCCGCTGCACGAGCGCAAAGAAGACGTGCACGTGCTCGCGCGGAGCTTCCTCGCGCGCGCGGGCAGGCCAAGCTACACGCTCTCATTTCCATTCATGACCGGGCTCTTGCAGCACGACTATCCATACAACGTGCGCGAACTCGAAGCCTGCATCAAGCGCAGCGTCGCGCTCGCCAATGGTCCCGTGCTCGATCCCGAAGTCTTGCCGGACTCAATCAAAGAAGCGATGCACGACTATGGCAAGAGCCAATTGAGCTCGCCGCCGCTGCGCCAGCCAGAGGTTTCGCCGCTGATCGTGCCGAGCGAGTCCGAGCTGCGTGCGCTACTCGTCGAGCATCAGGGCAACGTCGCCGCGGTCGGGCGCGAGCTCGGCAAGGCGCGCATGCAGATTCACCGTTGGATGAAGCGCTACGGCATCGCAGTCGACGAATTTCGCGGCGACGAGTGAGTCGCCGCCGAGCACACGTCGGGTTCAATCGTCGCGCGCGCTAGCGCACAGGCCGTGAGCGCGTCGGCGCACTGACCTGCCGAGCAAACTCGCGCCCGAAAATAGGTTTTGGGGGCTCCGCCTGGGCAGGCGCAGCACGCCTCGGCGCAGACCGAAGCCGCGCCGCAGGGCGAAACGGCGGGCGCGCCCGGGCGTGTTTTTTGGGCACAATCGTCGCAGCCGGCTTGCACGATTTCGGCGGCGACTTGGTCGTCGTCCGCGTTCGTTTGCGTGCGCGTGCTGACGATGCCTGCGCTGTCGCACGCGGCACCGGCTGAAGCGCGGCGGAGCCGACCACAGCCGAGCGCAGCCAACCCGAGCGCAATCCAGAGTGACGCGAAGTAGCGGGCTTTCGACGCGCGGACCCGCATTTCTCTTGAAGATATTGACTTTCGGCTGGAAAGAAAGCTAGCGAAACGCGGGCAACCGGCGCCGTCAGGGGCGCCGGGGAAAGCGGCAGCGTTGGCGACAGGCAAGACTTCGAAGAAAACTGGCTCCTCCGGTAACGGCGAGCCGCCCAAGAAACGGCGCGGCAGCTCCGCAGGAGGTGGCGCCGAGCCTCCGATGTTCCCTGAAGAAGAAGCGCCGCTGCACGAAGTCGCGCAGGCCCGCTATCTGAACTACGCGCTTTCGGTCATCACCAGCCGCGCCATTCCGGACGTGCGGGACGGCCTCAAGCCCGTGCAGCGCCGCATTCTCTACACGATGTGGCAGCAGGGAGTGACTGGCGACGCGAAGCACCGCAAATGCGCCAAAATCGTGGGCGACGTGATGGGCAACTATCACCCACACGGCGACGCCGCGATTTACGACGCGCTCGTGCGCATGGCACAAGCCTTCAGCTTGCGCGCGCCGCTGGTCGACGGCTCGGGCAATTTCGGCTCGCTCGACGGCGATCCGGCGGCCGCATATCGCTACACTGAGTGTCGTCTGGCGCCGCTGGCCGACCAGATTTTGGCCGAAATCGACGAAGACACGGTGCACTTTCGGCCGAACTACGACGGCACGAAATCCGAGCCGGTGGTGTTGCCCTCTGCGATTCCGAATCTGCTCGTCAACGGCGCATCCGGCATCGCGGTCGGCATGGCGACCAACATTCCGCCGCACAATCCGGAAGAGGTCCTGAACGCTTCCGTGCGCTTGCTCGACGCCTTGCTCGAAGGCAAGCAGCTCACTTCGCGCGAGCTTTGCCGCACGATCAAGGGTCCGGATTTTCCAACCGGCGGGCAGATCGTCGCCAGCGCGGAAGAGCTCAAGCAAGTCTACGACAGTGGCCAAGGGACGCTGCGCGTGCGCGGCACGTGGAGCCTGGGCGATAGCGGCAAGAGCACGAAAATCGTGCAAATCAACAGCATCCCGTACGCGGTGAACAAATCGGTGCTGGTCGAGCGCATTGCGGACGTCGTCGTGTCGCGCAAAATGCCGATGCTGCTCGACGTGCGCGACGTCTCGACCGATGACGTGCGCATCGAGCTCGAAATGAAGAAAGAGGCGGACGAGAACATGGTGCTCGCGTACCTGTTCAAACACACGCCGTTGCAGACGAACTTCGCGGTCAACCTGACCTGCCTCGTGCCGACCGAGAACCCCGAAGTGGGCCGGCCCGAGCGCTTGGATTTAGCCCAGATTCTCTGGCATTTTCTGCATTTCCGGCTCGAGGTCGTGACGCGCCGCTTGGGCCACGAACTCGCCGCGCTGGAGAAGCGTATCCACATCCTCGAAGGCTTCGAGAAGATCTTCGATGCGCTGGATCAAATTCTGAAAATCATCCGCGCGTCCGAAGGCAAAGCCGACGCGGCCGCGAAGATCATGGCCAAGTTCAAGCTCGACGCCGAGCAGACCGACGCCATCTTGGAACTGAAACTCTATCGCTTGGCGCGGCTCGAGATTTTGGTGATTCAAAAAGAGCTCAAGGACAAGCGCAAGCGCGCCAAAGAAATCCGCGGGCTCTTGGACGAAGAAGAATCCAAGGGTCGCTGGGGCATCGTGCGCCAAGAGCTCGTCGGCATGGTCGAGAAATTCGGCAAGAACGGCAAGCGCCGCACGCTGATCGAGAACGTGAGCGAAGAGCAAGAGTTCACGGAAGAAGATCTGATCGTCGCCGAAGACAACTATGTGCTCATCACCAGCGACGGCTGGGTGAAGCGGCAAAAAGAAATCAAAGATCCGGCCTCGACGCGGCTCCGCGAGGGCGACGCCGTGCTCGCTTGCGTGGTCGGCTCGACGCGCGAGAGTCTCGGCTTCTTCTCGAATTTCGGCACCGTCTACAGCTGCCGCCTGATCGACGTGCCGGCGACGACCGGCTACGGTGAGCCGATTCAAAAGCTATTCAAGCTGAAAGACGGCGAAAAAATCATTGCCTGTTACTCGTTCGATTCGCGCGTCGTCGGCGAAACCAAAGAACGCGAACGCGGGCGCCCGAAGACCTACGCGGTCGGCGCGATGAGCGACGGCAATGGCTTCACGATCGGCATCGCGCCGTTCATCGAGCCGAGCACGCGCGCGGGTCGCCGCTTCGCGAAGGTCTCGGAAGGCGTGCAGGTCGTCGGGATCTCGCTCGTGAAGGGCAAAGAGACGGTGATCGTCGCGAGCGCGGAGGGCCGCGCGCTGCTCTGCGGGCTCGACGAGATCAATTACCTTTCGGGACCGGGCAAAGGCGTGCAATTGATGAAGCTCGAGAAAGACGACGCGCTCGTCGGGATGAAGGCGACCGCGTTCAGCAACGATCCGCTCGTGCTCGAGACCTCGCTCGGCGGCGAATATCGCGTCGACATCGACAAATACGAACGCACGACCCGCGGCGGCAAGGGCCGCGAAGTAATCAAGCGCGGCAAATTCGTGCGCGTGGTGCCGCACGTGACCGCGGCGCCGGAACCCCTCACCAACTGAGCCGCGGAGCAAGCACGATGGCTACGACTTACACGGCCAAAGACATCCAGGTCCTCGAAGGCCTCGATCCGGTTCGCAAACGCCCGGGCATGTACATCGGCGGCGTGGGCTCGGCGGGGCTGCATCATTTGGTTTGGGAAATCGTCGACAACGCGGTCGACGAAGCGATGAACGGCCACGCCAGCGAGATCACCGTCACGTTGCACAAAGACGGGCAATCGGTGACCGTCAGCGACAACGGGCGCGGCATTCCGGTCGACATTCATCCGCAGCACAAGAAATCCGCGCTCGAAATCGTCTATTCGACGCTGCACTCGGGCGGCAAATTCGAAGGCAACAACTACAAGACCTCGGGCGGCTTGCATGGCGTCGGCGCGTCGGTCGTCAACGCGCTCTCGTCCAAGGTGCTGGTCAACGTGAAGCGCGACGGCGCAGAGTGGCAGATCGAGTTCAGCCGCGGCCAAGTCACTTCCAAGCTGAAGAAAGTCGGCTCCGCGCGCGGCACGGGCACGACGGTTTTCTTCCATCCTGACCCGCAAATCTTCTCCAAGATCGATTTCAATCCGGAGACGATCCGCGAACGGCTCGAAATCGCGAGCTACTTGCACCGCGGCGTCAAAGTCCTGTTCTCGGACGAAGCGAGCGGCAACAAATACACCTTCTTCCACCAAGAAGGCATCGTCGACTACCTCAAGAAATTGCTCGGCTCGACGCACGCGAAACCCGCCCACGAAGCGCCGTTCACCCTGAACAAAGACGGCGATTTGCGGCTCGAAGTCGTGTTTCAGTGGACGGAAGCGACAGAGGAAATCGTCAAGAGCTACGTCAACGGCATCCCGACCAGCTCCGGCGGCACGCACGAAAACGGGCTTCGTTCCGGGGTCGCGAAAGCGATCAGGAACTACATCGAGACGCACAACCTGACGCCGCGCGGCGTGACGCTCACCTCCGAAGACATCCGAGAGGGTTGGGCTGCCGTGCTCAGCGTGTTCGTCGCGGAACCGCAATTTCAGGGCCAAACCAAGGATCGCCTGAATAACCCCGAAGTGCAGTCGCTGGTCGATGGCATGGTGCGCCCGGTGCTCGAGCAATGGCTCAACTCCAATCGCTCGGTCGCCGAGCAGATCGTGGCGCGCATCATTTTGTCGGCGCGCGCGCGCGAAGCTTCGCGTGCGGCATCGGCCTCGATCTCACGCAAGAGCGCGACCAGCGGGCGACTCACCTTGCCCGGTAAGCTCGCCGATTGCCTGACGCACAACCGCGAGAACACCGAGCTCTTCATCGTCGAGGGCGAATCCGCAGGCGGCTCGGCCAAGCAGGGTCGCGATCGCAACACGCAGGCGATCCTGCCGCTGCGCGGCAAGGTGCTGAACACCGAGGGCATGGCCGTCGGCAAGGTGATCGAAAACAAGGAGCTCGCGGATCTGGTGACCGCGCTCGGCTGCGGAATTGGGCCGAATTTCGAGCTCACCAAGCTGCGCTATCAGCGCATCGTGCTGCTCGCCGATGCCGACTCCGATGGTCACCACATCACCACGCTCTTGCTCACGTTCCTGTATCGCCATTTGCCGGAGTTGATTCGGCAGCAGCGCGTGTTCATCGCTCTCCCGCCGCTCTATCGCATCGATCTCGGCAAAGAGACGTACTGGGCGGCCGACGACGCGGATCGCGATCGATTGCTCAAGGAAAAGCAAAAGGGCAACACCAAAGCCGACATCACGCGCTTCAAAGGCCTCGGCGAAATGATGGCCAAGACATTGTGGGACACGACGCTGAACCCCAAGACGCGCCGCATGTTGCGCGTGAACATCGCGGACGCGCTCGAGACCGATCGCATCGTGAGCGAACTGATGGGCAAAGATGCGTCCGCGCGCTTTCACTTCATCATGAATCGCGCTGATGAAGTCCGGGAGGGCGAGCTGGATGTTTGAACGGGGCTTGTCGTGATCTGATTGCTCATGGCATTTTTGGGGGTTGTTTTTAGGCCCTGCGCTGACTTTGGCGCTTGGCCGCCCCCGCATCGAGTGACGCGACTAGTACATCGAGTCCGTTGAAACGATGGGAAGTTCAGTACCCGCACATGGGTGAGGGACTGAACTTCCCTCGAGTTCGCCTTGATCTGACTCGAGAACTTGACTGTCTCGACGTGCATCGATTCAAGTGAATCGATGCACTAGCGCCTGGTCGGTCAGTTCTCGTTGGCTCCCGCTTCTTTCGAAAACCGTGATCACGCGCTTCGCGATCCTCGAAGGAGGGAGCCGCGCGAATCTGGCGGTGAACTCTCGCCAATCGCGATTCGAATTCGCACGACGTAGTTCGCGTCGGTCACTTCGAGATGACCGGCCAGTAGGCAGAATGTGACCCGGGTGTTGCCGGTGTGTGTTCTCAAAGCCGGCGTTTCGGCTGAAAACACTCGATTCGAACGGTTTTACCTGGCTTTTTCCGGTCCGGCTTGAGACAAGCCTGTGTCCGCGCTACGCGGGGCGCTCCAAAGAGCTCGATTTCGTCCGATCCAATGCATCGCAAAGTTGTCGCTCGCTGCCGTTCATGGACGCGCTTCGTTTTCGTGCTCGCGCTGTTCCTGCTCACGGCATCGGCTGCATTGGCGCAGGGTCAAGCGAAGCCGCAAGCCAAACCCACGCCGGCGCCTGCCGCGCAAGGCACCCCAACCAAAACCAGCACAACGCCTGCAGCGGCTGATGCAACGCCGCCGGCGTCGACGGCCTCGAGCGCGACACCGAGCGTCGCGCCAGACGCGGATTTGCCGAGCGAGCCGCCCGCGAGCGCCGCGCTGCCGCCGGGTGAGGCCGAGCTCGCCCGCGGGCTACCGATCCAACGCATTCAGGTGACCGGCAATCGCCGCGTCACGCCCGAAGACGTGCTCACGTACATTCGCGAACGCGTGGGCCAGACCTTCAAGCCGGAGACCTTGACGCAGGACGTGCGCGAGCTCTGGAATTCGGGCTTTTTCGACGACATCGAGGTCGACCTCGATCGGCACGACGAAGGCGTGGAGCTGCGCTTCGTCGTGCGCGAGCGGCCGAGCATCGCGACGATCACGTTCGAGGGCAACGACGAGATCTCGAAAGATGATCTGAACGAGGGCATCGAGCTCAAGCCGAATACGATTTTGAGCCTGCCGGCTGTGCGGCGCACGGTTCAGAAGATCCGCGATATGTACGCGGAAAAAGGCTACTTTTTGGCCGAGGTTCAGCAAGAAGTCATCCCGCAGAAAAACAACGAGGTCGAGGTCAAATTCAAGATCACCGAGCACGGGCAAGTCAGCGTTCGGCGCATCACGTTCATCGGCAACGAGCACATTTCGAGCGACGAGCTGCACTCGTTGATGTTCACTGGCAACCCGGGTTTCTTCGCTTTCGGTTCGGGCGGCCCGTTTCG
>DATATR010000025.1:0-6309 GCA_036268695.1 Polyangiaceae bacterium | reverse complement strand
TGAACGGGTGCTTCACCACCGCGTAGCGATCCTCGAGTAGCTTGTAGATGTCGCCGGGAATATCGACGCCGCCGTCGAAATACGCCTCGAACAGCGTATCCATCGGGATCGGAGTCCCGTTGCTGTATTTCTGGGCGAGTTTTTGGTCGTGAAACACGACGTAATCGGTCAGCTTACTCATGTGCGAGAGACTCCTCTTAGCGGCGTGCCCCGATGATGGGGCCAAAGTTCCCGCCGTGACCGGCAGGGTGCGGGGTCGACCCCAGCGATATAGGGGCGCGACGATTATCACGGCCGGGCGCGGATGTCGCGCGGCTGCGACGCGAAACACGACCGTGCCACGTCGACCCACGCGACGCATCGGTAAATCCGCGCGAGAATATCTGCTTCGGGTCATTTTTTCCCGTTAGCTGGAGCGATGCCACAGTGCAAAAAACCGTTCGCACCACGAGCTCGAGCCCGAGCACGACGCGAACCCAGCGTGTTCGGGCGTGCTACGGAAGCGCGATGGAGCCGCGCGTCGTCGATCTCGAAATTCGCTACGCTCATTTAGAAAAGCAGCTCGCCGATCTGAATCAAGTCGTGTTCGAGCAGCAGAAATCGATCGACGTGTTGCAGCAGCAACTAGCCGCTTTGCGCTCGCGCGTCGCCGGGATCGGCGAGCCGATGGATAACGAGAAGCCGCCGCATTATTGATTTCGCCGGCGAGCCGCGCAGGCCCGAAAGTCCGATGAGCGCTTCAGCCCGGCGGACGAGCTCCGTCGCGGCGACATCTAGCTCCGAGCTTGGCCGTAAACTGCGCGGCGCTACCAACCGAGATTTTTCGCGATCGGACCCGTGAGTTCGTCGGCCATGCGCTTTTGCGCGACGCGACTCGGGTGCCAATCGCAACCCCAACCTTCAGCATCGGTTTCGAGCGCGTGCTCGACCAAGAAGACGCGCGAGTCGCCGCGAGCTTTCAGCGCGTCGATCGCTTTTTCGATGCCGGCCCGCGCCGTGCTGCGCGCGTTTTCACCGGGCGGCCATTGGTCGCTCAAGAGCGGGCTCAAGGCGCAAAACAACGCGGCCTTCGGATAGACCTGGCGCAGCCGAGCCAAGAATTTGCGATACGCCTCGGCGAACGGCGATTTATCGTGGTTTTCCGGCGCGAAATCGTTGGTGCCGAGGTCGATCACGACGCCGTCCGGCTGCCACGACGCGAAATCCCAATGGCTGTCGTCGCGGTTCGGCAACGTGCGCTCCCAGAGCACGGGCATCGGAATCGTATCCGAGGTGCTGCCGCGATTGCTGAACACACCCTTGCCCGACCACGCCACGACCGACACTTCGGCGCCGAAATGACGTCCGAGGATCGCCGCATAGCTCAGGCTTTCGTTCTCGGTTTCGGAACTGAAGTGGCAAGAGCGGCTCTCGCCTTCCACGCCGTAGGCCGCGGTGATCGAGTCGCCGATCACTTCGAGCCGCCGCGCGGGCGCTGGATCCAGAGCGAGGATCTCGCCGTCTTTGCCCGCATTCGCGCGCACGAACGTGGTTTCGCCCAGCATCGCTTCAGTGAGGCGCGTGAGCCGTAAATGGTGTTCGCCGGGCGCGAGCTTCTGCGCGAGGCGATAACAGCGATGTCCGACGTACGCGCTGAGCTTGCCCGGCACGGCCACGCCGTCGATTTCGACGCCAAACCAATTGCGCCCGGAATCATCGAGCTCGATTTGAAATTCGCTGCCACGAAAGTGAAAGCCGAGCGCCACGCCGGACCAGGCAAAACGCAAGCCTGCGTCGGTTTTTTCGACGCGGCCGAAGCTCTGCACGTGCGCTGCGTCGAACTGTTCGGCGTCCGGCGAACAAGCGTCACCGAGCAGCGGAAATTGCGGCGCGGGATCCGGCGCTTCCGCGTTGCTGTGAGTCGAGCTCGGTGTGGTGTCGGCGTTTGCTTTCACTTCGCCGTTTGCCGCGACGCAGCCACTAACCCAAAAAGAAAACGCGAAGAGCAGAACGAGCTTCGTCAAACGTCGCATTTCAGTGATAGCGTCGCACGAGATGCAACTCCACATCCATTCGATCCCGGTGCTCACCACGTTCGACGCGCCGCCCGGCTACGTGATCCAGCGCGTGGTCGGTCCGTGTTGGGGCATCACCGTGCGCTCGCGCAGCGTGGTCGGCACGGCTTGCGCCGGCTGCCAGCAGATTTTCGGCGGCGAAATCTCGGCGCTGACCGAGCTCGCGACCGAGTCGCGCAGCGTCGCGATGCAGCGGCTCGAGCAGCATGCGGTCGCGCAAGGCGCGAACGCGGTTTTGGCGATGCGTTTCGACTCCGGCGAGCTGATGCAAAACACGAACGAGATTGTCGCCTACGGCACCGCGGTCGTGATCGCGCCGGCGCAGTGACGAAAATGCGCGTGCCGCTTCCCCAAAGCACGCGCCGCGCGATCGATCGCTTGGCGCGCCGCGCGCACGCATTTCATCGCTTCGCGCATCACCCGCTGTGCGATCGCTACGCGAGCGAGTTGATTGCGCTCGGTCGTAAAGCGCGCGTGTGCAAAGGCTGCGCGTTCGTCGCGCTCGGCGGACTCGCTGGCCTGCTCGCGGCGCTCATCACCCGTCCTTCATTGATCGTGCTCGACGCGAGCGCATTGCTCGGTGTCGGGCTGTTCGCCACCGCGTTCGTCAGTCGTTCACCGAAGTGGCTCGGTCGCGGACTGGCTGCGCTCACCTCGAGCTTCGCCGGCATTGGCGGTTTGATTTCGGGCGCGGCGTTCGGGCTCGGGCTCGCGCTCGGTTTGCTCGCGAGCGCCGCCTTGATTTTTTGGGGGTATCGTCGCCGTGGCCCGCATCGCGGACCATGTGAACGCTGTCCGGAGCGGAGCGGCTCCGCCGTGTGCAGCGGACTCAAACCGATCGTGCAGCGCGAGCGCGCGTTTCGCCGCGTCGCACAGCGCGAGCTCGACCGCGCCGTGTTCGGGCGTTGAAGGCGAGATGCACTTCGACGTCGCGCGCGCCTTCGACGACGTAAAGAGCACGCTCGAACCGGTGCTCGACATCGCCTTCGAGCGCGTCGACGACGCACGCGTCCCCGCCTGGTGCGAACGACGAAATTGGGCTAAATTCCTGCTCAATCTCAACGAAGCCGAGCTCGAACGTTGCGAAGCCGAAGGCCTGGCCGAAGTCGCGCCCGCGCTCCGCGACGCGCCGCGCGATCTGCTCGAGCTCGCGACACGCGTGCGCGAGTCGACGCGCTTGCCGGCGCTCGAAGTGAACGGTGTTCATCGCTCGCGCGACGAATACCGCGGCGTGTCCGCGCGAAAGCGCGAACAGCTCGCACGGCTACTCGGCGCGATCGCCGTGCCCGCAGCGCGCGCCACGCGCATCGTCGATGTCGGCGCGGGCAGCGGACATTTCACGCGCCTCGCCGCTGCGGAATTCGAACGCAGCGCGCTCGGGCTCGAACGCAATCCCGCGCGCGTCGCGAGCGCGCAGCGACGCGCGGATGCAACTCGAAACACGGCGCGATTCCGCCCGGAGTTCGCCGTCATCGACGCTGGCCGCGAGCCGCTCGCGCTGCGCGCCGGAGATCTCGCGATCGGCTTACATGCGTGCGGCGAGCTCGGCGACACGCTGGTTCGCGCAGTGATCGACAGCGGCGCGGAGCTCGCGCTCGTTTCATGCTGCTTGCAGAAAATCGGCTCGGCCGAGCGCGCGCCGCTGTCGAGCCGCGGCGTCGCGCTGCCGCGCGCTGCGCTCGGGCTGAGCAATCTCACCTCGCGAGCAATCGGCGTGGAAGCTGGCATTCGACTCACGTTACAAGGAAGGCAGGCGCGCTATGCGCTTCGGCAACTGCTGTCGACACGGGGGCTCGAGATTCCGCCAGGCGCGGAAATGCGCGGGATCAATCGTCGCCGCGCGCTCGCTGGTCTTGCCGGCATCGCCGAACGCGCGTGCGCGCTGCGCGGCCTCCAAGCGCCGACAATCGCGGAAATTTCCCAGCACGAGCGCGACGCGCAACGCGATTTTTCGCGGCAACGCCGGCTGTCACTTCCGCGTAACATGCTCGCACGGGCGATGGAGCTCGCGGTCGTGTTCGATCGCGCGCTGGCCCTCTGCGAAGCGGGGCGCGCAGTACGCGTGGTCACGTTGTTCGAGCGCGCGGTGACGCCGCGCAACGTCGCGCTATTCGCCGTCGCGCCCGGCGACGCCGCGAGCGCCAGCGCCGAACCACGTGCGGGAACGTAGCGCGGGGACGTAACCTAACCGCCGCTCGACAAGGCTGTGACCTCTTTGCGGCCGCAGTCGACCATGCTACCGTGGCTCGCTTGGGAAACCCGATGCTTTCGGGGGAACACAGGAATATGAAAAGAAAGCGCAGCCTTGGTGCCACGGAACTGCTCGTCGCGTCAGTCGCGGTCGCATTCGGCCTGGCGACCGCGTGCGGTGGCGGAGACGACTCGGCAAGCAGCAGTGGTGGTTCCGGCGGCGCGTCATCTGGAGCGGGCGGCGCGGCTGGCAAAGCGGGCTCTGGCGGCAAAACCGGCAGCGTCGGGCAAGCGGGCACCGAAACCAGCGCGGGCGGCGACGAAGGCCTCGGCGGCCAAACCACAACACCGGACGCCGGCACGACGGACACTGCGGGCGCCGGCGGTGAGGCCGACGATTTCGATCCGAGCCTCAAGTCGGTGATCTACGGCGCGGTGGTTTTTCCCCCGGAAAACCCAGATTCGCCAGCCAAAGACATGCTCGGCAAGATTCTATTTTGGGACGAGCAAGTCGGCAGCGACAACACGATGGCGTGCGGCACCTGTCACCGCACGGGCAGTGGCGGCTCCGACCCGCGCGCCGTGAACGGCACGAGCGCGTTCCGCAATCCGGGCGACGACGGCATGTTCGGCACGGCCGACGACATCCACGGTTCGCAGGGCATCAAGTACTGCACCGGTGGCGATGCAGCGGCGGTCACCTATGCGGCAGTGCCGTCGAACAACACCGAAGGATTGAACCCGCTCTTCGGCACGAATCACCAAGTCACGAGCCGCAAAGCGCCGACTTACCTCGACGCATTCGTCGCCGCGAACATCTTCTGGGACGGTCGCGCGACCAGCGTGTTCAAAGATCCGACGATGGATCCAACCGATCCGATGGCAGTCAAGATTCAAGCCGGCGGCGCGCTCGAGAGCCAGTCGGTCGGGCCGCCGATGAATCCAGGTGAAATGGCCTGTGACGGGCGCACCTGGACTTCGCTGATGAACAAGCTGAAGGACACAGCGCACACCGTCCCGCTGGCATTCGCGAAAGATATCCCGCCGGACATGGTCGCGGCGATCGCGACCGCGCCGAATTATCCGGCGCTCTTCTCGCTCGCGTTCCCGAACGATACGAGTCCTGTAAGCCCCGTAAACTTCGCGTTCGCGATTGCGACTCACGAGCGTCATCTGCAAAGCAATCAAACTCCGTGGGATCGCTTCAATCAATATCTGAACGATCCGAAGACGGGAGACCGGAACGCGCTCACTCCGGGCCAAATTCGCGGGCTCACGATCTTCAAAGGCAAGGGAAAGTGCGCCACGTGCCACATTCCGCCGACCTTCACCGACTCGCAGTTTCACAACCTCGGATTCATTACCGAGCTGGATGCGGGCCGCGCGAAAATCGTGACCGGCGCGCCGGCTCACTCGGTAAAGACGGCAAACCTTCGGAACGTTGGTTTGCGCGAAACGCAGGGCTTGTTTCACTACGGCTATGGCCCCGGCGCCAGCTTGGAAAACGTGGTCAACACCTACAACACCCCGCCAAATATCGGAACCCCGGGCACGCTCGACGGCAGCGTCGCCTCTGCGATCACGAATTTGAGCCTGGCGGACGACGAGAAGGCCGACTTGGTCGACTTCCTTCGCAACGCACTGACCGACCCGCGCGTACAGAACGAAGCAGCGCCATTTGATCGACCGCGACTCAGCACTGAGTAGTAGAGTAGGCTTCGCTTAGTCATGAAATTTCGTCGCCAGCTATTGGAGGGATTGACTCGAGTGCTGCTCAGCGGCGTCGTTTGCGCGACTGCCGCATGCGGTGGTGGCGACGACAACGGCGGCGGCAGCGGCGGTAGCGGCGGCACTTCGAGCTCGAAAGACAGCGTGCCGCCGATGTTCGCCGGCTTGAGCAAAGCCACCGTCAATGACGACGGCAGTGTCGATTTGAGCTGGGACGCGGCCAGCGACAATGACTCGAAGCCCGGCAACATCTCGTACTTGATCTACACGGGCGCGAAAATGGGCGGAGAGGACTTCTCGCAGCCGTTCGCGGTCACGCCAGCAGGTGCGAGCGGCG
>DATATR010000024.1:0-5405 GCA_036268695.1 Polyangiaceae bacterium | reverse complement strand
GTCGCTCACGGCGCGATCCGAAGCGTGTGATACGTCGACCACGAGCCCGAGCTCGAACGCGCGGTGTACGAACGCTCGCCCCAAATCCGTGAGCCCGAAGTCTTTCGCCGGCGCGTCGCCCGAAGAGCTCGCGAGCTCGTTCGCATACGTGTGCACCAAACCGACGATGCGCAGCCCTCGCCCGGCCCAAAGCGACAAGGCTGCCGGATCGTTCGCGAGCGGCGCGGCACCTTCGAACGCGAAGAACGTGCGCACGCTGCCCGGCGGCGCGGTGCAACCAGCGGGCGCGAACGGCTTCGTGTGCGCCAAGGCTTCGCTCACGCGCGCATAGGAGCGCTCGAGATCGGCGAGCCGCGGACCATTTGGCGAAGCATCCCGCGGCACGAACAGCGGCAAGACCACGCCGCGCACGCCGCCCTGCTCGAGCTTCCGCGCCGAAAATTGGCCGCTGCCGAGCTCGAACGGCTTGCCCTTGAAGTTGTACTCGTACGAAAGATCGACGTGTAAATCGACGACCGGAAAACGAGGCGCGTGCTCGGCAGCGCGCGAATTCGAGACAAGCGAGACAGCGACGGACGCCGCAAAAAACGCGGCAATTGTTCGAGCTCCGGTCACGTCCGTTCAGGTTAGTCAATTCGTTGACCGGTGTGCTCGACAAAACCATCGCGCTCGATTTGCGCTATTTGCGCGCGCTCGGCGTGGCGCACCAACTGGAAGATTGGCGACGAATCACACACGAAATCGCGGCGGGTAGCGGCGCGCCCGCACGGCTCGCGGCGCGCGCCTAGTTGACGTATCGGCCGCGCGAGGCAAGCTTTCGCGCATGTCACGAACTCCGTCGAACATGCTCTCGCTCGGCACCGCATTGCCGAGCTTCGAATTGCCGGACACGGTGAGCGGCGCGCTCGTCTCGTCGAAGACGCTCGAAGGCAAGCCCGCGGTCGTGCTGTTCATCTGCAATCATTGCCCGTTCGTGAAGCACATCCGCGCGGGCATCAGCGATTTCGGTCGCTTCTGCCGCGAGCGCGGCGCGGGCATGGTCGCAGTCAGCTCGAACGACGCCGTCGCGTATCCCGCGGATTCGCCAGCGGCCATGGCCGCCGAAGCCAAAGCTGCCGGCTATGTGTTCCCTTACTTGTATGACGAGTCGCAAAGCGTGGCGCGCGCGTTCGATGCCGCGTGCACGCCGGATCTGTACATCTTCGACGCGCAGGGAAAGCTCGCCTATCGCGGCCAATTCGACGGTGCTCGGCCGGCGAACGACGTACCGGTCACCGGTCGCGACGCGCGCGCCGCGATCGAGGCGCTGCTCGCGGGCAAGGCTCCAAACCCAGATCAGATCCCGAGCATCGGCTGCAACATCAAGTGGAAGAGCTGAGCCTTCATTGAATCTTCGCGGGTAGCGTCGCGAACTCGGCGAACGCTTCGCGTTGGTACAAAAATGCGTAGGCCGCGCGACTCGACAAGACGCGCTTCATGTAGCGCCGCGTCTCGACGTACGGGATCAGCTCCACCCAAATGTCGAAGTCGGCATTCGGGCGCTCGTGCAGCCATTTCTTCGGGTTGAGCGGGCCCGCGTTGTACGCCGGAATCGCCAGCAACGGATCCTCGGGAAACGCGCTCGCATACTTCGCGAGCACGCTCGCACCGAGCGCGACGTTCACGTTCGGCCGTTTCAGCGAGTTGCGATCGAACGGCAGCCCGAGCGGGCGCGCCATCGTCTTCGCGGTCGGCACGATCAATTGCATCAAGCCGTAAGCATCGGCGGGACTTTCGGCGTCGGGGTCGAACGCGGATTCTTCGCGCATGATCGCGTAAATCAAGGCAGGGTTCAGCGCGGTGCGCTTGGCTTCGCGTTCGACGATCTCGTGATAGGGCGCGGGATAGGCAAGCTTCCAGGCGTCGAGCCAAGCATCCGCGGGCCAGCTCGAAGGCGACGCCGAGAGCGCGCGGCGCGCCGCGGCGTGCGAGAGCTTCACCGAGCCCGCGTCCGCGTAGAGCTTCGATAGCCCCCACAAGAGCTCGGGACGCGCTGTTTCGCCGAGGCCGAGCGCGTCGAGCTCGCGCGCGCCGTCGTCCAAGTCCCCGACGCCGAACAGCTCGAGCGCGCGCGTGAAGCCGAGCCCCGAGAATTCAGCTCGATTCGTGACCACTATCGGGCCCGACGCGACCGCGGTCAAGGCCGAGTTCAAAGCCGCTTCCGCGCGCGCGTGATCCACCTGCGCAAGCGCGCTGTACGCGCACAGCATGTAGTACGAGAGCGGTAAATCTTTGATCAACGCTTCGTATTCGGCGAGCGGTCGTTCGGTTTCACCCGTCGCAGCGAGCGCGCGCGCGTGAAAATAGCGCTCGCGCCCAGCAAAATCCGCGGCGCGCGCGCCCGTGCTGTATTTATTGTCGAGCACGCGCTCGAGCACGCGGGCGGCGCCAGCCCAATCTTGCTTGTCGAGACGGCGCAAAGCCAAGCGGAACGTGCCCTCGACGACCATGTCGCCGTCGGGGTAATCATCGGGCAAGCTGCTCAAGAGCTCGGTGAAGCGCGCCTCGACGCCGAGCTCGAGATAAGAGAGCGCGCCGTACAAGCGCGCGTCGTCGGCGAGCGAATTCTTCGGTGCTTCCTGCTCGAGCGCGGCGAAGCGCTTCACCGCGAGCATGTGATCGCCGGCGCTCGCCGCCGCTTTGCCGGCCATGAACTCGGCGCGCGCGCGCAAATCCTGATCCGAACAGTCCGCGAGCAAGGCCTCGAACGCGTCGCCCGCGCGTGCGTAGTTGCGGCGCGAAGCTCGAGCTTTTCCGAGCGAAAATTGCAGCTCGCAGCCGGTCGTGGCTTTGCGCTCGGCTTCGCTCAAGGCGGCGAGCGCTTCGCCGGCGGCTTGCTCGGCTTGATCGAACTCGCGCGCATCGAGCAAGGCGTGCACGTGATCGAGCATGCCCGCCGCGTCGCGTGTCCGATGCGCGTTCCGCGCGGGTTCGGCGAGCGCCGCGAGGGCGCGCTCTTCGTCTGCCTTTGCCGCGGCAAGTGTTTGCCGAGACGCGCTCATTTCATCTTGAATGCGCCGCGCCAAATCGAGCGCTTGTAGCGCTTCGGCTTCATGCTCGGCCGAAGCCGGACCGCTCAAGAGCAAATTGGCGAAGGCGAGCTCGCCGTCGGCTTTGTCGGCGCCAGGCGGAGTCGCGGCGAGCGAGCGCGAGTAGGCGCCGATCGCCGTCGCGCGATCGCCGACTTTGCGCGCGGCTTCGGCGAGCACCGGCCATTTCAGACGCGAAACGGGCGCGTCATCGGGCAGTGTCGCGAGCCGCGCGAGTGCATCTTTCGGGCGGCCCAGCGCGAGCAACATGCGCGCTTCACCCGCGCGTGCGTAGTTCGTGAGCGGCGAATCCGCGCCGCCAACTCGGCCATAAGCGATCAACGCGGCCGCCAACTGTCCGCCTTGTTCGTGCAGGCGCGCGAGCAAAAAATCATAACGAAAGCGCTGCTCCAACGCGGGCGGCGATTTCGCGAGCCAAGCATCGAGCTCGCGCGCCGCTGCTTCGGGTGCGCCATTTTCGAGCAAAGTCGCGACGCTCGCGAGCTCGGGCGCCGTCAAGAGCGGCCGAAAATCAGTCAGTGAGAACGACGCGCTCGGCCTGGGCGGCGACGCGCTCGCCGAAGTCGCGATGCGAAATGGCGGCGCCTTCGGTGCAGCTTGCTCTGGCGCTTGTCGTGATTCGCAGTAGACGAGTAGCGCCGCGCACGGCACGAGCAGCGCCGCGGACCAGCGTCGCGATTTCAGCCGCGGAGCGGATGGCGTTTCGCGGTCCATTGTTCGAGTATCGCTTCTTCTTCCGAGCGTTCTGCGGCAGACGCTCGCTCTTTTTGCCACGCATCGCGATGGCCGTCGATCAGCTCGGCTTCGCTGCTCGCGACGCCCAGCGCGCGGCGCGCGACGGCCTCGGCCGCAACTTCGGTGCGCAGCGCTTCGCGCGCTTGGGTTTCTTTTGCTCGCCTCGCGGCAAGCTCGTTTTCCGCGCCTTTGCGCCAGTCGCCGACACGAGCGAGCTCGCCCGCGCGAACGTTGCTTGCTTCGAGCCGCTCGAGCTCGGTGCGCGAGACGTCGGCGATGCGCTGCTCGCTGCTCCGGCGCGCGATTTCGCTGCGCGCTTCCTCGCTCCGAGCGCGGACGCTGCGCGCTGTTCGCTCGCTCACCTCTGCGGCTTCACGATCGACGCGCTGACGCCTCAACCAACGAAGCGCTTCGAACGGATATCGATGCCGCACTCGCGCAGTGTAGCAAAGCCGAGCCGGTTCGAGCTTCTGGCGCTAAGCCGCCGGATTCATTCGTTTTCAGCCGAGCGCGCGTGCCATTCCTGAAGGCTCTTCACGAGCTCGCCGCGGCCCGCGAGGAGCGCACTGACTTCGAGCGCTTCGACGGCCGCGGTGCCGGCGGACATCGTCGTGAAGTACGGCACGTTCGCGAGCAGCGCGTTGCGGCGGATCGAGTAACTGTCGGCGATTGCTTTTGCGCCTTGGGTCGTGTTGATCACGAGCTGCACGCGCGCATCGCGGATTGCGTCGACCACGTGCGGCGAACCTTCGAGCACTTTGTTCACGCGCTCGACTGGAATGCGCGCACGCTGAATCGCTCGCGCGGTGCCGCCGGTCGCCATGATCGAGAAGCCGAGATTGCGCAGGCGGCGCGCGACTTGGCATGCGGCCTCTTTGTCGTCGTCCTTCACGCTGATGAACGCGACGCCGTGATCCGGCAAGCGCACGCTCGAAGCCGAGAGCGATTTGCCGAACGCGAGCGGAAACGAGCCGGCGATGCCCATCACTTCGCCGGTCGAGCGCATCTCCGGGCCGAGGATGGTGTCGACGCCCGGAAATTTCTGGAACGGGAACACCGACTCTTTCACCGCGACATGCATCGGCAGCGAGCGATCGAACACGTTGAGCTCGTCCAAACTCCGGCCGACCATGACTTTTGCCGCGATTTTCGCGAGCGGACGGCCCGTCGCTTTGGCGACGAACGGCACCGTGCGCGACGCGCGCGGGTTCACTTCGAGCACGTAGACTTCGCGATCTTTGACCGCGAATTGCACGTTCATCAACCCGACGACGCCGAGCTCGAGCGCGAGCCTGCGCGCTTCGTCTTCGATCCGCGCGACCACGTCGCTGTCGAGCGTGTGCGGCGGGAGCACGCTGGTCGAATCGCCCGAGTGCACGCCGGCTTCTTCGATGTGCTGCATCACGCCGCCGATCACGGCGCGTTTGCCGTCGCAGACCACGTCCACATCGACCTCGGTTGCGTTCTTCAGGAATTGATCGATCAGCAGGATTTGCGAGCCGCCTTCTTCGCGCGCCGCGTCGATCGCCAGGCCGACGTAGGCGTCGAGCTCACTGTCCGACCAGCAGGTCATCATCGCGC